>JALYUR010000110.1 GCA_030853635.1 Vulcanimicrobiota bacterium | reverse complement strand
GCGTCGAACAGATAGCGACCAACATCGACGACATGAATCCGCAGCTTTTCGAGCGGGCGACCCAGCAACTATTCGCCGCCGGAGCTTACGATGTATGGCTGCAATCCGCCCAGATGAAGAAGGGCCGGCCGGGGGTCGTGCTCTCCGCGCTAGCCCCGCGTGCGCGCGCCGATGCGGTCGTGGCCGCGCTGGTGGCGGAAACGACGACGATAGGGGTGCGCCGCTGGGCGACGCAGCGCACGACGCTTGCGCGTGCCATAGAGACCGTACCTACGACGCTAGGCCCCGTGCGCGTCAAGATCGTCAATTCGCCGGGCGGCGTTCGAGCTCGAGCCGAATTCGATGATTGCCGCGCGGTCGCCGAGCGCACCGGAAAATCGTTGCCGAGCGTTATGACCCAGGTGGAAAGCGAAGTCGCCGGCTGGCTCAAGACCCGCAGGCAGTGAGCGCCGCCGCTGTGCCGTCGGTTAGTGCCACCGCGGTGCTGTGACGTGACGACCGCCGCCGCGCCCTTGAAGAGCGGACCAGTGGAACCGGCGAAACGCGGCGCCTTTACACTGCGGTCCTTTGCGGGCGATGCCAGCTGGGTCGTCTGTGGCGCGCTGCTCGGCAACGTCTTCAACTTCGTTTACCATTTTACCGTATCGCGGCTGCTGGGACCGGATCGATACGGCACGCTGGCGACGCTGTTGGCGATTTCCTCGATCGTCAGCGTCTTGGGGGCGTCCATCGGCACGGTTGCCATGCAGGAAACCGCGCGCTTGTGGGCACTGCATCTCGACGCTTCCATTGCGCCGTTCGTGCGCCGCGTCGGACGCTTCGCGCTGGCGGTCGGCGGCCTGGCGGCCATAGGAACGCTCGTGGCGAGCCTGCCGGTAGCGGCCTACCTCCACATCGTGCAGCCGTCCCTGTGGCTCGTATTCGCGGCGTTCGTCGGCATGGCGACGATCAGCGCTTTTGCGCGCGGGGCCATTCAAGGAGCGCACCGTTTTCGGCTGTTTGCGTTGTCTTTGAGCGGCGACGGGCTCGCCAAGCTCATCCTGGCGTTGGTTCTCGTGCGCGCGGGCATGGGCACTCTTGGCGCGACGGCCGGACTGTTGGGCGGTGCAGCGGTGGCCGCCACCATCGCTTACGTCCCCATGCTCCGTCCAGGCGATGGGGCACGACGGGGCATCGCCGGCGAGCACTTGCGTTTTGGCGGCGAGTCGCTCAAAGTGCTCAGCGTTTCGGCTGGAACCGCGGCGCTGATGTTCGTCGACATGCTGTTCGCCAAGCATCACTTGAGCGGAGTGGAAGCCGGCTACTACGGCGCAGCCGGAACGATCGCGCGCATCATCCCGTACGCCGTCGGCTTCATCGCGCTCGTTCTCATGCCAAAGGCGGCTGCCGCGCATCACACCAGCCGCGAATCGCTCAGCCGCCTGTTGACGCTGACGTTCGGCCTGGGAGCGGCGGGCGCCGTGATCGGCGTGCTGTGCACGTCAGGTGTGCCGAATCTGCTGATCGGCGCTACCTACGGCGCAAAATACCTTGCAGCTGCCCCGCTGCTGCGGCTTTACGGAGCCGATGCGGCGCTGCTGTCGCTCGTCGCCTTGGGCACGGCGTGCTTGGTCGCGCTGCGCGACTATTCGATCGCCCCGTGGCTCGGGGCGGCGGTCGTGACGGACGCGGCGGCAATGGCGCTATGGGGCACGACGGCCACGCATCTGCTCAGCCTGGCGATCGCCGTCAACGTGCTCTTGCTGCCGTGCGTCGGCGCGCGCATCGCCGCTGCGCTGCGCAGCGCGCCGCAGGCGCCCAACCCCCTCCTCGCCGAAGTATTGCCGTAACCCACTTTCGCGGTCTATCAGGGACTCTGCATGAGCGAGCGCTCCGGCGTCGTGGCATGAGCCACGTATTTTATCGCAAGCTTAACCGCGTGCTGCCCACCGTCGTGCGCGGTAAGGGCGTTTTCGTCTACGATGCGGCCGGAAAGCGCTATCTCGATGGCTGCGCCGGCGCGATGGTCTGCTCGGTCGGCCACGGGGTAGAAGAGATCGCGGCTTCAATCGGCGAGCAAGCGCGCCGGCTCGCGTACGTCAACGGCACGGCGTTCAGCAACGAACCGGCGGAGCGGCTCGCCGATCTGCTGGCGCAGCGGTCGCCCCGCGGTGTGGACAAGGCTTACTTCTTGTGCAGCGGCTCGGAGGCGGTCGAAGCGGCGCTCAAGCTCGCGCGCCAGTACCACGTCGAGCGCGGCGAGCCCCAGCGGCGCACTATCATCGCCCGAACGCCAGGCTATCACGGCAACACACTGCTCGCCCTGTCGGCGTCGGCGCGCGCGCACTACCGCGAAGTTTTCGCTCCGTGGCTGCTGGATGTCGAGATGATCGGGGCGCCGTATCCGTACCGGGCAGGGCCGCTGGGCGATCGCTCCCCCGCGATGACGGCCGATGCGCTCGAAGAAGCGATCCTGCGCGTGGGGCCGGCCAACGTGGCCGCCTTCATCGCAGAACCGATCGGCGGATCGTCTACCGGTGCGTCGGTGCCGCCGCCGCATCACTACGCCCGCGTGCGCGAGTTATGCGATCGGCACGGCGTGCTGTTCATCGCCGACGAGGTGCTGACCGGTGCGGGGCGCACCGGTAAGTTCTTTGCTTTGGAACACTTCCGGGGCCCCGGCGGAGGCGAACTCGCGCCGGACATCATAACGATGGGCAAAGGTCTCAACGGCGGTTACGCGCCGTTGTCCGCGCTC
>JALYUR010000101.1 GCA_030853635.1 Vulcanimicrobiota bacterium | reverse complement strand
CACGACCGCTTCGCATGGAGCTTCTTCGGTACCGACGGCGACCGGTTAACGCGCGACATCGACGACCTGCGCCAGGCGAATACCGACCTCACTACCACTCCTTCGGACGCATCCGATTATCAGTTCTGGGCGGATCCGTTCGCCGTAAGCGGCCGCATCGCCCAGCAAGTCGACATCGCCAAAGTTCGGCTGGACGCCGAAGACGCGTTGCGGGACTTAGAGACGTCCGCGCCTCCACCGCTGCACCCTGGCGCGCTGCAGGTCATGAAAGTCGCGGCTTTGCGCTTCGACCTGCTCGGGCGCCAACTGCAGATCGCGGCCGCGATCGATCGCGAGTACGCTGACGCGCTGGCCGCGCGCCCGAGCGATGAGGACAGAGTGTACGGCGATCTCTACGACATCGACGGACTGCTGGCCGACTGGGAAGAGCAGCTAAACGCCATCCGGGCGCAGTACCGGGCGGCTTGGCTTTTAGAGTGCCGTCCGGCCTACCTCGCCAACGTCACCGCGACTTACGACGCGCGACTCAGTCAGATCGTCGCGCTCGACAGCCGCTTGCTCAAAGTCATCAGGGAAGACTACATGCGCGGGCGACACTCGTTACCGGCATCGTTTTTCTCGTTGCCTTGACCGCCCGCCGTGCGGCATTATGCCGTTACGCCGGCGGCTGAGCCAGCATGTCGGCGACGGTCTCCAGTAAGCGTTCGATGCCGGCCGTTTTGGCAAGATAGGCGTCGGCGTCGGCGTGCTTGCGCCAGTAAGGGTCCGATGTCTCCCCCAGTCCGCTGATGATGATGACCGGGATTTTAGCCGTCGCGTCGTTTCCTTTGATCTGCCGGCTCAACTCGTAGCCGTCCATGACCGGCATGATCACATCGGTGATGACCAGATCCGGTGGCTCGGCGGAGATCATCTCGAGCGCGGCCTTCCCCTCGTGGGCGCTGAGGACCCGGTAACCCGCGCCTTCCAGGGCCATCCGCAAGCTCATGGCCTGAACTGCACTATCATCGACTACCAAAACGGTCTTCGACACGCCGCATACGTTGGTGACGAGTCCGCGCATCCCTGTTCGCGGGCGGTCGGGCACTATCGGCTTAGACGGCCAACGGCTTGGCGTACGCTTCGCGCGTATCCGGCACCGCATCGAACGTTCCGCTTCGGTGCAACGCGTAAAGAACGGCCAAGCCGGCGCCCAGCGCGATGATCGCGCCCAAGCCCGCTTCCGGTCCGAATCGGCCGCCCGTGAACCAAGCCGGGCCCGAGACTTGTTGATCGATGGCGCTGGCCGGCACGATCCTGAGGCCGCTGACCGGGAAGCCGAGGACAGGTCCCTCGAACAAGTTCCATGCGAAGTGGCAGCCGAAGGCCAGCCACAGCGACTTGGTCCACGCAACGCTCAAGCATGCCCATAAGCCGTAGGCCACCAATCCCGCCAGCGTCAGCGCTAGTTGCGCGTGCGAGTTAGGATTGCCCAGATGCAAGGCAGCGAATAGTGCGGCGCTCAGCATCGCAGCCGGGATAAAGCCCCACTGCTCCCACAAGTTCTGCAAGACGTAACCGCGCACCGCGACCTCTTCGGCGAGCGCGCCGACCAAGAACAGCGGAAGCGCGAGCCCGATTGAGGTCAGCGCGGGCCGTGGACTGGTTTGGGCTGCGACGTGCGAATATCCCAACAACAGGTCGATCGCGAAGACCGCGCATTGCATGCCCGCTCCGAACGCTGCGCCTAGCGTCAGCAACTGCGCCCACTTCGTGCGGAACGAAAGGCCCAGCGAGCCCACGGTGCGGTGGTCGACGAAGCGCCGAGCCAGCAAAGCGACGCCCAGCGCAAGCGCGCAGGCCGCCGTTTCGCCGACCATCAAAGCCGAAAAGACGCTCAGACGGCCGTGCAGCCGTGGCGCAACGAGATGAAAGGCCGCCGCCGAGGCGCCGATTAAAGCGGACGTTATTATGATGTACGCCAGCGCGCGCGCCCACGGCCATAGCCGCTGCATGGGTGCCACAGCTTCGAACTATCCGAGACCCGACCTCCGCTTGGCGCATTGAAGTCCGTGCACGCCGACCAGACCCGACGCGAGCTGCGTATCCTCAACACCATCGCCGAGGAGCTCAACGGCGCGGTCGACGTTCGCCAAGCGCTCGAGCGCACTTTGCGGCTGGTCGCGCGCCTGTTGGGATTGCCGACGGGATGGATATGGCTGATCGATCCGGACACCAAGGCGATTTACAACGCGGCCGCTTACAATCTGCCGCCTTACTTGCAAGACCCGGTGAAGATGTCGGATCGCTGGTGTCAATGCACCGACGCTTTTAGGTCAGGCAGCCTAAGACCTAAAAATGTCGACGTCATCGAATGCAGTCGCTTGGCTCCGGCCGTCAAGCAAAACGCGACCGACCTGACCGCCGGATTGCGCTACCATGCGACCATTCCGCTCTACTTCCGGTCTAAGCCGTTGGGCATCATCAACCTGACGGGACCTTCGTGGCGCAAGCTGACGAGCGCCGAGCTTCGCGTGCTGTCCACCATCGCTTTGCAAGTCGGCGCTACGATCGAGCGTGCCCGGCTCGCCGAAGACGCCGCCCGGCTGGCGGCCGCCGAGGAGCGGGCGCGCATCGCGCGCGAGATCCACGATACGCTCGCTCAAAGCTTCACCGCCATAGCACTGCAACTGGAGGGAGCGCTAAACGATTTGGGGACCGCTTCGCCGCACGCCGGCGATCACGTGCGGCGGGCGCTGGCTACCGCACGGGACGGCATTGCGCAGGCTCGCACATCGATGGCCGGCTTGCGAGCGGCCTCGGCCGGCGGCAGACCCTTGGTGCAAGCTTTACATGCGCTGGCCCGGGCCGTGACGTCCGAGACGGGGCTTAGAGTATTAGTAGATGTCTGCGCCTTACCGGAGCTAGGCAGCCGCGCCGAAGCAGAGATCTACCGTATCGTCGGCGAGGCGCTGAGAAACGCCGCCAAGCACGCAAAGGCGACCGAGGTACGCGTTGTGCTGCGCCGCCGCGCGGCGCGCTTGAGGCTGGAAGTAAGCGATGATGGCACTGGCATGGAGCCGGCCGCGCAGACGTTCAGCGGTCACGGCATCGTGGGCATGCAGGAGCGGGCGCGGCTGCTCGGCGGCGCCTTGCGGTTGCGGACTCGGCGCGCGCACGGAACGACCGTCATCGCCGACATACCATTGGACGCCGTGTCTAAGTGATTCGCGTCATGGTGGTCGATGATCACCCTATCGTGCGCAAGGGGTTGGGCGCGGTTTTGGAAGACCAAGCGGATTTCGAACTGGTCGGCGTGGCTGGATCCGCTGAAGACCTTCTGGCCAACGTCATCGAGTTGCATCCCGACGTCGTCTTACTCGATCTCAAATTGTCCGGAATGAGCGGCGTAGAAGCGACGGCACGACTGGCGCGCGTAGATCCGCAGGCTCGCGTCGTCGTCTTCACGGCGTTCGATAGCGACGATAACATAGCCGGCGCCATGCGCAACGGGGCGAAGGGGTTTTTGCTGAAGGGCGCTCCGGCGAGCGAGATCGCGCAGGCGATCCGCAGCGTGCACGCCGGCGGTTCCTACGTCCAAAGCCAAGTCGCTGACAAGATCGTCCGGGGCATGCGTAGGGTGCCTGGCGGCGGCTTGCTGACGCCGCGGCAACGCGAGGTGCTTGGGCTCATCGGCGCCGGCCTATCGAACAAGCAAATCGCGCAGCGCTTGAGGATCGCCGAGCGAACGGCCAAGTTCCACGTGCGGTCGATCATGGACAAACTCGGTGCCGACAATCGCGCGCAGGCCGTCGCGCTCGCCGCCGGTCGGGACCTCTAGGGCGGTCTGGCCTTAAGGACAGCTGCCACCTGTGCGGATGCCCGGCGCAATCACCCGGTGGTTGCGCTAAGATTACTCCATGGACAAGCACGTCACAACCGCGGTCATAACCGGCGCATCCGAAGGCTTGGGTCTTGCCGTTGCATCTGTGCTGGCGCGACGCGGCATGAATCTAGTCGTCGCTGCGCGCCACGCCGGTAACCTGGAGGCGGCGGCGGCAACTCTTAGCAGTCACTGCGAGGTGGTGGCGGTTGCAGCGGACGTCAGCGAGGATGCCGAAGGCATCGTAAACGCCGGTCTAAAGCGGTTCGGGCGAATCGACATACTGATCAACAACGCCTCGGAGCTAGGCCCGAGCCCACTGCCGTCATTGGAACAGCTGCCCTGGCGCGCGATGCAGCGCATCTTGGCCGTCAACGTGCTCGCGCCGCTTCATCTAATGCAGCTCGTGCTGCCGAGCATGAAGGCACGCCGACACGGGATCATCGTCAACGTAACGTCCGATGCTGCGCTCAATGCGTATCCGGGCTGGGGAGGCTACGGAGCTTCAAAGGCCGCGCTCGAGCATATGTCCGCGACCTTGACGGCCGAGCTCGAGGACGGCGGCATACGAGTGCTGGTCGTCGATCCGGGCGACATGGACACGCGGATGCACCGGGCCGCAGAACCGGGCGTAGATCTGTCTTCGTTGCCGCGCCCTGAAGCGGTCGCTTTGGCCCTGCTCGGATTGCTCGACGATGAGTCAATCCTCTCCGGCCGCTATCAAGCACAGAAGCTGCTCGCCCAGGTACTGTAGTGGCGACGGTTTTGCCGTCCGGTTTCGATCGGCCGTTTACGATCCCGCCGGGACTCGAAGCATCCCAGCCGCCCGAGGCGCGCGGTAAGGGCCGCGATGACGTGCGCCTACTGGTCACCGGCAGCAGCGGCTTCACGACCCACGCTCGCTTTGGCCAGCTTGGCGACTTCCTTTGCCCAGGCGATTTGCTCGTCATCAATACGTCCGCCACTTTGCCGGCCGCGCTCGAAGCCCGCGCAGCTGACGGCCAACGGTTGGCGCTGCACGCATCCACCCAACTTCCCGGTGGTCTGGTGGTGGTCGAACCGCGTGGCCGTGCGGTCGCGGCAGGCGACGTCCTGCGCCTTGCAGGCGATGAAACCTCGACGCTGCTGGCGGCGTATGGGCGATCCCGGCGTTTATGGGTCGCAGCGTTCAGCGTGCCGCTGCCCGGGCTGCTGCGGCGCTACGGCAAGCCGATTTCATACCCGTACGTGAGCGGCCAATGGCCGCTCGAAGCCTATCAGAACGTCTACGCCGACCAGCCCGGCTCGGCCGAAATGCCCTCGGCTGGCCGCCCGATCACCCGCTCGATGCTGCGGTCGCTGCGGGCCAAAGGCCTGCGGATCGCACCCGTGCTGTTGCATGCGGGAGTGGCCAGCGTCGAACGCGACGAGCCGCCTTACGCCGAGTATTACGAAGTTGCCGCCGAAACCGCCGCAGCCGTACGCTCCACAAAGGCGCGCGGCGGACGGGTCATCGCCGTCGGAACCACGGTGGTGCGTGCATTAGAAAGCTCGGCCGATTTAGAGGGCAGGATCGGCGCAGCGCGTGGCTGGTCCGAACTGGTCATCACCGCCCAACGGCGATTGCGCTTCGTCGACGGGCTGCTGACCGGATTCCACGAACCTCGCTCGACGCATGTCGCGATGCTGGCGGCGGTCGCCGGCATCGAGCTCGTGAACCGCGCATACGCACTCGCGCTGGAAGGCGGCTACCTGTGGCACGAGTTCGGTGACTCTCACCTGTTGCTCGGCTAGCGGGAGACCACAAACCCGAACGATTGCAGCATTTTTCGGCCGTCCGCCGAGCGGACGTAGGCGACGAAGCCTCGGGCTAGGTCGCGCGTTGCGGAGTTTCGTACGACGGCTATGGGGTACGCCGCCACGACCCGATCGCGGGGCGAAAACCGCAGGACGCGCAGCCGCCCAGCCGCCGGGCCGGTGGCATCCGTCGCATAGACAAAGCCCGCGTCAGCCTCTCCTAAGGAGACCTTGGCGACTGCCGCCTCGACGTTTTGCTCGCGCGAGACGATGTTGCGTTGTAACCTTGTGACGAACTCGGGCGGAAACTGCCGGTCTCCCGCCAAGCGCGACATCGCAACAGCGCTGTAGCGGCCGCACGGCACCGTTTCGCCGCACAGGTCGATTTTGACTCCCGCATTGGCAAGGTCCGCGATCCGCCGCACGCCCGCCGACCGGCTCGCGATGACGACCATTTCATTGGCTGCCAGGCGCGCCGGTGTTTCGACTAGGCCTGCCCGCACCGCCCGCCGCATCGAGAATTCGTCGGCGGATGCAAAAACATCGGCGTGCGCGCCGTTTTCGAGTTGCGCTTCGAGTATCTGGCTGCCGTCAAAGTCGTAACGCAGCGCCAGTCCTGGATGCGATCTGGCGAATCGTTCGCCCAAAGCCGGCAGCACTCGATGCAGCGAGGCCGCGGCGAAGACCGTCAGCGTCGTGGCACGCCCCGCATGCGGGCTGACGGTCGTCGAGAGCGCTAACATAAGCGCTGCAGCGATATAGGCCATGCGGTGACCTACGCGCGCTGCCTAGCCGCGCCTTGTGCGCTCGCACAAAGCCAGACGGGAAATGCTCGCATCCTCACTTAAAGACTAATGGGGCGAAAGATCACAAGCTGAGAGGAAACGATGGAAAAGGCCACTTTTGCAGCCGGATGTTTTTGGGGAGTTGAGGCGGAGTTCCGCAACATCGATGGGGTCGTCGATGCGGCGGTCGGTTATACCGGCGGAACGGCCGTCAATCCCTCGTACCGTGATGTCTGCACAGGCGCAACGGGGCACGCCGAAGCGGTCGAGCTGACTTTTGACCCGGCACGCGTGAGTTACGACCGGCTGCTCGACGTCTTTTGGGAGATCCACGATCCGACCACGCCGAACCGCCAAGGGCCCGATGTGGGCACCCAGTACCGCTCGGCCATCTTCTACCATTCAGCCGAGCAACAGTCGGCTGCCCAGCGCTCGCTGGAGCGGGTGATTCAATCCCGCCGCTTTGGCAAACCAGTGGTCAGCGAGATCACGCCGGCTCCCGCCTTCTACAAAGCGGAAGACTACCATCAGCGCTATCTCGAAAAACAGGGTCTCGCTTCGTGCAAGCTGTGAGGGCGCGGGCGACCAAGCCTGTGCTGTGGCGCTAACCTCGTTCTCGCTTGCAGGCGTCTTCGCCGCGCGCCGACTGGTCAAGCCGGCCGCCCGGGATGTGGCGGCGCTTGGTTAGGACGACCGTGGTACCGCTGTCTTCGAACTTGTAGTTTACGTCGTCCATGATTGCGCGCATCAAGAAAATGCCCAGCCCCCGGGTGCCTCGTTGCTCGGGGTCCATGCGGCCGCCCTTGCCGGCGAGCTCGAATCCAAAGCCGGAATCCTCGATCTCCACTTGCAGCCGCCGCTGATCGCAGATCGCCGTGACCTTAAAGCCTGGGTCCCGCATGCGGCTGTGTTCGACCGCGTTGTTGCACGCCTCACCGACCGCTAGAGCAATATCGCTAATTTCGTGCCCGTCGAATCCGCAGTCACCGGCAAATTGGGCGATCGCCTGCCGCGCCTCGCTGACCGACTCGTACTCGACTCCGAAATGCCGCTGAAACACTTTCACTATTATCCGCTACCCTACGCTCGGGGCAGCCAAACAGAGAGCGGCATGCGCCTGCTTAAGATAACGATGAAAGTCATGTTTGGTCGATGCTCGGCGTTGTCGAATGGGGCCAAAGTCCCCTAGACGACAAGAGTTCGAAGCGCTCGTTGCCAACTGTTGCACTTCTTGCGCATTGGAAGGGACGGACATGAAAGTTAGGTACGCGGTCGCCGTTTGTTGTGCGGGCGTCTGTTTGGGAGCCGCGCTCTCGCCCGCTTGGGCCGCCGACCCAAAGGTTGCGCCGCCGTTTGCGCGGCTGAAGTGGCGCGAGATCGGACCGGCGGTCAGCGGCGGCCGGATAGCGGCGGTGACGGGTGTGCCAGACGATCCGAATCTTTACTATATAGGATCGGCCGGCGGCGGCGTTTGGAAATCGGTCAACGGCGGTGCGAGTTGGCAAGCCGTGTTCGAGCACGAGCCGGTCGCATCGATCGGCGCCATCGCCATAGATCCGCGCAACCATGACGTGGTTTGGGTCGGGACCGGCGAGACAAACCCGCGCAACGACATCGAATACGGTGACGGGATCTACCGCACGACCGATGGAGGCAAGACCTGGACGAACATGGGTCTGCGCGATACGATGCAGATCAGCCGCATAGCGATCGATCCGCGCAACCCCAACGTGATCGTCGTCGGAGCGATGGGAAATTTCTTCAAGGACAGTCCGGCGCGGGGAATCTACCGCACGACCGACGGCGGCAAGACCTGGAGCAAGACGCTCTACGTCGGTCCTTCGAGCGGCGTGGCGGACCTCGCCGCGGATCCCAACAATCCGGATATATTGTTCGCCGGCGTTTGGCAGTTTCGCCGGCAGCCCTGGACCTTCACCAGCGGCGGGCCGCAAGACGGTCTTTATCGCTCTGCCGACGGCGGGCGTCATTGGACGCGTCTGCGCGGCCGCGGCCTGCCCGCCGGCATCATGGGGCGCATCGGGCTTGCGATCGCGCCGAGCGATTCGAAAAGGATCTACGCGATCATCGAGTCCCGCAGCGGCATCTTGTGGCGGTCCGATGACGCAGGCGCTTCCTGGTCGCTCGTATCCAAGGACACGCTGGTCGATCAGCGGCCTTTTTACTTCACGCATATCAACGTCGATCCGAAAAACCGGGACCACGTCTATGCAGTATCAGAAATGCTCGCGGAAAGCAAAGACGGCGGCCGCAAGTTTAAAGAGATCGCCAAAGATGTCCACGTCGACTATCATGCTATGTGGATTTCTCCCAAGGACCCTAACCGGATGATGACCGGCCAAGACGGCGGCTACGCGCTTAGCCTGGACGGCGGCAAGACATGGTCGTTTTCACGCAATCTGGCGATCGGCCAAGTCTATCACGTCGGCATAAACGATCGCGTGCCTTACGATGTATGCGCGCCGCTGCAAGACAACAACGGCTTTTGCGGACCGTCGAACAGCCTCAACGACGAGGGCATACCCGACGAGGCGTGGACTAGGGTCATCGGGGGCGACGGCATGTGGGCGGTGCCGGATCCGTCCGATCCGGACGCGGTTTGGACCGACTTGCAGGATGGCCGCGTCTCCATATTCGACCGCAAGACTCAGCGCAACACCTTCATCATGCCCGACTACGAAGCTTCCGCGCTTGACTTTGACTTATATCGGCGCAAGTACCGGTTCAATTGGGATTCGCCGATCGCGTTTTCTCTCCAAGACCCCAAGACGGCGTGGTACGGCGGCAACGTCGTCTTCCAGACGACCGATCGTGGCGTTCACTGGATCCCCATAAGTCCCGACTTGACCCTCAATCTGAAAGAACATCAGCAGCCCTCGGGCGGACCGCTCGCGCTCGACGTCTCAGGCGCGGAGACGTCGGATACGATCTTGGACATCGAGGGATCGCAGTTGGCCAAAGGCGAGATCTGGGTCGGTACTGACGACGGGGTGGTGCAGCTGACGCGCGACGGCGGCGGCCAGTGGACCAACGTGACACCGGCCGGCGTTCCGCCGTACGCCCGAGTCGAGACGGTCGCGCCGTCTACTCTGCAAGCGGGCACGGCGTTCGCCGCGTTCGACCGTCACAGATCCGGAGACCGGGCGCCGTACCTGTTCGCGACCAACGATTTCGGCAAGACCTGGCGCTCGATCGTCGCCAATCTGCCGCGCGATCAGTACGTGCGTACCGTGCGCCCGGACATCCGCAATCCGCACCTGTTGTACGCGGGGCTGGAGCAGGGCATCTGGGCCTCGTACGACGACGGCGCGCACTGGCGCAGCCTCCAGCTCAACCTTCCCACGGTGTCGGTCCGCGACATCCGTATGCAACCGACGTTCGACGATTTGGTGATCGCGACCCACGGCAGAGCGGTGTGGATTCTCGACGACGTTCGACCGGTCCAAGACATGCCGGCGGCACAGGCGGCGGGCACGATGCTGTTCCCGCCGCGCACGGCATACGAGTTCTCGTACCATGCAAATGATGAAGGCCTCTACACTCGCTATGCGGGTCACAATCCGCCGGACGGAGCGATCGTCAACTTCTATCAGGCCAGTCCGCAGGCCGCCGCGCCAGTGGTCGACATCTTGGACAGCCGCGGGATCGTGGTTCGCACGATCAGCGGCACCCACAAAGTCGCCGACAAGGATGTTCCCAACGTGACCAACGATGCGGGCGTAAACCGCGTCGTTTGGGACTTCAAGGAAAACGGCCCCGTGCAGTGGATGGGCGCCTTGCGCGAGGAGTACCGGGGACCCAAGACCGGTCCGACGGTCGTCCCCGGCACGTACAGCGCGCGCATCGTGCTGGCCGGCCGGACGTTCACGCAGCCGCTGGAAGTCAAGGCCGATCCGCGCGCGAGTTTGACCCAGGCTGACTACCAATCCGCCCACGACTTCTCTGAGAAATATTTCACCGAGCTGTCGCGCATCGACGCGGCTCTCAACACCTTGGATGCGGTTCAGAAAGGGTTGACCAAGGCGCTGTCGGCTTCAGCCAAACGCAACCCCGAGCTGCGCGGCGAATTGGAAGCGGTGCAGGCCAAGCGTCAGGCCGTCTTCAGCCAGCTGACGGCTAACTATGCCAACGACGAGGATTCCATACAACGGCCCGGAGCGTTGCGCGATGATCTCGAGGGGCTGTTGCGCGGCGGCTCGCCGCCGTTGCCGGCACTGCTGCAGTACGCCGCCTCGATCGATGAACGCTACGATGCAGCGATGCGGGCATACGACGCCTTCCGGCAGACGGACGTGCCGCGCGCCAACGATGCCCTGCGCAAGGCCGGTCTAAGCC
>JALYUR010000091.1 GCA_030853635.1 Vulcanimicrobiota bacterium | reverse complement strand
TGCCACTTTTACGCTACTTCGGTCGCTGCATCGCCGCGTCGGCTGCCTCCATGGTCTTGGTGAGCTCCGCGCTGCTGTCTCCCGCGGCCGCCAACGCGCCTTCGGCCCAGGCGATTCAAAACGTTATGCGCAGTTCCATACCGGAGCACCACTTGAGGGCACTCATCGTGCAGGTGCGCTCGAACGGAACCGACGTCTACACCGGTGCCTTGGGCGACTCGATGACCGGCGTGCCGGCGACGTCGAACATGCACTTTCGCAACGGAGCGCTGGCATTCACCTATATGGCGACGCTTTTGCTTAAGTTCGTCGACCAGAGGAAGGTGACGCTCGAGACCAAGCTTTCGGCCTACTTTCCAGATCTTCCCAACGCCGAGCGGATCACGCTAAGGAATCTGGCGCAAATGACGTCGGGCTATGCCGATTACGTGTATCAGCCGGAAATTCTGCAAGGCTTCGACCGCGACCCGTTCCGGCAGTGGGCTCCGGAGGAACTAACGAAGATCGGTGTGTCTAAGCCCATGCAGTTCACGCCTGGCACGAACTGGGGCTACTCGCATACGAACTACGTCATCTTGGGCCGGGTGCTGGAGAAGATCGCCCGCAGGCCGCTCGCCGACGCAATTCGACAATACGTGTTAGCGCCGATGGGGCTGAAGCAGACGGCCGCCTCATCGACGCCAGCGATTCCGCAGCCCGCGTTACACTCGTTCAGTTCGGAACGTCGCCAAACGCTCGGCGTCAAACCGGGCATGCCGTTCTACGAGGAAGCGACGTTTTGGAACCCGTCCTGGACCACCGTCGAAGGTGCCGTCGAGACGACCGACATATCGGATTTGAGCCGCTCGATTGAGGCGGTCGCGGTTGGGAAGCTGCTGTCACCGGCTTCCTCCGCCGCGCAGATCAGGCCGAGCCTCGTCGGATTCGGCCACGCCCAGTCCGGTTGTTCGGCGTGTCGGGAAAATACCGACGGCTTCAACTACGGCCTCGGCGTGATCAACACCGGGCCGTGGATGCTGCAGACATTGGGCTTTGCCGGCGCCTCGGGGGCCGTCGCTTATTTGCCTAAGCAGAAGCTGACGATCGCGGTAGAAGCCACCAACGGCCCCGACGCATACGACGAAAAGGGCAACGCCGGACTCGGCGCGGTTGCCGTATTGCGCGCGCTCGCCGACGCGCTTGCACCGAATACGATGCCTAAGCCGCTTCCCTGAGGACGCTTCAGTGCTTCATTTGTTAACCTCGCAGTGAACGGATAGTTCGACGTTCTAGCGCTTGGCTTTCCCTAATGACAGCGTGCTTCTAGCTAACACGCCCTAAGCGGCGGCGTGCCAAGAAAGTCGACAACCAGATCGTCGAACCTTTCGTGATCTTCCATGTGGCCCATATGCTTTGCAGGAGATAGAGTTACCAGCTTCGCTGATTTCACCGAACGATCGATGAACTCACTGGCTTCGGCAAGAAGGACGGGGTCCCGGTCGCCGGCGACGACTAGGACTGGAATCTCGATCGTCTCCAGCGTCTTGGTCTCGTCAAAGCGGAACATCGCTAACATCCCGCGCGCCATGACGGCCGGCGAAGCCAGTGGCATAAATCGGCTCGCGAAATCTAACTGGCCGCTGGTTTCACGGCCGCTGAAACCCTGCAATTCCGTGCTCAAATGCATGGTCCCGTTGAGATAGCTCAGCCAGTTCAGCAGCCATAGCACGGGCGACAGCGCGATAGTCACATACATCAACGGCTCGAGCAGCGGCTTTTGCAATGCCGAAAATAGGTTGCTCAACGTAGTCGTTTTCACTGGGTTGGTGTAGGTGGTGTGCACCAAGACCAAAGAGGCGACGGTTGTCCCCAAACTATCGGCGAAGAGCCGGCAGAACGTCAGCGTGATCATGCCGCCGGTGCTGTGCCCCATCAATACGGCAGGCTTGGGCCCCGCGATTTTCACGACCGCTGCTAGATCACGTGCGAGCGTCTCCAAGCGGTAGTCGTTGTTCGGAGGTTTTGGGGACTTGCCCAAACCGGGAAGGTCCCACACGATCAGGCGGAACCTCTTGGCCAGACTTTCCCGCGCATAATACCACTCGGTGCTGTTCATGCCCCATCCGAGGGTCAGGATGATCGGTTGCGCGTCCCGGTGGCCGAAGCACTCGACATGCAGCTGTCTGCCATCGGGTTGACCGATTCGTTGCACGTCGCCCGAGCGCCGGGCGTTGGGCTCGGGTTTTCCCGAGCGATGGAATAACAGAACCAATAGGCGTCCGAAAAGAGCCACCACTAGCATTGTGATGCCGGCCGCGAGATAGCCGCGGCCTAAAAGCTCCCGTTCGTGCCATTCCCAAACGATATAAGCACCGCCCGCCGAGCAACGCGGCCGAAAATAGACCGAACAGCCACATCGGCAGCAAGGCGATAGGCATAAACGACATTGGGTCTGCTTTCCACGACAAAGGGGCGCTGGCGCCCTGACACTTCTATGTGGCAGTGCATTCGCTCGAGTCCAATCACCTCTTCAGCCATGCTCGCCACCCATGAACACGAGGCCGCCTTTTGGGCAGCCTCGTAGCCGCCTTTTGGGCAGCCTGGTATAGACTTGGCTCGTCGCCCTTAGCGCCTCCCTTGGGCTGCCCTTTGCAGATCAGCGGCGGCCGTTTGCACTGCCGTCTTTGCTTGCGGAACCACTGCGCCCATGCCGAAGAACTCATGGGTGACGCCGTAGAACTCGCGGTAGTGCACCTTCACGCCGGCATCGCGCAGGCGGTCGGCGTACTGACGGCCTTCGGTCCGCAGCGGGTCGATCT
>JALYUR010000090.1 GCA_030853635.1 Vulcanimicrobiota bacterium | reverse complement strand
ACGGGGCCGAAAGCCGGGCTGACGGCCCAGTGCATAGGTGTAGCTTCGGCCAGCGTCGTGGGGACGATCTGCCACCAAGAGAACATCACGCTGCCGGCCCTGGTGACGTACCCGCCGTTGGGTATCTGGACCCGCAGCGCAGCCAGCCACGGCAGAAGCGCCGCGATCGCTCCCGCGCCGCACGCGATGACCGGCCAGCGGCGACGGATGTCGCCCAAGGCGAACAAGCCTTGGCATAACAAAGCAACCGCGCCGAGATACTGCAGCATCGGCAGCAGCACGACCACGCAGCCGTAGCCCAGCCATGCGACAACTCGCTTTTTAGTGCGGTCATCCGTCGCGATCAGGAGCAGCCACCAAGACGCCGCCACAAGCGCAACCAACACGCTGTACATGCGAAACAGCCGGTCCCACTGGATAAGCCCCGGTTCCAGGGCGACGATGAACGCGCCGATACCAGCAGCCAGATCGCCGCTCAGCCGCCTCGCGATCGCCCACGTGGCTAGAATCGTCAACAGCCCGAATGGGGCCGTAAGATAGCGGTAATTCCAGCTGTCCCAGTGCAGCCGATCGATGAGGTAATGGCTCGCTAGGTAGAAAGCCGGCGGATGAAAATCGAAATGAGCGACCGCGAACAGGAGTTGGGGTATCGGCAGGGCGCTGATGCGCAGCGTAAACGCCTCGTCGAGGAACAAGCTATGCGCGCCCAAATGCCAGAAGCGGCAGACCGCGCCCACCGCCAGCGCCCCCGCTAACCATAACGACGGCGCGGGCGATCGGCGCGGCTGCGCCGGTTCAGGCATTGGCGATGACCCGATGATCCCGGCGCTCAAGTTCTCGGAGCAAATGTCGGTTATCAGCGTTGGCGTAACTCGCTCTTGAGCCGAGCCAGTACTTTAGGCATAGCGCGCGCGATGTGTCTGCGCGATAGTCCTAGCCGCGCGGCGATTTCGCCGTGCGACAGGTCCATGTAAAAAAACAAGTGCACGATGCTCCGTTCGAAGGCGACGAGCTTTTCCAGCGCCCTATCGAGTACGATGCGATCTTCGACCGGCAGTTGAAAAGACACTTTGCGAGTGCTGCGCAGCACCTCTACCTGCACTTCGTCGCCCCTCCCAGTGTCGTCGAGTGTCTGCGTTCGATAGCGGCCGCGCAGAGCAAAGATCTCGCAAACGCCCGCGGGCGACAAGTTTAGCTCGGCGGCCAGCTCGCCGGTCGTCGGCGTCCGCTGGAGCCTGCCGGCGAGGGTGTCGCAAGCGGCGTCCAACCTGCGGCTCAAAGCCCGGTACCAGCGCGGAACGCGTAGCGCATCGACCTTATCGCGAAGATAGTGAGCGATCTCGCCGGCTATGACGGTCCGGGCGTAAGCGGTAAACGGCACTTGCAGCGATGAATCGAAGCGCTCGACGGCTTTGAGCAAGCCCAGGTAGCCCACTTGTTGGAGATCGCCGCGCTGATCGGGCTTGCGGGTCATCTCCGCAGCGAGCGACGTTGCCAGATGCGCGTGCTCGAGAACGACCGCGTCGCGCGCCGCGAGCGTCCGGCTGCGCTCGTACGCTTTCAGAGCCGGCTCCGCCGGCTGTGCCGATGCGGCTGTGGCGCCGGCGCCTGGCATGCTACTTGATGTTGCCGATGATCTGATACAGCGGCAGGAATACGGAGATCACGATGAAGCCGACGATGAAACCCATGCCTAAGATCATGAGCGGCTCGAGCAAAGACGTCAACGAGGTCAGCATATAGTCGACTTCGGTATCGTAGAAATCGGCGATCTTCGAAAGCATGCCGTCCAAGTTTCCGGTCTCCTCGCCCACCGACACCATCTGGGTGACGAGCGGCGGAAACATGCCGGAGAGCTGAAGGGGAACGGCGATCGACTCACCCTCGCGGACGGAGTCGCGGACCTTGTTGACCGTCTCTGCGACGACTTCGTTACCCGACGCCTTGCCGACGATCTCCAATGCCTGCATGATGGGGACGCCCGACTGTAGCAGCGTGCCCAGGGTACGGCAAAACCGCGAGATAGCCACTTTGCGTATCAGCATGCCGAAGACGGGCAGCTTCAGTTTGAACGCATCGTACTGGCGGCGCCCCTGCTGCTTGGCGGTATAGCGT
>JALYUR010000078.1 GCA_030853635.1 Vulcanimicrobiota bacterium | reverse complement strand
CGGGCTGCGGAGTGGGCGTTGGGGACGCGGGTACGGGCGTCAGCACCGGGTCGGGCGTAGCGTTGAGCAAGAAATTGACATCGGGCGAGAACGGGAAGGGGTATCCGAAGACGGTTTCCGCTCCGCCCCGGCGGCCGGGGCTCAAGTTTTGCATCAGACCTTTGCCGTCATCGCCGCGGTACCAAACGCGGTAGTCGTACTCCAACCGCTTGGCGTGATGCACGAACACTTCATGCATGACATATGTGATGTATGCCGGCCGTGCGTTGTCACGCGCCGTCTTAGCCGCCTTGGAAAAAATGTAATCCGCGCTCGGCACACCCGGCGGCGCGCTTGCGAGCACAGCCGCCGCGGCCAGCACGACCACGCACAAACGTATCATCTAGCTTAACTATTCTGCGGTCCCAGCGGTTGTCTCCGCCTCGACGGCGAAAGCGGCCGCATGCCACCCCGTATCAAGCCGAAGTTGGTCGATCTGCCCACCGAACCGGTCGCCGCGGCCAAAGCCGCGGGGCTGCGCTACGTATCCGACGATCGGCCGGGCATCCGGCGCAAGCCTGCGGCCAAGGCCTTCGCCTACATCGGTCCGGACGGCAAGCGGATCAGCGACGAATCCGAACTGCGGCGCATCAGGGCGCTTGCGATTCCGCCCGCGTACTCCGACGTCTGGATCTGCCCCGACCCTAACGGCCATCTGCAAGCGACCGGGCGAGACGACCGCGGGCGCAAGCAGTACCGCTATCACCCCCAGTGGCGCGCATTTCGCGACGAGACCAAGTACGGACGCATGGCGGCGTTTGCCAAGGTGCTGCCGGTCATCCGTGAACGCGTGGACAAGGACCTCGGTCTGCCAGGACTGCCGCACGACAAGGTCTTGGCGGCGATCGTCCAGCTGCTGGAGACATCGCGCATACGGGTCGGCAACGACGAGTACGCCAAAGAGAACAACTCGTTCGGCCTCACCACGCTGCAAGACGAGCACGTGGCGGTCAGCGGATCGAAGATGCGCTTCCGGTTTCGAGGCAAGAGCGGCAAAGAGCATGAGATCAGCATAGCGGACCGGCGGCTGGCTCGCATAGTCAAGCGCTGTCAGGATCTGCCAGGGCAGCACTTGTTCCAATACATCGACGACGACGGGAAGCAGCAGAGCGTCGATTCGGCCGACGTAAATGAGTATTTGCGCCGGATCTGCGGGCAGGAGTTCACGGCCAAGGATTTTCGTACTTGGACCGGCACTTTTCTATGCGCTCTGAGATTGCGCGACTTCGAACAGTTCTCGTCGGACAGCGAAGCAAAGAAGAACATCGCGGCCGTGGTGAAACACGTCGCCGAGGAATTGGGCAACACGCCGACGATCTGCCGCAAGTGTTACGTCAATCCCAAAGTGTTGGAAGCCTACCTCGATCGCACGCTGCACCCGCTGCCCAAAGGGTCGACGAAGTCCGGTTTGGGGCCGGAAGAAGCGGCGGTCGCCGCCTTTTTGGAACAAGCCGCAAGCGACAGCCGCGGATGAAAGCGGCGGGTCTCTTCGCCGGGCCGTTTTCGCTGCGCGTCAAGAACGAGCAAAGATGGCTGTGGCTGTGCTTTTTGTTCGCGCCCTTGACCTTAGCGATCGTCGGCGTTTTCCTTCGCGAGGCCCTGACCGCAGGACAGATCGCATTGCTCGCGGTCGGGGCAATGGTTTACGTCTCGCTCGCCCGCGGCCGGCTGCTGGGCACGAGCATACGGGTCAGCGCCGAGCAGTTTCCAGGCGTCTACTCGGTCGTCGAGACCTGCGCCCGCATGTTGAACATGCCCATGCCGCACGTGTTCGTGCGCGACGACCTCCACGTACCGGTCGGGGCTATTGGCCTGGGGCCCCCGTACTCGCTCATCCTCTCAAGCCGCTGGCTCGTGCATTTTCGCAAGGATGAACTCGAGTTCTTGGTGGGTCGCGAATTGGGCCACATCGCGGCTGGTCACACGCGGCTCGAATCGATCTTTAGTCCATCCGGCGGTGAAAACGCTCTGATCGGCCTGGTGTTCGGGGCATATCTGCGCCGCACCGAGTACACCTGCGACCGGATAGGACTTTTGTGCTGCGGCTCGCTCTATGCGGGAACTCGGGCGATCGTAGTGAGCTCGTTTCACACGGTGGCCGGCCAAGTCGACTTGGATGCGTTTGCAGACCAAGGGCGCACGGTCGAAGATGATCCAGCCCTGCGCATGGGCGAGTGGATCGGGCAGACGCCTTACGCGACGCAGCGGGTAGCGCAGCTGAAGCGCTTCGTCGACAGCCCGCTGTACAAGCACTGGCAGCCGGTCTTTTTTTCGGCCCGCCAAGACGCCTCAAAGCCCGCACCAGAACCGGCCGGCGGGCCGAACGCGCTGCGGCCGGCGAACTGGGTGGCGCGAGCGGCGGCGGTGCTCCTCGATTACGTGATCGTCCAAGGCGTGAACACCCATGGCAAGTTCGTCGACGTCAACGCATCGGTCAAGCCTGCCGACGTGCGCGGAATGGCGTCGATCGT
>JALYUR010000059.1 GCA_030853635.1 Vulcanimicrobiota bacterium | reverse complement strand
TTCGTCGCATGGAACAAGTCCAAGCAGAAGTACGCTCGCGTTTTGGGCTGCTCGACGCCGATCGTCGGTTACGAGACCACCTCGGATCACGCCAAGGCTATATCCGAACAACGCCCTAGTCCTTTAGCGGGGCGAACCGACGTGGCCGGCGGCGATCCGCTGGCTGTTTTTGAGCTGTCGCACGCTCTCAAGCCCGGCAAGAGCGCTAAGTTCGCCCTTGTCTTGAGCTTTTCGCTGAGCGGTAGGGAGGCTGCCGCTCGGGTTTATCGGTCGTGCCCGCCGCCAGCCGAGGCGCTCCAGCGCACCCAAGACTATTACGGCGAAGTGCTCGGTCGTTCGATCGTGTTGACTCCCGATCCGGAAGTCAACCGCGGAGTGTTGTGGGCCAAGGCCAACATGCTGCGGGTGCAACTCAAGGCACCGACCGGCTGGGCGTTCACCAACGACCCCGGCCACTCTAACAACAGCGTGGCGCGCGATACCGCCTGGTTTGCCTACGGGGCCGATTACCTCACGCCCGAGTTCTCACACGCGTCGTTGCTCGCCTACGTCAAGCGCCAGCAAAAAAGCGGCATGATAGTCGAATACTACGACATACGCAACGGCAAGGCTGCCGACTACGGCCTCAACATCAACGATAACACGCCGCTGCTTATCCTGGCACTATGGCACCACTACAACGCGACGGGGGACGAAGATTTCCTCCGCGAGACCTATCCGGCGGCCGTTAAGGCGGCCCGCTATATCGTCTCGCAGTGCAATGACCAGGGCCTGGTGTGGTGCACGTCGACCGGAACCTCGGACTGGGGCATAATCGGCTGGCGCAACGTCATCCAAGATTATCGACTATCGGGCGCGACCACCGAAGTGAACTCAGAATGCTATGCGGCCTTGCAGACGGCCAGCCAAATGGCGCGGGTGCTGGACAAACACGAGGAGAGCGCTGAATTCAAATCTCAGGCTGATGCGCTGCGCGATGCGATTAACGCGCACCTCGCCAACCCTTCGAACGGCCTCTACTACCTCAATATAACGGTCGAGGGCATCGCCCGTAGTGACATCACCGCGGATCTCGTCTTCCCCGTGATGTTCGGGGTCGCGCCGAGCGACAAAGCCGCGCACATCATCGGGCGGCTGAGCGAGCGGGAGTTCTGGACGGACGCGGGCATTCGCACCGTACCGCGCAACGCGCCGTATTACAGCCCCGGTCCGCGGCCGGCCTACGGCTTGCTGGGCGGCGTCTGGGTCGCGATGTCATTCTGGTACGCGTTCGCAGCGGCGCCATTCGTGCCGGACTTTATGGCTCACGCGCTGAGCACCACCTTCCGCCATTACTCGCAAGATCCCAAGCGCAACAACACCGTCCCCGGTCAGTTCTCCGAATGGCTGCACGGAGAGACACTGGTAAACGAGGGGATGATGCTGTCGCCATGGTTCCCGCCGCGGTACCTTTGGGCGGCCATCGAAGGCGCCGCCGGCTTGGACATCTCGAGCGGCTCGCTCAGCGTCAATCCCCGTCTGGCCCCCGATTGGAAGTGGTGCGCCGTTCAAAATCTTCCCTATTGCGGGCGGCGCCTCACCTGGTTCGTCGCTCGAACGCCGGAACTGCAGATGTATGCGAACTTTCACTCGCTGCGCGAGTCAGTGCCCCATGAAATCTTCGAAGAAGACATAAGCGAAAAGATCCACCCGGGCGGCGAGCACATCGTGCTGCTCGGCCTGCGGCACGAAAATCACATGATCTTCCTCGCCGGCAATACGAGCGAGCGAACCAGCGCCTGCGCGTTGCGCGTTGAAGACGAGCTCAGCGGTTCATACCGCGCTCGAGTATTCGACAGCCTGCTGGGGCGCTGGCAGGATCGCGGCTTGCTGGATGCCGCGCAAGTGCGGCGCGGCATAATCATGCGATTGGAGCGCAAGGGTTTCTGGCTCGTCGATCTGGAGCAAGAGCTGTGAAGCAAAAGACGCGGGTCGCCATCTTGGGCGGCGGATTCGCCGGCTTGGCGGTGGCGCGCGAGTTGGAGCGGCGCAACGCGCGTTCCCGATGCGATGTCACGCTCGTGAATGCCGAGAACTACACCTTGTACACGCCGATGCTGCCCGAAGTGGCCACGGGTTCGATCGAGAGCCGTCACATCGTCGAACCGATTCGCGCCGCCCTAAAGAGCACGCGCTTTATCATGGGCGAAGTCGAGAGCATCGATTTGCGCGGCCGCAGCGTGCGCGTGCGCCGGCCGTTAAACGGCGTCTCAGAAGACATCAGGTTCGACCAGCTGGTGCTTGCGCTGGGCGCAACGACGTCGACGCTGGGCGTCCCCGGCGTCGCGCAGCATACCATTGCGCTCAAGACGCTCGACGACGGCATTCGGTTGCGAAACGAAGTCATCAAGACGCTTGAAACGGCAGCGACCACCGATTCCGAACCGGAACGCGAACGCCTGCTCACGTTCGTCATCGTAGGCGGCGGATTCACCGGTGTGGAGGCGGCCGGAGAATTGTTGGCATTCCTCCACGACATCAAGCGCTTCTACCCCAGCCTCAAGTCGATAGCCGCGCGGGTCGTGCTCATAGAAGCGGCCGACCAGCTGTTGCCGCAATTGCCGACGAAGTTCGGCAATGCGGCTAAGGGCCAGCTGCAGCGGCGCACCATAGAGGTAGTGACGGGGGAAAAGGTCGCCTCAGCCGACCCGCGTGGGATACAGCTGAAGTCGGGTAAGCGTTACGACGCTCAAGTAGTCGTCTGGAGCGCCGGCGTCAAGCCGTCGCCCACGGTCGGCGTCCTGCCGGTCAAACTGTCGCGTCATGGAGCCGTAGTCGTCAACCGAGATCTTTCCGTGCCGGAGCAGGTGGGGGTCTGGGCGCTGGGGGACTGCGCGCATATCCCCAAGCGCAACGGCGGTTTCTATCCGCCGACAGCACAGCACGCCCTACGCGAAGGTCAACTACTCGCGCGCAACATCCTGGCGACCCAGTCGAAGCGGCGCACGAAGCCGTTCGTCTACCGCTCGCCTGGAATGATGGCGTCGCTTGGAAATCGCTCCGCGCTAGCCGACGTGTTCGGGCGCTTGGTCAAAGGCCTGCCCGCCTGGTTTTTATGGCGAACCTACTACCTGGCGCGGCTTCCGGGCGCGGATCGCAAAGCCAGGGTTGCCTCGGATTGGGCACTGGCGCTGATCTTTCCACGCGACATCGCCCAACTGAGGCTGGGCGGAAACCATCTCTCGTCTACCGCCGGCGCCAAGACGGAGCCAAAGGTTGTGAAGGAAACGATGGATTCAAGACGATTGAGCGGCAAGGTGGCCATCGTCACCGGCGCGGCGACCGGTATCGGGCGCGCCATCGCCAAGCAGTTGGCGAAGGACGGAGCGATGGTGACCGTCGACTATATCGGCTCGCCGGTCAAGGCCAACGATGTCATCGCCGAGATCGAAAAAGACGGCGGCAAGGGTTTGGCTATCGAAGCCGACGTCAGCAATCCTGACCAAGTGAACGCGCTCGTGTATCAAACGGTCGCCAAGTTCGGCAAGCTCGACGTGCTGGTCAACAACGCCGGCCTGGAAGACAAGCAGCCGTTTCTGGAGACGTCGTTTGCGACGTGGCAAAAGGTCATCGCAGTAGACCTGACCGGACCCTGGGTGTGCAGCCAGGCAGCCGCGCGCCAAATGGTCCTGCAAGGCAACGGCGGCCGCATCATCAACATTTCGTCCGTCCACGAGGATATGGCGATGCCCACCAACGCGCCGTACTGCGCCGCCAAGGGCGGTTTACGGATGCTTATGCGCACCCTCGCCGTCGAGCTCGGGCCGCACAACATAAATGTAACTAATGTCGCGCCGGGCGCTATCGACACGCCGATGGACCAGCCGCTCGAACAGCATCCCGACGAGATGAAGGCATTACTCAGCGAAATTCCGCTCAATCGGATGGGCAAGCCGCAGGACATCGCCGGCATGGTCGCGTTCTTGGCTTCGGATGAAGCCCGGTACATCACCGGCTCGACGTTTTTTGTCGACGGCGGCATGATGCGCCAGTCCGGGAGCCTCTAAGCGTGATTTCCATCTTCGGAATGGAGATGACGCAGGATCAGATCGGACAGTCCGTTGGACGCTTCGACCAGATCGCGGGCATCACGCCGTTCCGGTTCTCGAGCGGGCGCGCCGACGGCTGCCGCGCATTGCGCGTGACCAACGGCGGCCTCACGTTCACGGCGGTGGCCGATCGTGCTCTCGACGTGTCGCAGATCGATTTTCATGGCACACCGCTGTGCTGGCGATCACCCAACGGTGAGGCGGCGCCTGCCTACTACGAGCCCGAGGCAGACGATTGGCTGCGCACGTTTTTCGGCGGCTTGTTCACGACGTGCGGGCTCAGCAATTTCGGCCCTGCGGGTGAAGATCGCTGGGGTAAGTTTGGACTGCACGGACGCATCAACTGCTTGCCCGCCGAGGAGGTGCGTTGCAGCCACACTTGGGACGGGGAGCAGTACGTCTTGGAGATTTCGGGCACCGTCCGGCAGACAAAAGTACTAGGCGAGCAGCTGACTTTGCGACGCACGCTGCGGACGAGCATGGGTTCCAACCGCCTCGAGCTCCACGACGTAGTCACCAATGAAGGCGCCGCCGCGACGCCGCACATGATCCTGTATCATTGCAACGGCGGCTTTCCGCTGCTGGCCGACGGAAGCCGGCTCTACGTGTCGACGCGCAAGATAACGCCCCGCGACGAGGAGGCCGCAAGCGGCCGCGACGTCTGGAATGAGGGCGCAGCGCCGCAGCCGGGATTTGCGGAGCAGGTCTTCATACACGAACCGGTCGGCTGCGGTGACGGCAGGGCGGCGGCTCTGTTAGTGAACGAACGGCTCAATGGCGGGAACGGCATCGCGCTGCGCGTTCGCTTCGATACCAAGCAGCTGCCGGCTTTCTTTAGCTGGCGGATGCTTGGCGCGCACACATATGTGATGGGAATGGAGCCCGCGAACTGCCCGACGATCGAGGGGCGGGTCGCCGCCGGTCAACGCGGTACTCTGCCGATGCTCGAAGCCGGCGCAAGCCGCCGATACGATCTGGAATTCGACGTTTTGCACCAAGCCGACCTCATCAAAACTGCGATTCGAAGCATCCATCATGCAAGCGCAAATCAGACCACCTACGCGCTTTCCGGAAAGGGCTAGACCACATGGCGCAAACAGCAAGCGATTTTCTGCTCCAGCGACTTTGCGATTGGGGCATCAGGCGAGTATACGGTTATCCGGGCGACGGCATCAACGGGATCATGGCGGCCTTCGAGCGCGCTCAAGACAAACTGGAATTCATCCAGGTGCGCCATGAGGAGATGGCGGCTTTCATGGCGTGCGCTCACGCGAAGTATACCGGCGAGGTGGGTGTTTGTGTCGCAACCTCGGGGCCGGGTGCCGTCCACTTGCTCAACGGCTTGTATGACGCCAAGGGCGACCGTCAGCCGGTCGTAGCGCTCGTTGGGCAGTCGGCGCGCAGCGCGATCGGCGGCGATTATCAGCAAGAAGTGGACCTGACGTCCTTGTTCAAGGACGTGGCGCACGAGTACGTCTACATGGCATCCAGCCCGGTACAGATCAGGCATCTCGTCGACCGGGCGCTGCGCATCGCCAAGTCAATGCGTACGGTCACCTGCATCATCGTCCCGAAGGACGTCCAGGAGGCCGCGGCCGTGCCCGCGCCGCCGCACGTGCACAACACGATCCACAGCAGTAGCGATTTTTCTTTGCCCAGAGTGCTGCCGGCCACGGCCGACCTCCAACGCGCGGCCGAAGTGCTAAACGCGGGCGAAAAGGTAGCGATGCTGATCGGCTCGGGAGCGCAACACGCCGTCGAAGAAGTGATGGAGGTAGCCGATCGCCTGGGCGCCGGGGTTGCAAAAGCACTGTTGGGCAAGTTCGTGCTGCCCGACGATCTTGCGTACGTCACGGGCCAGATCGGCCTGCTCGGAAGTAGCCCGAGCTCCGACATGATGAACCAATGCGACACGCTGCTCATGGTGGGCACGAGTTTTCCCTACTCAGAATTTTTACCCAAAGAAGGCAAGGCGCGGGGAGTGCAGATCGACATAGACCCGAGGATGCTGGGCTTACGCTTCAACACCGAAGTCAACCTCGTGGGCGATGCCGCAGAGACTTTGCGACAGCTCTTGCCGCTTCTGAAAATGAAGGCGGATCGCGGCTGGCGCGAACGGATAGGGTCGAACGTGATCCGATGGTGGAAACTAATGGAAGAACGGGCGATGGAGGGTGCCGATCCTCTAAGCCCCGAGCGGGTGTTTTACGAATTGTCGCCACGCTTGCCGGACAACTGCATCATCAGCGGCGACGCCGGCACGGCGACAAATTGGTTCGCGCGCCAACTCAAGATGCGCCGCGGGATGAAGTCGTCGCTGTCGGGTAACCTAGCCACCATGGGATCGGCCGTTCCTTATGCGGTCGCCGCAAAGTTCGCGTTTCCGGATCGCGTGTCGATCGCCGTCACCGGTGACGGAGCGATGCAGATGAACGGGATCAATACGCTGATAACGGTCGCAAAATACTGGCAGCGCTGGTCCGACCCAAGGCTCATCTTCTTGGTTTTGAACAACCGCGAGCTCAGCCAGGTGAGCTGGGAGATGAGAGTAGCAGGCGAGCCCAAGTTTTCAGGCTCTCAGGACCTGCCGGATTTTCCGTACGCCAAGTACGCCGACTCTATCGGCTTGCGTGGAATCCGCGTCGATCGTCCGGAGGATGTCGGCGCTGCGTGGGATCAAGCTCTGACCGCCGACCGGCCGGTAGTCTACGAAGCGTACACCGACCCCAACGTGGCAACGCTGCCGCCGCACATCAGCCTGGATCAAGCGCGAGCTTTTATGTCTACGGTTTTGAAGGGCGATCCGGACGAGGGCGGGATCATCAAACAGTCCTTCAAGCAGATGATAGCCGGAGTGCTGCCTCAGCGGCGTAACGACGGAGACGATGCGTGATCGGCATCAGAACTGCGCGCGCCGACGCTGCTATCGAAAGCGTCGAGGTCAGCGCTTATCGCATCCCGACGGATTATCCCGAATCCGACGGGACGATCGCTTGGGATAGCACGACGCTGGTCCTGGTGGAGGCCCAATCCGGCGGCCGCATCGGAATCGGCTACACCTATGCCGACGTTTCAACGGCCACGCTGATCAAAGAGACGCTCGCAGGGGTCGTGCAGGGCAAAGACGCGATGTCGGTTGGCGGTGCCTGGATAGCGATGGTTCACGCCGTTCGCAATCTCGGGCGCCCGGGGGTCGCATCGATGGCGATCTCGGCGGTCGACAATGCGTTGTGGGACTTGAAGTGCAGGCTGCTCGACTTGCCGCTATGCGACTTGCTCGGGATGGTGCGCGAGAGCGCGCCGGTCTACGGATCGGGCGGATTCACGTCGTATTCGCGTGAGCAGCTCGAGCAGCAGCTCGGCGGCTGGGTACACGCCGGCATTCCGCGCGTGAAAATGAAAATCGGCCGCCAGCCGGCGGCGGACGTCGAGCGCGTAGCATGGGTGCGCGAAGCGATCGGCCCGGCCGCCGAACTCTTCGTCGATGCTAACGGCGCTTACAGTCGCAAAGAGGCCCTGGCTAAAGCGCGATCGTTTCGCGCCCTCGGCGTCACATGGTTCGAGGAGCCCGTGCCGGCAGACGATCTCGTCGGCCTGAATCTCATGCGCGATCGCGGGCCGGCGGGCATGGACATCGCGGCCGGTGAGTACGGCTATCAGCCGGCGTACTTCCGGCGCATGCTCGAAGCCCAAGCCGTCGATGTGCTGCAAGCCGATGCGTCTCGGTGCGGCGGCATCACCGGTTTGCTGCAGGCCGCAGCCCTATGCGAGGCGTATCTAGTCGCGCTGTCGGCGCACTGCGCTCCTTCGCTGCACGTCCATGCGGGTTGTGCGCTTGACTCCTTTCGGCATCTGGAATACTTCCACGATCACGTCCGCATCGAGCGCATGCTGTTCGACGGCGCCTTGACGCCAGTTGATGGCGCCATTGCGCCGGATCTCACCCGGCCGGGGTTCGGACTTGAGTTCAAGCATTCCGACGCCGTCGATTTCAAAGTGTAGTCCGGCCGGAAAGCTCAAGCGCTATGGCCCAAGCGGCGGTCAGCTCTGCCAGTTCCAAGACTCCAGTCGGAGTCTTCGGGATGGTCTTGTTCATCGCTTCGGAGTTGATGTTTTTCGGAGGCCTTTTCGCGTCGTATTTCATGATCCGCAGCGCGACGCCGAAGTGGCCGCCCGACGGCATCAGCCTAGACCTCAAAGAGCCGACCGTATTGACCGCCGTCATCACGCTGACCACGGTCACGATTTACCTCGCGCGCCGCGGGATCGGCCGGGACGACGTGGCGGCAATGCGTCGCTGGGTGTGGGCGACGTTTGCGTTGGGACTTTGTTTTTTGGCCATCGAGTATCACGAATGGGCCAACACGGACTTCAAGATATCAACCAACGCTTACGGATCGCTGTTCTACACGATGACCGGGTTCCACGGTCTACACGTGCTCATCGGACTGGCGCTGCTGCTCGGGCTTATCGCCGCCAGCCGCCGCCCCGTTCAGGCGCGCGGCGGCGCTGAAGCGATCGCTTATTACTGGCACTTCCTTTATGCCGTCTGGCTTGGGCTTTACGGCGTGATCTATTTGTTGCGATAGCAGATGAGCGCTCTTGGCGGTGTTCGGCGACTCCAACGAGGCGGTGCCGCGGCCGCGTTGAGCATAGCGGTGCTGGCGGCCGTGCAAGCCGTTGGCGCTTCGGGGCCGGCCGGCTCCCGTGGGACGCCGACCAAGGACGGCAAAACGCTGTTTGTCGTCCAGTGTTCGTCTTGCCATGGGGTTTCGGGCCAAGGATCCAGGGTTGCCCCGCCGCTCATCGATGTGGGCGGCGCGGCGGTCGACTGGTACGTCGCGACCGGCCGCATGCCGTTGTCATATCCGGGCGAAGAACCAGTGCGCAAACAGCCCGCGTTCGACCGAGAGCAGATCAAGGCGATCGTAGCTTACGTAACTTCGCTCTCCAACGGCGCCGGAGGAGCGCGTGGTCCCGCGATTCCCAAGGTCAGCATGCAGCGCGCGGACAGCGTGCACGGCCGTAAGTTATTCGCTCAAAATTGTCAATCGTGCCATGGTTCCGACGGCGAAGGTAATTCGGTCGGGTTCGGCTGGGTTGCTCCCGCCCTGTATGCGGCGACGCCCACGCAAGTCGCCGAGGCGATTCGCTTCGGCCCCGGGATCATGCCGCGCTTCGGCGAGCGTCAACTCTCTCAACGCGACCTCGATTCGCTGGTCGGCTACATCCAAACGCTAAGGAAGCCCGACGATCGCGGCGGAACGCCGTTGGGTCACATCGGCCCGGTCAGCGAAGGGCTGGTCGGTTGGATAATCGGGCTGGGGCTACTCGTGGGCGTGATCCGCTTCATAGGAACGAGGACGTGAATCGGCCGTGGAGCGTAGCGGTTGCTGCGTTCGTCGCTTGCATCGTCGCAACGGCAGCGCTGTTCGTAGCCTACGCATTTCATCTGGGCCGCTACCTCGACGCGGCGCTCGCGACGATAGCTCTGGCCGGTTTGGGCATCGGCCTTGCGGTCTGGGGCAAGGACTTGTTGCCCGCCACACCGGTCGTGGAGGAACGGCCTCCCCAGCCGTCGTCGGAGGCGCAGCGCCAAGCAGCGCAAGACGCTTTCTCCGCGGGCCAAGACGAGATCACGCGCCGGCTCGTCTTGTCGTCGCTGTTGGCGACGGGCGCGGGCTTCGTGGGCTTGGCCGCTCTTTTGCCGCTGCGCTCGCTTGGCCCTAAGCCCGGCCGGGCTTTATTTCACACCCATTGGCGCGCCGGCCTGAAACTCGTGCGCGAAAACGGTCGACCTGTCCACGTCGACGATCTGGAGGTCGGATCGGTTGCCACCGTATTCCCGCAAGGGCGCATCGGCGATGCGGACGACCAGGCGATGCTCGTGCGGGTGAAGACCGACGCGCTGCAGCTGCCGCCGCAACGACGCAGTTGGGCGCCGCTCGGCTACGTCGCTTATTCCAAGATATGCACGCACGTGGGCTGCCCGGTGGCTCTGTATCGGCAGTCGACGCACGAACTGCGCTGCCCATGTCATCAGTCGACGTTCGACGTCTTACGCGGCGCGGCTGTGGTCTCCGGCCCGGCACCGCGGCCGCTGCCCCAGCTGCCTTTGACCGTCGATGCGCAGGGGTTCTTGCGCGCGCGCGGCGACTTTCCCGAGCCGGTCGGCCCCGGTTTTTGGGAACGTGGGTGAGGGCATGATCCGCAAGCTCATCCGCTGGCTCGATAACCGGTTAGGCACCGCCCCCTTCATCCGCAGCGCGCTAAACAAAGCCTTTCCGGATCATTGGTCGTTCATGTTGGGCGAGATAGCTCTGTACTGTTTGATGATTCTCATCGGCACCGGCGTCTTTTTGACGATGTTTTACGATTCATCGACGGACAAAGTGATGTACGATGGGCCGTACCCCTCGCTGCACGGCACCGTCGTATCCAAAGCGTACGAATCGATCCTGCGGCTGTGCTTTGAAGTGCGGGGAGGGCTGTTGATCCGCCAGGTCCATCACTGGGCGGCGGTCGTCTTCCTGGCGGCTATAGCGGTGCACATGTGCCGGGTTTTCTTCACCGGCGCCTTTCGCAAGCCGCGCGAGATCAACTGGATGGTCGGCGTTAGCCTGCTCATCCTTTCGATTCTCGCCGGGTTCACCGGCTATTCGCTGCCGGACGATCTGCCGTCGGGCATCGGGTTGCATATCGGCTACTCGATATTGCTGTCCGTGCCGTTTATCGGCAGCTGGGCGGCTTTTCTACTTTGGGGCGGCGCCTTTCCGGGAGACGGCTTCTTAGGCCGTCTGCTGTCGATCCATATACTGTTGATCCCGGGCTTGATCGTCGCCGCCTTGGCGCTGCATCTCGCAATTTTGTGGCACCAAAAGCACACTCAGTTCCGCGGCCCCGGCCGCACGGAGACCAACGTCGTCGGATCTGCGCTGTGGCCGCGCTACGCTTTGAAGTCGCTCGGCCTTTTGTTCCTGGTAAGCGCTACGCTGGTCTTGTTGGGTGGGTTCTTTCAGATCAACCCGGTCTGGCAATACGGACCGTTCGACCCGTCAGTAGGCACGTCACCGACGCAGCCGGATTGGTACATGGGCTGGCTCGACGGCGTTCTGCGCCTAGCCCCGAACTGGGAGCTGCATGCCGGCGGACACACGATCGCCGAACCGTTCGTGCCGCTCGTCGTCCTCCCCGCCGTCATTTTCGCAGTGATCTTCGCCTGGCCGTTCATCGAGCGCGCGATCACGCGCGATTGCACGGCGCATAACTTGCTGGATCATCCACGCGACGCGCCCGCGCGGACGGCGGCCGGGGTGGCCGTACTGACGTTTTTGATCCTATTGCAGATCGGCGGCGGCGGCGACGTCGTCTCGACGTTCTTACACGTTCCGCTGGAAGGCCTCAACGCGGTGCTGCGCGTCCTGTGCGTAGTCTTGCCGGTACTGACCGGTTTTACGGCCTATCGCTTCATGCTCGACTTGAGCCGGCGCGACGTTCATGCCGCAGCCGATCCCCGCTGGGTGACCTTGCGCCGCACTCAAAGCGGCGGCTTCGACGAGATCGGTCAGCCGAAATGAGGTGGCTGACGCCGGCGGACGCAGCACTCGCGGCCGGCCTGATCGTTTTGTGCGGGGGCTACGCCGCATCGGCGCGGCGTTGGAATGGCCTGCAGCGCCGCGTGCGCCGGCGTTGGCCGGGTTGGCGGCTGGCCTGCTTTCTGGGGGCGGCCGTTGCAGGCTATAGCGCGTTCAGTTCCGCCGCCGAGAGGCTCGCAGACTCAGCGTTTGCGGCGCACATGGCTCAGCACTTGGTCATCATCCTGGTGCTGGCGCCGCTGTTTTTGCTGAGCGCGCCGATGCTGCTTCTCATGACCACCATCGGAGCAAGCCCGCGACGGCGGCTAAGCGGCGTGCTCCACGGTCCGGCGGTCGCATTGCTCTCGCATCCGCTCGTGGGTTGGTGCGCGCTGCTAGTCGTGCTGTGGCTCACGCACTTCTCAGGATTGTATGAGGCGGCTTTGGACCATCCGCCAGTGCACGCGCTCGAGCATGCCGCCTACTTGGGCGCGGCCATGCTATTTTGGTACCCGGTCGTCGCCGCTGAGCCGTCGCGTTGGCGGATGGGCTATCCGCTAAGGATGCTATACTTGTTCGCTTTCGTGCCGCAAGCTGCGTTCTTAGGTGCTATCCTCGAGCAGACGCGAAGGGTATTGTACGCGCACTACGCGCTGCTGCCCGGGCACGATCAGGCTTGGGCGCTGGTGGACCAGCAGAACGGCGGCGTGATGATGTGGCTTTGCGGCGGCGCCGCGGCGCTCTTGGCGCTCTTGCTCACGGCCGCCGCCTGGGCGCGTTCGGAGCGCGGCCCGGCTAGCGGCTTTCTCGAAAAAGTGCCACTCCGCTGAAGGTTGCAAAGACGAAACCCAAGGCCGCCAGCCAAACGCCGTAGACTAGCCCATCGAGCGCCAACACGACGCCGATGCCCAGCATGATTGGCCAGATGCTTTCGGCCGGCAGCGGTCCGATGATCTCGCCCGCAGCGTCTTGAGGGCTGGCGTCGCTTGAGTCGGCGGCTACCGGTCTGCGGTCGGTTCGGATGCTGAGGAAGATGTACGCCGCCACGAACAACAGGCCAACCCCTATGAGCGCCAGCAGCATCGTGCCGACCGTTTCATGCGATGCGTACCAATAGATCAAGGCTATGGCGACGCCGAATGTCGCCGACGACAAGAACATCCTGACCCCGGTTCTCACTGTCGCTGTGCTGCCGTTTGATGCATGTCGTAGGTCGGCCGCTCCGAGCGGATGGGCGGAATCCATTCGTAGTTATACTCGGGCGGCGGCGACGACGTCGCCCATTCCAGGGAATAGCCGCCCCACGGGTCATCACCCGCCGGCTTTGACGCTCGAGCGGAAAGCCAGACGTTGAGGATCGTCAAGAAGATGCCTACGGCCAACACCCCGGATCCGGCCGTGGCCAGCAAGTTCATCTGCGCCCAGTGCAGCAGGGGTGGATAGCTGACGACGCGCCGGGCCATGCCCCAGACGCCGAGGACGTGCATGGGAAAAAACGTCAGATTGAACCCTGCGAACATCGTCCAGAACGACCACTTGCCCAACGGCTCGCCCAAGCACAAGCCGAATATCTTGGGAAACCAGAAATAGATCGCGGCGAAGATCGCAAAGACGCTGCCGCCCATCAACACATAGTGCAGGTGAGCGACGATGAAGTAAGTGTCCTCGACATGGAAGTCGACCGGCGGCGACGCTACCATGACGCCGGTGATTCCACCGATCAAAAAGTTGAGCAAAAACCCGATCGTGAACAGCATCGGGGTTGGAAACGTCAACTGGCCGCGCCACATCGTCGCGATCCAGTTGAAGAACTTAACGCCGGTCGGAACCGCTATGAGAAACGATACCGCCGAAAAAAACGCGTTGGTGACCGTGCCGGTTGCGAACATGTGATGCGCCCACACGCCGACCGACAGTCCCGCGATCGCCAGCGCGGACAAGACCAATCCGACGTATCCGAAGATCGGCTTGCGCGAGAACACCGGTATGATCTCGCTGACCACGCCGAAGAACGGCAAGATCATGATGTAGACTTCAGGATGGCCGAAGAACCAAAACAAGTGTTGGTAAAGCACCGGGTTACCGCCGTGCGCGGCATCGAAGAAATGCCCCCCCAGACGGCGGTCGACGAAGACCATGGCGAGTACGGTGGCCAGCGGCGGAAAGGCCATCAGGATGAGGATCGACGTGACGATCATCTCCCAAGTGAAAATCGGAAGGCGCCACATCGTCATCCCGGGGGCGCGGTAGAGCAAAGATGTAGCCAGCAGATTGATTCCGGTGATGACCGAAGCGGCGCTGACCATCAGCAGCCCGACGATCCACAGATCCATGCCGGCCCCGGAGCCCGTTCGTATATCGGACAAAGGCGCGTAGGCAAACCAGCCCGCGTCGGCCGCGCCGCCGTTTGTGGCCGCTCCTGAGAAGACGGTCAAGCCGCCTGCCAAGAAAAGCCAATACGACAAAGCGTTGACGCGCGGAAACGCCATATCCGCTGCTCCGACTTGAAGCGGCACGAGATAGTTGGCCAGCCCCAGTCCAAACGGCGCGACGAATAAGAAGATCATCGCGGTGCCGTGCAGCGTGAATATCTCGCTGTACGCTTGCGGTCCGACCACCGAAAGCCCGGGCTCCGCAAGCTGCGCACGGATGACGAGCGCCAAGATGCCCGCGACGAGGAAGAAGAAGAAGGTGGTGCACATGTAGAGGATGCCGATGCGCTTATGGTCGGTTGTGACTAGCCACGTAACCAAATCCTGGGACTGGCGGCGGCGGGCGGGCGTGGCGCGTTCAACGATAGTGGCGCTCATTTGGATGCAACCCACGCGGCAAACGACCGGGCGGGCACGGCCTTTATCGTGAAGAGCATCTGCGCGTGGCTGAGCCCGCAAAACTCGGCGCACTCACCGCGGTAGAGCCCCGGCTTTTGGATGTTCAAATCGAACTCGTTTAGGACGCCGGGAATCGCGTCGCGTTTGAAGAGAAAAGCCGGGACGTAGAACGAGTGCACGACGTCCTGTGAAGTCACGAGGAATCTTACCGTTTGGCCGACCGGCAAATCCATTTCCGGCGGCTGCTGCGGCGTGCCGCTCAGTACCTTGCTGCTTCCTTGGTAGCTGAAACGCCACGACCAGCGGAAAGCGGTCACGCGCACGGTCACTGCCGGCCGCGCAGCCAACGCTTCGACCCGGCGCTCGACCCGATAGGTGAGCAAGAAGAGCACCCCGACGATCAGCAATGGAATCACCGTCCAAGTTATCTCAAGCGGCGGGTTACGCGAGAACTGCGGCGGCACTCCGTCGCCGCGCTTGCGGTACGCGAAGACGGACCACAAGATCAACGCATAGACGATGACCCCGACCGCGATGCCGGTCCAAAGCAACACCTTCCACAGGCCGAAAACCGCATGCGCCTGCTCGGTCGCGCCCGGGGGCGGTCCGTAGGCTCCGCAACCGTAAAGCGCGACGCATGCGCCGAGCGACGCGCCCCGAAGCGCCGCAAGGCGCATTACGGCGGAGTTAAACCACGACTGCATCTATTGATCAGATTATACCCGCTGCGCCGGCTTACGCAACGCCGAGTCCTGGCTGGGGCCAGTCGCCTCGGGGGCCCAAGCCCTTGGGCGACGGGCGATGCTAGGGTGTTGCGGGGTCCGGCTGCTCGCTAAGGTCCCTCGAGAACCACATCGGCTCGACGAGCCGGCCGAGCTCATCCTCGCCTTCGAACAAAATCGCGCCTTCTTTGGTGGTCGTCAAGCCGAGCTTCGGCAGCCCGTCGGCGCCCAAGAAGACCATGTCCGCATTTTCGTCATCCTTTGGCCGCAGGTACATCAGCATGCGGCGCGTGCCCTTGGCGTCCATGTATTCGATGCCGGGGGTGTCGTCGCGCAAAATGATGCACAGCCGCACCAGACCGTTGGAATCCAGCAGGCGCATGCGCGGCTTATTGTCTTCGATCGTCAGCACGATCCGTGCTTGATCCTTGTCGTCGAGCAGACGGAAGCTCGGAGCGCCTTCGGTCGAGCAGCCGAATATCCCACGCAGGTTTCCGGACTCATCTTCAAGTTCGAAGCGTTGCGCTCGGACGACGGACTTGGCCGGGGTCTTGGTAAGGCTGGGACGCAGCGGGACTGACATCATGGCTCCATTCGGCGGCATGCCTTCAGCGAGCGCAAACTTAAGGTCGCTTGGCTCGCTCTTTAGGTATCGGTCAAACGCGGTCGAGCATGACGGTGCTCACACGAACCGTCCCGTTGGGCTTGTGCCTTGTGTCCGAGGGGATAAGGCGTTATGCTGGGCCTATGGCAGCGTTGAAATCTTCGAGCGTGTCGTACATCGCCGAAAAGGCGATGGCCGCGGCTACATTGCTATATCTGGGCGAGTGGACGAATCCGGTTCACGCTTCGTACGTCGCAAGGCACCTCAACGTCTCCGACGCCGTGGCGCTGGATGTGCTGAGGCTGCTCGACGACGGTGGGCTTATCGATTGGGACTACCCGGGCTCGATCGCGTTGAGCAAGAAAGGGCGCCAGCGAGTAGCCGCCCGTTACACCCTGGCCGATGCGTACCGTGCCAGTTCGATAAAACCGGTTCAGGACTA
>JALYUR010000008.1 GCA_030853635.1 Vulcanimicrobiota bacterium | reverse complement strand
GGCTCAATCGCTGGACCGCTGTGCATAGACTGGATGCTGCCCTTCTTTTTCGACTTGCGTTCGAGAAGGCCACTGCGGGGGCTAGGTTTCACGGGGTTGCTGAAGAGGAGATTCCATTCCGGAATATTGCTCAAGTCATCGGAAAGCGTCTGAACGTTCCGGTTGTAGCCAAATCGCCCGCACAGGCAGTTGAGCATTTTGGCTGGTTTGCAGCCTTCGCTGGTCTCGACTGTCGGGCCTCGAGTCAGCGAACCCGAGAACTGTTGGGGTGGCACCCGAAGCAGCCCGGGCTCTTACTCGATCTCGACCGGGCGCGGTATTTCGAAAGCTGACAACGCTCGGGCGGTTCTTACGGGCTCGCGCGTTTTACCGCCCGGTCAATGCGCCTTGTAGACCTTCGCGTCGATGCCACGCGCCGCTAAGTCTGCCTCGATGTCCCCGGCTAAAAAGTCTCGGCTTGGGGTTTATGCCTCAATGTTGCGTCCATGTGACAAAGCGTGAGAACGCACGTGAACGAGTGAGCAGTATGTCCCGAGCATAGCTGCTCGATCGGCCGCATCTCCTTAGGAAGCCAGGCAAGTTCGCGGCTGAAGGTCATGTCGCGCACTATTTCATGCTCTTGCTCGACGTCGTCGACGAAATGTAAGTGGTCCGCTTGGCGGAGGATGACGAATCGTTTGGTCGCGCGCGTCCTTGCGAACAGTTCGTACATCCCAGCCAGCGGGAGCGAAACATCGTCTTCGGCCACCAGATACAGGGTCGGCACATCGCGACCCCAATCGAAGTCAAGCGGCGCCCGTAGCATGCCGGGCTTCGGATTGGAATTCCCAGCCGGCGCGAGTGCGACAACCGCCCCGATGCGTCTTTCCGTTTCGGCTGCCGCCAGCGCCGTCCAACCGCCGAAGCTGTGCCCGACGATCCCGACATCGGGTTCAAAGCGGACTTCGCAACCTAGCGGCGACCGCTCAAGCATGTAGTCGACCAAGAATCGCACGTCCGGCCCGCGGCTGGCGATCCAAGCGTTGACCCTGCTCCTCTTTTGCTCGTCGCTCTCCCCAGGCTTAGGCGCTAGTTCCGGGGCGACCACCTCAGAGTGGGTCTAGCGCCGCGGCGACGTACCCGTGGCTGCTCAAGTGAGTGCAAAGGTAGGTGGCGGCGCGCCGGTGGCCGCCGCTATGATGCGAGAAGACGATCAGTGCACGCGTTCCGGCCAAAACTGCAGCATCGCGCACCGCCGATTGACTGCGCGGCAGATCGCGTCCTCGCACTGGGTAATGATCCTGACTGTCCGCGCACATATCCAGGCCCGCATACTCGTGGACCGCCGGAAACTAAAGCTCGCATGGGAAGAGGCGCTGGCGCGCCGGATCGAATGCTTTGACCGTGCGCACGCCAACGGGGAAGCGGCCGCGTCTGAACGGGTCGTAGTCGTGCGTTCGGCCTACCGACCTTTGCTCAATATGTCTCTTCGTAGGTCGTCCGTTGAACGCTCAAGCCCCGGGACTACTTGGGCCCCGGACCGACGATCACGCGCACGAAGTCGTTTGGCCGAATCCACTTGCTGACGACCGACTTTATATGATCGTTCGTGACGCCGATCTCGTTGCGCGCGTCGATCGTCGCCTGATCCAGCGGCAGTCCGAATTCGGCGTAATGGATCAGCTGCCGGGCGATGCCGCCGAAACTGGCCACGCGCATGGGAATCTGTGAGACCAGAGAGGCTTTGCCGCGCGCCAGTTCGTTTGAGTCGAGCCCGTTTTGCGATAGATCCCTGAGATCGGCCATGATGAGCGATTGGGCCTGATCGATCTTGGCGGGATCCGACGCGAACTGCACTTCGAACATCGAGCGATTTTTCTCAAATTGAGCTTGCGAGCCCACGCCGTACACCAGACCGTGCACGTCGCGGACGTCGTGGAACAGAATCGAGCTGCCGCCACTCCCGAACGACTCGTTGGCGACCGAAAACGGCGCGAAATCCGGGTCGGTCCGCTTTATCGACGTCACCTGTGCGAGCCGCACCTGCGATTGAATGCGCTGCGGGTCGGGCACGACCGTATCCGCGGACAGATTGTTGGGAACTGCCGGGAGTTCTACGTCGGGTTTTGGCCCGGTCGCCTTCCATCCTCCGAAGTACTTTTCGAACGTATCCTTGGCATGCTGCGGATCCACATCGCCGACGACGACGATCGTCGTCATGTCGGGCCGATAGACGCTAGCATAATATGCCTTGACGTCGTCCGGCGTAAGCGACGAGACGGTTTGCGGCGTCGCAAAACGCTGAACCGGGTCGCCCGCGGGATAAAGCGCCTTGTTCAACGCCACTTGCGCCATGTGATCCGGAGAGGTAACGACGCCTTGAACAGACCCCAGCTGCTCCGATTTTACCGCACCGAAGCCGGCTGCCGGAAACGCGGGATGCAGTTCTTCGTCCGCCAAGAGCGCCACGCCGCGGTCGAAGTTCTGGGAGAGCGACGTGAGTGAAAACGCAGTCCCGGCGGTGATCTCCGCCGCTATCTTGTCCAGCTCGGTGCGCAGCGCGAGTCGATCAAATGTCGTCGTTCCAAAGGGCAGCAGCCCGGAAGTGATGTCGGCGACGCCGTCTTTGCCGGCCGGGGCCTGGATCGACTCACGTGAAGCGATCGAACCGCTGACGACGACCGTGTGGGAGATATGCTCCGGAACCACGATGACACGGATGCCGTTCGAAAGCATACCGTCGACCGGAGCGGTCGTCGAGGCGGGCACGGAGATGTTCCGGAACGCCGCGAGCGCCCATTGTGGAAGCGGGTCATGGTGCAGCAGCGTCGCCCCGTGCTCGGGTCCGGGGGCCGTCGAACGGCCGGAACTCGCTGCCAGGGCGCCCGGATTTTTGGGCGCCGCTATTCCAACGATCTCGTGCGCGGGAGCGACGTAGGAGCGGAGCACGCGATTTACGTCGGCGACGGTCACGCTCTTGAGGGCAGCCAATATCTCATCGGGCGATGATCGGCCTTCCACCGCAACCGCCTGGCTCCACTGAAAGGCGAGATCCTCTATCGAGTTGGATTTGTACTCGGCTTGCGCGATGGCCCGGGTCTTTTCGGCCGCAACGAGTGCCGGCGGGACGCCGTTCTTTCGATAATCGTCGAGCACCCCGCGCAAAAGGGCAAGCGCATCGTCGGGTTTGGTGCTCACCGGCACGACCGCGAACGCCGCTGCAGAACCCGCTTGCGGATGGGTGTCGAAATCGGTGAAACTCGCCTGCAGAGCTTTGCCCTGAGCGACCAATCCGAAGAGATCGGCGCGCTGACTCGAGAGCACGCTTTCTAGGATCTGGCCGGCGGCGTAGTCTTTGTCGCGGTAGCCCGGAAAGCGGTAGGCAAGCGCCACGATCGTATACGGCTGATCGCTGTCGAGCCGAATGGCGGTCCGCTTGAGCGGCGTAAGCAGAACGGGCCGCCGCGACGGCAGCGGCACCGCCGCGATAGAACCAAAATACTTTTTGACTCGTTCGATCGTGGACGGCCCGTCCACGTCCCCTACGATGACGTAGATCGCATTGTTGGGATGATACCATGCCTCGTATAGCGCGTGCAGTTGAGGCGAGTTGATTTGGCGATCAAAAGACGCAATCGTGCCCAGCCCGTCGTTGCCGTACGGCGTTCCAGCGAACATCTTCAGATCGACTTCCTGAAACAAGTGGTTGACCGGGTTGCTGTAGTCTTGAGTGACCTCGTTCTTGATGGCGCCTCTTTCGATGCTCCAATCCTTCTGCGACAGCGTCAGCCCTTTGGCGCGAGACGCCTCCATCCGCAGCAGCACGTCGAGATATTGCGACGGGGCAGTGAAGAAGTATTGCGTGACCTCAGACTGGGTGTCCGCATCCCAGTTGCCGCCTAGCAGCTCGGCGATGTCGGCCAATTGAGATTGCGTAAGGGTCGCGCTTCCCCGGAACATCATGTGCTCGAGCGCATGCGCTTGACCGGCGTAATTTTGCTCGTTGGCACCGACTCGGTAGTTTAACATCGCCGTCACGACGGGCGCGAGCGGATCGCGCACGACGATAACGCGCAGCCCGTTATGCAAAGTCGCCCGGCTAACCGCTAGGCCGGCGGCATTGACTTGGCTGGCGCAGCTCAAGGTCAATGTTAGGGCGGCGCACGCGGCGACACGATGAAAAGTCGAAATCATCAGAGCTCCTTTGGCTACGGTCGCCGGTAGTTCCGCGCCGCACGGTTTTTTTCCTTACCTGAGTTAGGTCGTCGATGCTACGGCGATACCAAGGCTGACCATGAGCGCGATCCGGCACCGGCAGCTTGCAACTGCGCATGCCCGACCCGGCGGATCACACATTCACTTGCGGTACTATGCGCCCCAGACACCAGAAATGCGACAGCTTGAATGTCGAGTGCTCGGCCTTGGCGCAGCCGAGCAACGAAAGCGCGGGTGTACGCGGGAGAGCGCGCGGTCGGGCGCGAGCCATCGGTGGTGTAGCGGATCGTCGAGCGCAGGGGGACGGAGATCGAGATCTTAGCCGTCGGGCCATCAACCAGCGCTTGAGCCGACTGAGCTAGGCCTGCCACCGGATAGAAGCGTGATCTCGTCCCCGAGATGTCGAAAGAAGGCGCGGGCAGGCGAAAAGGGTAGCCGTGCGCTTGGAGCCACGCAAACTGCGCGGGCAAGGCCGTCAGGAAGCGATGCCAGCTTTTGGATTCCCGTGGAACCCAGTCGATCTCCGCGAGCGCCAGTTCGCGCGGCAACGTCATGTAGAAGAGGCGCTTGGGCGTGGCTATGTGCTCGGTCCACACGTTCGCTTGGGCTCCCAGGACGTGCGTCGCTTCAGCCGCCGTCACGCCGCTGGGCGTTGGATCGTAGTCGTACACTTCTTGGAGCGTTGACATATAGCGCGTCGCCGGCGGCTCTTGGACGACATCCCCTTGATATGCATCGAAATACAACGGACCGTCGGCCGTCATGACGACGTCATGGCCGCGCTCGAGCGCATGGACCGCCGTCTTGCGCCCATGCCAGACCATCAGTGCGGTGTCGGGCAAAGCGCCGCTGCGCAGCACGTCGTCCCAGGCGATGGCGCGCCGGTGCTTCGAATGCACCAAGCGCGCGATGCGCGCTTCGAAGTAGCCTTGCTCCGCGGGCGATACTTCGTCGCCTCCTATATGGACGTAAGGGCCGGGGAAAATCCGCATTACCGCATTCAGCGCGTAGTCCACAAATGTAAACGTTCGCTGGGTCCGACATAGCGTGTCGGCGCCTTGGAGGAACTGCCCGCATGCTAACCACGGATAAGCTGCGATCGCTGCCGCCGAGTGGCCCGGCATTTCTATCTCCGGAACGATGGCGACGTGCCGGCGACGCGCGTACTCGACGACCTCCTTGATCTCCGGCTCGCTGTAGTAGGCACAAGCGCCGGCTCGACAGCCGAGCCCCTGCGTCAACCTAGGATAGCCGCTTAGCTGCAGCCGCCAGGCGTTGTCGTCGCTGAGATGCCAGTGAAAGGTGTTGAGCTTGTAGTGGGCCGCGACGTCGATGAACCGTTCGATCACCGGCACGCCAAAGAAGTGGCGGCTGACGTCGAGTTCCACGCCGCGCCATCGATATGCCGGCCAATCCCTTAGCCGCAAGAGACGCGTCGACAAAGCTCCCCGCTGCCCGTAAGCCGTGATCTGTTCGAGCGTCTGCAGTCCGTAGAAGAGCCCAGCCCCGGCGTTGGCCGTGATGTAAATGCCATTAGGAGTCGCCTGCAGCTCGTAGCCCTCAGGTCCGAGCAGCGCGTCGGCCTTGACATTGAGCCGAAAGCTTACGTCGGCTCGCTCATCGCGCTCACGCCTAAGGAAACCGGCTGCCTTGTGCGCCGCTAGAAACTCGAGCAGAAAAGCCGCTGCCGCGCGTCCAGCCGGAGTGGCGGCCTCTATGCTGACGCGTTTGCGCCATCTGTACGCGCCGTCACCCAGCCGAAAGATGCGCGGTTGCGGCACGACGGAGATGGGCGCTTCGAGATCGCGGGCGGCCGCCGGACGCCCGACCTGGGATCGATCATGCCTCGAATCGCCGGTATATGCTTTCGAACCGTGCGTGCAGCCGGCGAGCGCGACCACACTAGTGAGCGCTGCCAAACCAGCTCGCCAATCCATTTGGCTGCCAGGTTCGCCCATTGGGCGGCCCTTCTTGCTCTAGCTCTAGAAACGACAAAGAAGGGAACATGACAGGATGCGGCAGCCGATAGATACTAGTACGAGGTGAAGATGGCGGAAAACGCGGCATACGATGTTTCGGCGACTCGGATAAAAGCAAAGTTCAACGCTTTATTCCACCAGCTTTACCTCGACGCCGACCGGGACTACCGAGTGGCGTGGCTCCTAGCCGGTTCGGGACGAAGCGGGACGACGTGGGCGGCCGAGGTGCTCAACTACGACCAACGTTACCGGTTCCTGGTCGAACCGTTCAATAATGGTCGGGTTCCCCAATGCAGCGTATTCACATTGCGCCAGTACTTACGCCCCGGCGACACGGACGAACGGTTTCTGTCAGCTGCTCGAGCGATCTTCACCGGCCGCATCCGCAACGACTGGACGGATTCCCTCACGCGCATAGCAGTCTACCGGGCCCGAATGATCAAGGATGTGCGCTGCACGCTCATGCTCGGTTGGATCCGGCGCAATTTCCCCGGCATGCCCATCGTCTTCATGTTGCGTCACCCGTGCGCGGTCGCAAACTCCCGCGTGAAGCTGAGATGGACGACGAAGCTCCGCGAGACGTTTTGCGCCCAGCCTCAGTTGATGAGCGACTATCTAGCGCCGTTTGATTATTGGCTGACGTCAAGCTGCGAAGCGTTCGAAGCGCACGTCATCGACTGGTGCGTCGAGAACTACGTCCCGTTGATGCAACTGCAGACCGGCGACGCGCAAGTAGTATTTTACGAGCGGCTATGCATGGACCCGGCCGGCGAGCTCAAGCGGCTGTGCGCGCAGATAGGACGGCCGTTTGATGCGGCCATGCTCGACTTCATCGGGCGGCCTTCGGCCAGTCCACGCATTTCGGCTCGACACCAAAAACCGCCGTCCGGCGAGCAATTGGCGTTCGGCTGGCGCCCGAACGTCACCGCTGGTGACTTCTCCCGGGCCGGGGAGATAGTCGAATCGTTTGGGCTAAGCCACGTCTACGGGAACGGGCTGGAGCCCAAGATCGACAACGCCCTCGAATCGTTTGTGAAACGGCCCACGCCCGCGCTTAACCTAGGCTAGCCTATCCGTCGTCAACGGCCGTAGCGTGAAGTGATCGCGCCGCGCGCAAGTATGCTGTCGCGGATCATGAAATTGAGTTTGGCTCCGGTGGTCGTATCGTCGCTGTCCAGCGCGGGCACGGACAGAGCATAAACCGTTAGGACGTAGCGATGGGGTGGATCGGCTGGAGGCGGGCAGGGACCGCCGTATTCCCGAGCGCCGAAGTCTGTGTGACCCATCACTGCACCGGCCGGCAGCATACCCGACTTCAACGACCCCGCCCCTTCCTTCAATCCGCTGCAGCCGGCCGGAATGTTGAAAACAATCCAGTGATAGAAACCGGTGCCGGTGGGCGCATCGGGGTCGTAAAGCGTGATCGCGAAGCTCTGCGTGCCATCCGGCTGAGCGGACCAGTTCAAATCAGGCGAGCGGTTGGCTCCCTCACAGCCCATCCCGCGGTAGACGGCTGACATCGGCACGGTGGCGCCCTCAGCGAAGGTCGCGCTGCGGACGTGAAGGGTCTGCGATGGAGCAGAGGCCATTGGATTACTCTCCTTCGTTCAGCGAAAATCCGTGAAACATCGGGTTCCCGGTCCCCTGCCGGCCAAAACCCATACGCAAGGAAGCGGGACACCGCACGACAAACGTACGTTCGAGAGCAAACGAGCGAGGCCCGCATGTCCGAAGACAAACGCGATCCGGAATCATTCTGCAGGCAGTTGTGGGACGCGCTGTTCGATGCGGTCGATGCTTCGAAGTGCCTGACTCGTAGCGAAAAGCGCGTCTTGGAATACCTGTGGGCCGAGGGCACAGTCGGCAGTTGGATTTGCGACAACTACCCCGGCCATGCGCCCGTTGCCGACAAGATGCAGCTCTCCCAGGGTCGGCTTGAGTCGGCGCTAAAACGGCTAGAGCGCAAAGGTTTCATCAAGGGCCAGCCCTCAAGCGAAGACGGCGCTCGGCCGCGCTATCTGCTCAATCCGCTGCTGGTGGAAGATGCCTACCAGCGGACGAAGCGGTGCAATCCAGGTCTCTTCCGCTTCTAAGTGAAGTTTTGCCGGCGGCCGGAGCGGGCAAACCGACGCTAAGCAACTCTTTGAGGTAAGCATGTATGCCCCACGCCATCTGGTCAGGTTCTATAAACTTCGGACTGGTGACGATCCCGGTCAAGCTGCACACGGCCGTCCGCGAAAATGAGCTCCACTTCAATCAGCTTCACGCTGCCGATCACGGCAGAATCAAGAACGTGCGGATGTGCAGCACGTGCGACAAGAAGCTGGAATGGAGCGACCTGGTCAAGGGCTACGAGTACGAAAAAGGCGACTACGTCATACTCGAAGACCAGGACTTCAAAAAGGTCAACGTCGAGGCGACGCAATCGATAGACATCGTCCAGTTCGTCGACCTCGGCGAGATCAACCCTATCATGTACGAGAAGCCGTATTATCTGGAGCCCGAGAAGAAGGCGCGCCATGCGTATGCTCTGCTGCGCGACGCGCTCAAAAATGCCGGCAAGGTCGGGGTTGCCAAAGTCGTCATCCGTACGCGCGAGTATCTGGCGGCGCTGAAGCCCAACGACGATGTGCTTATTCTAGAACTCATGCATTTCGCCGACGAGATCGTCGACGCGCACACGCTGGACATCCCCAAAGCCGACGAAAAAGTGCCGGCTCCGGAGATGAAGATGGCCATGATGCTCATCGACACGATGGCGGGGAAGTTCGATCCTGCGGAGTTCAAGGACTCCTACCGCGACCAGCTGATGACGATGATCGAGGCCAAAGCGCAAGGCAAACCGACGCCCAAGGCTAAGCAAAAGGCCGCCGCACCCGCCGGCGTGGTCAATCTCATGGACGTGCTGCAGCGCAGTTTAGAGCAGACCGGCAAGCGCCGCGTTAAAGCGCAGCCAGGTAAAAGCAGCGGCGGCGAGAAGCGCCGCATCAAAGCCGTCGCTTAAGCCAGCGAACGGCCGCGCCGACCTCCATCGACCATAGAAGCGAAGTACGCACCGTGGCGGTAGACCGGTTCAAGTTCGTGCGCCCTATCAAGGTCGCTTTTCGCGATATCGACGGTATGCGCCACGTCAATCACGCCCAGTATCTCACATATTGCGAGACCGCCCGAAACGAGTACTGGATGCAAGTGACCGGAATCAAACGGGTCGACGAGTACGACTTCGTCTTGGCCGAGTTGACCGCGCGCTACCATGCCCCCGCGCATCTGGGCGACAACTTGAGCGTCGCTTGCCGAGTGACGGAACTGCGCCGCTCCAGCTTTTTGATGGAGCACGAAATCCGCAACGATGAAACGGGCCAGCTCGTCGCCGAAGTCAACACCGTTCAGGTGATGTTCGACGCGCAAGCCGGAAAATCGCTGGCCATATCCGCGCACCGGCGACGCCAGATGGAAGAGTTCGAAGGCAAGCCGCTCAGCATGGCCGTATCGGGGCGCAAGCGCTAAACCCTCAGGTTGACTCCGCGCTTGGTCATGATCAAAGCGACCGCCAACGCCAGCGCGGCTAGCGTGCTGACGACCGCTACGTCCATCCAGAGCTTCACGTCGGCCATGCCGGTGTACGAGTAGCGGAAGCCGTCGATCATGTAAAGCATCGGGTTGAACAGCGAGATCCGCTGAAGCATTGGGGGCAGGAGCCTGACGCTTGAGAACACGCCGCCGACGTAGGTCAGCGGCGTTATGACGAACGTCGTGACGATGGCAAGGTTGTCGAACGTCTTGGCGAGCAGCCCAGCGATCATGCCGGCAGCCGAGAAGAGCAGCGCCGTCGCGCACATAAAGTAGCCGTAGACCAAGGGATGGTGCGGCGAAAACTTCACGAGTAGCAGCCCGATCAGCATGACGAGGTTGCCTATCACGACGCCGCGCAAGACGCTGCCGGTGAGAAAGCCAACGAGTATCTCTAGGTACGACAGCGGCGCTATCAATATTTCTTGGATCGAGTTCATGAAGCGCTGTGAGAAAATCGAAGATGACGATTCATCGTAGCTCGATGAGATCACGCTGAGCATGATGAGCCCCGGTAGCAAGAACTCGAGATACGGCACGCCGCCCAGCGTCTTGACGCGCGAACCGAGCGAAACCCCGAAGATGAACAGGAACAGCAAGGTCGAGATCATCGGCGGCCAGACGACTTGATTGATGACCATGGCCGTTCGCTTGAGCTCGCGCCGCACCAACGTCGTCAGGCCGATGAAGTTAGCCACGGACGCGTCGTCCAACCAGCTCCAAAAACACTTCTTCGAGGGACTGATCGCCGCGGCTGGACATCAGGGTCGATGTCTGCTCGAGCGCGACGAGCCGGCCGTGATTGACGATGCCGACGCGCTCGCACAGGCGCTCGACCTCTTCCAAATAGTGGCTCGTCATGACGATAGTCAAGCCGCCGGAGTTTATGTCGCGCAAGAAATCCCACAACTCTAGACGCAGCTCCACGTCCATGCCGGCGGTCGGCTCGTCCAAGATCAGCATTTTTGGCCGGTGGATCAGCGCGCGCGCAAGCGATAGTCTGCGCTTCATGCCGCCGGACAGCGCGAGATAGCCGCTGCGGCGCTTGTCGCTGAGCTCGAAGCGGTCCAACAGTTCTTTGGCGCGCGCCCCTGCATCGGCGCGGCGCATGCCGTAGTACCCGCCTTGGTATATCAAGATCTCCTCGACCGTCAGATAGCGGTCGAAGTTAAACTCCTGCGGTGAGAGACCGATGGAACGCCGCGACTCGCGGTATTCGCAGACGACGTCATGGCCGAAAACGGCGATGCTTCCGGCCTGAAACGAAGCCAAGCCGACGATCGCGTTGATCGTCGTCGTCTTCCCGGCGCCGTTGGGCCCCAAGAAACCGAAAAACTCGCCCGGTGCAACGTCGAACGAAAGATTATCGACGGCCTTGACCGTCCCGTAGCTTTTGGTTAAGCCCTTGACCGAGAGTGCAGGATCAGTAATAAAAGCCCATCATGAGCTTAGCTTCGTCGCTGGCCATCGTGCGCGGATCCCACGGCGGGGAAAAGGTCAAGTCGACCGTGCACTCGGATACGCCGGGAATTGCCTCGACCGCGGTCTTCACGCTTGCCATGAACGCGCCGGCGACTGGGCAGCCCGGCGAAGTCAGCGTCATCAGCACGTGGGCACGGTCGCCGTCCAAGCGCACTTCGTAGATAAGCCCCAGATTGACGACGTCCAGCCCTATTTCCGGGTCGATGACGGTCTTGAGCTCTTCGCGGACGAGTTCTTCGGTCAATGCCGGCTGCACGGCGGCCGCATCGGCCGGCGGAGGCGCGGAAGGTTCGATAGCCATGACCCCGAGACGTTACGGGCGGGTAAAAGCCTCTCCTGCGAAAAACGTTAGCGCGCCATGACGTCACCCGCGCGAACTCTTAGACTGGGCCACTCGCCCGATTCCGACGACGCATTCATGTTCTACGGTTTAGCCAGCGGCAAAGTCCCGACCGGCAGCCTCAGCTACGAGCACGTGCTCAAGGATATCCAAACGCTTAACGAATGGGCCCAAACGGGCCGCCTAGACACGACGGCGATTTCGGTCCACGCTTACGCATACGTCGCCGACCGCTACGCGATATTGAATCACGGCGCGTCGATGGGCGAAAAAGACTATGGGCCGCTGCTCGTGTCGCGCACCGAAGTGACCAACCCGCAGCGCTTGAGCGGTGCGCGGATCGCCGTGCCCGGCCTCATGACCAGCGCCTACCTCGGCCTGCGGCTGGCGATCGGCGACTTCGTGCCCGAGGTGATGCCGTTCGACGAGATCATGGAAGCGGTAGCGCACGGAAAATGCGAGTACGGGCTGCTGATCCATGAAGGTCAGCTGACGCACAGGGAACTGGGTCTGCACGCGGTGTTGAATCTCGGAGCTTGGTGGCACGACGAGACCGGACTGCCCTTGCCGCTGGGCGTCAACGCGATCCGCCGCGACCTGCCCGAAGACGTCAAACTATCGGCCTCCCGCCATCTGCGGCAGAGCATCGAGTATGGACTGGCCCATCGCGAGGAGGCGTTGGCTTGGGCCCTGCGCTACGCTCGGGGAATGGAAAGGCGCACTGCCGACACGTTCGTCGGCATGTACGTAAACGCGCGAACGGTGGACTTGGGCCCTCAGGGACGGCGCAGCATTCAGCTTTTTTTAGATCGGGGAGCGGCAGCCGGCATAGTTCCTAATACGCGCACGATCGACTTCGTCGACTGACGCTGGATCGACTGACGTTTGGTTGAGCGCGGCGTAGTCTGCGACAGATGTGCAAAGGCGCCCGAGCGTGACCCGGGCGCCTGCAAGCGGCTGGCTCGAGGACTTACTTGGTGCGGCATCCGCAGACGGCCGGCGGAGGCGGCGGGCCATGCCCCGGGGTCGATCCGCCGCCGTGGCTGCCGCCGCCAATGAACAGCAGGCCGAGCAGCGGGAGGAACTTGAGGAAGCCGGTGGACGGCGCCGCAACGGGTATCGGCGCTGAGCCGTAAGCGATGGGTACCGGCGTTGCGGCCGGTGCGACGACTGCAGCCGGCGCCGGCGCTATGGCTTCGTGTGAAGGCGATACGGCCCACGGCGGCCGGCTGGCGATCACGGTCGCGGGCTTCTTCGCAATCGCCACGTGCGGCGTGAACCGGCGCAGGATAGACAAGTTACCGCAGGTCGCCGGCATGAACACGGCAAGCGTCGAATTTGCCTCCGCTATATCCACTTCCCAGCCGCGTGTGCCGGCCGGAATGATGACGTCGTGGATGGCGTGGACGCCGCCGATTCCATACCACGTCATGCCGTCGAGATGCCGCGGAACGATGACCCAAGCCGGTTTGAACACCTGCATCTGCGTTTTGAACGATCGATACTCAGCCGCCGTCATGCCTAGGCTCGAAGCGGCGGCGGCAAGACGCGGTTCGTTGCGCGACATGTTGATCTTTAGATCGGTGGTCGAGGCACTGGTGCCGAGCAGCGGCGCGCTGCCCAACTCGGCGATAGTGGTGGTCGCGGCCATCACCGGTGAAGCAGACAAGACCGCGACGGCAGCCGCGGCGATAAGACGAAGAAACATGATCGATAAAGCCTCCAAGATCGTTAGCCGCCCGAGAAATCTCACGGCGCGCTCTGCAATCTATGATAGCGGCGCAACGTGGAATGTGTGGGGCTTATCACGACATTGCGCCTATCGTCCCCCGAGATCGGGACCAAAGGGGCAGCCGCCACGTCCCCTGGTCTCAATGCCGCCTCTCCCGGTGTGTTCGGCGCTGCGTCCTAATGGAAGCCGCGGCGCCAGCTGAGGGCCCCAGACCGGGTGGAAACTCTGCCGGCTTTGCGCTCGTTAGCCTACTGATGACTATTTTGGACAATCGGTCCGGCACGCTAAAATCGCCCAGTCGTTTCTTGCGATGGAGCATGGCGCTAGCGCTCGGCTTCGTGCTTTTTGGAACCGGTGCGGACGCGCATGCGGCCCCCGGCGGGCATCGACATCACGGACGCGCAGTCGGTTCACCGGTTCGATTGGCCGACGACACCGCTTTCACCGTGTCCGGGACCGTCGTCTCGGTCGATTACGATGCCAACGTCGTCGTCATCGCGTCGCACGGCGATAAGGTTTCCGTGCTACTGGAACCGACGACCGCGATCGAGCAGCATGGACAAGCTGGGAGTATCTCAGACATTCGACCGGGCAGCCGAGTGACCGCGGCCGGAACGATGCGCGATAACCAGCGTATCGCGCGCTCCGTCATCATCAAATAGCTAATTTCAGCGCCGGCAATCCGGCTGCGCCACCGAAACGCCCCGCTTTGACCGGCCGCAAGGCCCGCTCGTCGCAGCGGGGCGCCGGGATGCTGGCCGATATGGGCGAACAGCCCGCGTTTTTGCGCTCGGCGCTCGAGCGCTTCGGACCGGTCGACGGCTTGCGGCGCAAACTGCGCAAAGCCGATTACATCGTGCTAACGGGAAGTGGCAGCGCATACGGTGCAGCGCTGGCCGGCGCGGCGCTGCTGTCAGCCCGCGGCTTGGCGGCTCATGCGGTTCCCGCTTGCGAGTTTTCTTCGTTCACGAGGGCTCGCCAGTCGCGCCTGACCGTTATTGCGTTGTCGCAAAGCGGGGGCTCCTCAGACGTCGTCGCGGCCGCGACAACCGCGCAACGGCGGGGCGCTCAAGTCATCGCCGTGACCAACGGGCGTAACTCGAAGCTCGCGTCGATCGCGTCGGATCGCCTCTTTCTCGACGCCGGCGTCGAACGGGCGGTGCCCGCGACCAAAACGGTAACGGCCATGTTGGCAGCTGTGCTGGCGCTGGCCGACGGTTCCGCTTCAGCTACATTGCACCTCGCGGCCGCGGCCATGGAAGAGGCGTTGGGTCGTATCGATCACCGGCATCGGCGCCGTGCCGCCGTGCTGGACGCCTCCGACCGGGTTTTCGTCCTGGGTACGGGCCTCGGGTTGGCCTGTGCTTTGGAGAGCGCGCTCAAGCTCAAGGAAGCGGCGCAGCTGTCGGCTGAGGGGTATGCTACCGGCGAATTCAAGCATGGAGCTACAGTCATGGTACGGCCCCGTTGCGTTGCGATAGTCATCTCCCTCGGAGGCCCGGGCTCGGAGAGCCGGCTTGCGATGGCGTCCCTGCGCCGGTTGGGCGCCGACGTGATCGGGATAGGACCGCCACCAGTTGGGCCGCCCGACCGCGGGGATGCACAACGCTTCAGCGCTGCATGCTCAGCTCTGGGTAAAATGCAACGCTTAGCATTGAGCGTAGGACTTGCGCGCGGTCTGAATCCTGACGCCCCGACTAACTTGAGGAAACGCGTGCGCGGCTGGACCTAGTTGAGCGGGTTGGGGTCCGAGCGTTAACTGACGCTTTCCGCGGGTGGGCCGCAGGCTGACTGACCGGCAGGTAGGCGCGCCGAGCCTATGGTAAGCGCGTTCGTGCGTCAAAGCGAACTGGCCGATCGCGTAGGCGGATTGGTGATGGCTGGGTTCGACGGCACGTCCTTAAGCGAAACGCCGGCCGACTTGATCGCAAATCTCGCCGGCGCGATTTTTTTTCGACGCAACATCTCAACTGCCCGACAGACATGGGACCTTGCCAGCGGACTTCAAAAGGCCGCCGCCGCTGCTGACCAGTTGCCGCTCTTGATCGCAGCGGACCAAGAAGGCGGGAGCGTTTCTCGGCTGTCCTCGTTCGGCACGACTACGCCGTCGGCGATGGCGCTGGGCGCCGCCGACGACGAGGAGCTGACCGAGGAAGTATATGCGCTGATCGGCTCGGAACTGGCGGCGGTCGGCATCAATCTGGATTTTGCGCCGGTCGCCGACATCAATAACAACCCTCGCAACCCTGTGATCGGCACCAGAGCCTTCGGCGAAGACCCCACCGCTGTCGCCAAGCATGTCGTCGCAGCCGTGCGGGGCCTGCAGTCCCGTGGCGTCGGAGCAACCGCCAAGCACTTTCCGGGTCACGGCGACACGGCGCTGGATTCGCACTTAGACTTGCCGGTCGTCCGCCATAGCGCGGCTCGTTTGCGTGCCATCGAAATGGTTCCGTTCGCCGCGGCCGTCGCCGCCGGCGTCGACGCAATCATGACCGCTCATATCTGGTTTCCGCTCATAGACCGGCCAAGTGTTCCGGCGACCATGTCGGCGGCGATCTTGCGTGACCTCCTGCGCGAAGAGCTAGGCTACGAGGGCGTCATCTGTACCGACTGCATGCGGATGGAAGCCGTGGCCGCGCGCTATCCACCTGCGCAAGCCGCGTGGATGGCGTTGTCCGCAGGAGCGGACCTCGTCTTGTTCTCTAACGGCGCTGAGTTGGTGCGCCAAGCCATCGACGGCCTGCGGATCGCGCTGTCGCAGGGGCGTCTGAATCCAGCCGACGTCGCGCGCAGCCTCGAGCGCGTCGAAGCATTGCGCCGCCGGCTTGGTTCTGGCGCGCGCAGCCCAGAGCTTGGTTCCGTGGGCTCTGCCGAGCATGGGCGCGTGGCTTATGGCGCCGCCCTGCGTTCGATCACCTGGCTGCGCGACCCGCAGCGAGTGCTGCCCGTTTCGGTGGGACTTGACGCGAAGGTGGTGGTCGTGCAATTCGCAGGTTCGGCTTTGACCCCGGTAGAGGGAAGAGTTGGCCCGGCGACACCGCTGGCCCAGGCGCTTAGCCGCGGCAAATACGAGATCTCCGAATTATTCCTCGGGCTAGATCCCGCACCTGCGGAGTACGCGTCAGTGATCGAGGCAGCCAGATCGGCGACCGCCATCGTCGCGGTCACGCGCCGTGCCGCGCATAATCATGGGCAGGCCCGGGCGGTTGCGGATCTTGCGATGCTGAATAAAGCGCTCATCGTCATCGCGGCCCGAGAGCCCTACGACGCCGCGGTGGTGCCGCCGAACGCCGCCGTTCTAGCGTGCTACGGCGACGACGAACAGACGATGCAGGCTGCGGCCGATGTGCTGCTCGGAGATGCGCGCGCCGCCGGCAGGCTTCCGGTGAGGGTGCCTTCGGCGTCAGCATGGAGTGCGGCGGCAACGTGAAGGGCTCAGTTGCTCTAATGCCGCCGGCGGTGGACCTGCCAGCGACCGGTGCCGTCCTCGAACGCGGCTTGGGAGTGGTTTTCACGGCTGCCTCACTGCAAGTGCGAGCGGCCGGCCAAGTGATCTGCCGCCGCGCGCTCGGCGACCATGCGCCGGCGGGCTCTAAAGTGAGTCCGGCGTCGATCTTCGATCTTGCGTCGTTGACAAAGCTGTTTGTCGTTACCGCGCTGCTCGCTCTTTTCGACCGCCGCGCGTTTGCCCTCGACGATCCGATCATCACGGTCATGCCCGAGTTCGCGGGCCCAGACGTCCGGCGGGCAACTGTCTCCTTTCGCAGTCTCTTGACGCACACTTCCGGCCTTCCGGCGCACGTAAACTTTCGCGAAGAATCCAGCTACGAAGCGGTTATGGCCCGCGTCTGCGCTACTCCGCTTGCGCACGCGCCCGGCGAGACCATCGTCTACAGCGATCTGGGCTTCATGCTCGCGGGCGAAACGGTTGTCCGCCTGTCGGGCCTGTCGCTGCCGGCTGCGATCGAGCAGTTCGTGGGGCAGCCGCTGAGCTTGGCGAGCCTGGGGTATCGGCCGCCGGCATGGCTGCGCGATCGCATTGTGGCGACCGAAGACGACCCGCGGCGCGGCGGGCTCCTGCGCGGTGACGTTCACGACGAGAACTGTTGGGCGATGGGCGGGATCGCCGGGCATGCCGGCCTCTTCGGCACGGCGGACGACGTCGCCGCGCTCGGCGAGATGTACCGCTTGGGCGGAGCTTACGGGCCCGGCCGGCAGCTCTTGCGGCCGACCGCACTTGCGGCGATCAGGGAGAACGCGCGCTCGGCTGACGAACGCCGCGGTCTGGGCTGGGCGCTCAAGTGCGGCGACGCCCAATCCAGCGGTTCGCGGCTGTCACCGGATTCGTTCGGCCATACCGGCTACACCGGTACGTCTATCTGGGTCGACCCAACGCGCGCGCTGACGATAGTTCTGCTGACTAACCGCGTGCATCTGACGCGGGACCCGGATCCTATCCGCTTGGTTCGCGCCGCCGTCGCCGATAGCGTCGTAGACGAACTCGATTCTCTACTGCCCCACGGCTGAAGTGCTGGTCATCGGACTGATGTCGGGCACGTCGTGCGACGGCGTTGACGCCGCTATAGTCGACGTCAGCCGGCCTGATGGCAAGCTCGCGGTGCGGCTGTTGGCTTTTGAGACCATCGGGTATCCGCGGCCGCTGCGCGAAGCGTTGCTGGGGGCCATGCCGCCCAACCCGTCGAGTGCGTCCGAAATCTGCGGGCTCAACTTCGCCCTAGGCGAGGCGTTCGCGCAAGCCGCGCTGCTTTGCGCCCAACGGGCTGGGATCGATATGTCAGCCGTTGACCTGGTCGGCAGTCACGGACACACCGCGTACCATCGGCCGTCCGTGGCCGGCGCCGCCCCGCCTTCCACGCTGCAGATCGGGGAAGGAGCCGTGATCGCACAGCGAACCGGCGTGCCCTGCGTGTGCGATTTCCGCGTCGGCGACGTCGCTGCCGGAGGGTCGGGAGCGCCGCTCGCACCGTACTTGGACTTCGCGCTGCTCGCAAGCCGCCGGGAGGCGCGTGCGGCATTGAACGTCGGAGGAATCGCAAACGTGACGCTGCTGCCCGCCGCTTGTGCGGCCGCAGATGTTCGGGCCTTCGACATAGGTGCCGGCAACATGGTCATCGACGAATGCACCCGCATCGCGACGCTCGGAAAGTGCGATTACGACAAAGACGGCGCAATGGCCGCCGGAGGTCGCCTCAACGCTCGATTACTGGACTGGTTGCGGTCGCACCCGTACTATAGGCGTGCGCCGCCCAAGACGACCGGCCGCGAAGAATTCGGCGCCGACTACGCCCGAGAAGCTTGGCGTCGCGGCTTGGAGTTGGACTGCGCGCCGAACGACGTTGTGGCTACTGTGACCGCAGCGACCGCCCAAACGATCGCCGACGCTGTGCCCGAAGGATACCGGCGCGTCATAACCTCGGGCGGCGGCGCGCATAACGTAACGCTGATGAGCATGCTGAGAACAGCGCTCGACGCCCGTGCAATGGCGCCGGTCAGGCTCGACACGTCGAACGCGTTCGGGATCGATGTCGACGCGAAGGAGGCGATCGCTTTCGCGGTGCTCGGCTATGAGGCGGTGCACGGCCGACCGAACAACGTTCCGTCATGCACCGGAGCGGCGCAGCCGGTTGTCTTGGGCAAGCTCGTGCTTGCCTCCGCGGCGCCTGCGAAGATAAGCCGCCTAATAAAGTCGCAGGGCCGATGACGCAGCCTTGCGGCGGACTCGCGATCGGCGTCGACGCCGGCGGCAGCAAGACGGTGGGCGTTTTGGTCGATCGCCACTGCACGGTATTGGCTCGCGCGACCAGTGGTGGCGCCAACATACGATCCGTCGGCTTGGCGGCGGCGCAAAGCGCGATCGGCAGCGTGTTCGATGCGCTCGGGAGCGAGCCCGACGTGCGGGCGGTTTGCGTCGGAGCGGCCGGGATAGATCGGGTCGCCGACAGGCTTGAGTTCTCTCGGCTCGTCGCGCCGCACGTTCCGCGTAGCGCGGTCTGCGAATTGCGCAACGACGCGCAGATCGCTTTGCGCACGGCGACCGAGCAGCGGCCGGCGATCATCGTAGTCGCAGGCACTGGCAGCATAGTCTGGGGAGAGGGCGAAGGCGGCCGCACAGTCCGCGCCGGCGGCTACGGCGCTGTGATAGGAGACGGCGGCAGCGCGTACGCGTTCGGACTGGCTGCGATCCGCCACGCCGCGCGCGCTCTCGACCTGGTCGACGAATGCGGCGTGCTGGCGCGCTCGGTCATGCGCTCCTTGGGAGTGTGGACGATCGCAGAGCTCATCGAGAGAGTTCACCGGTGGCCGCCTGACGTCGCCGAAATCGCAGCTCTGGCCCCGCTGGTCGCCGAAGCCATGGCACAGGGCGACGCGCAGGCGCGCGCCATTTTCGACCGCCAAAGCGCCCTGCTGGGCGACTATGTCCGTACGGTGATGCGAGCGCTCGACGGCGGCACGCGCTTGCCGATCGTGCTTGCCGGCGGAGCGTTCGAGGCGTTGCCGCAATTGGCCGAATCCGTGCGCCTTGCAGCACAGTCGCAGGGACCGTGCGACGTGGAACTGCTGACTCAAGAGCCCGTGCTTGGTGCGGCGCGATGCGCGCTCGATCTGCTGCGCTAAAACGTCCGTTGCCGCTTGAAAACAGGACCACCCTGCGAAACAGCGCGGTTTTGGCGCCGCTGCATCCGAACAGCGCCGCGCGCCGTTATGACAGCGGATGCACTTTTGTTTCACTTGACGGAGGGATTTGATGAGATTACACTGCTTGGTCCTCGCCTGCGCGATGGCCGTCGGTTTGACGAGCACCGCGGCATCAGCAATGCCTCAAGACATGGGCCATGATATGATGATGGGCAGCATGATGCACGGCCGCTTCGGCGGACCTGTGTACAACGGGCAGCCAGCCTTGGCCGTAACCGCATCGCTGGTAGCCGCCGGCATGGGCATGTCCAACATGCAGATGCATGCCATGATGATGCGGCACGGCGATATGCGCGGCAACATGATGATGCGCGACAGGATGAAAATGCATCGGGCGATGATGCACAATCCGGCGTTTTCCACGGCCAAGGCGCTGACGGCGATGGTGGGACCGGGCCTGGTCAACGCCGAGGTCTCTAAGCTCACGAAGCAATACGGATCGGCGACGGTCGGCACGTGGCTCAAGACCTTCGATTTCGCAGTCAACGACTCTGGCAAGATCGCGATGGGCAAAGGCTACATGCTTCCGACGGGAAACCTTTCGGGTAAACAACTCGCCGCGACTTTAGTCAAGGCCGGCACGGCGTCGGACGGAACCTTTCAGATCGAGTACTTGCTCGACAAAGCGGTCTCCCATAAGATCCACGTCCAAGTGATGAACGACATCGACGCTACGCTCGGCAAGAAAGCCGATTACGACTATCATCGCGTCAGCAATCAAGCCTTTTACGACATGGCCCAAGCGCTCGGGATGACTGACGTAAAACTCGCGTCGTTCCACTAAACCATACTCAACGGAACGCATAAGGGACAAGAGCCGGGCCGAACGCCCGGCTCTTTCGCGATGCGCCCAGGTTGGCCGCGATCGATCGGCATGACAACTTGGCGCAGGCTCGAAAACGCTCGAGCGAGACGAGGACACGAACATGAGGCGCTTTTCGGCTGAGCCGTTGACCGAGCAGCCCAATCCATCGACCGCGGATCTCGATCTGCTCGGCACCCAAGACATGTTGCATCGCATCAACGACGAGGACCGCCGGGTCGCCTGGGCAGTCGAGCGGGAGATCGACGCGATAGCGGCGGCCGTCGACGAGATCACCTCCCGGTTGCGCGCCGGCGGCCGGCTGCACTACTTTGGCGCGGGCACGAGCGGACGGCTGGCCGCCTTGGACGCAGCCGAGATTCCACCTACGTTTTCGACGCCGTCCGATCTCGTCGTGGCGCACATCGCGGGCGGGCGCGAGGCGATCCTGCACGCCGTGGAAGCGGCTGAGGACGATGAGGCGGCCGGCGGGCGCGAGGCCGGGGGCTTGACCGCTAGCGATGCCGTGATCGGTATATCTGCAAGCGGCGGGGCGCCGTACGTGCTCGGCGCCGTCGCCGGTGCCAGACAACGCGGCTGTCTCACGGTCGGTCTGACTAACAGCTCCAACTCGCCTTTGGCCGGCCAAGTGCAGATCCCGATCGTGCTGCTCAGCGGACCCGAGGTGCTTAGCGGGTCGACCCGGATGAAAGCAGGTTCGGCGCAAAAGATGGCGCTCAACATGATCAGCACGGCCGTCATGGTCAAGCTCGGAAAAGCTTACGGAAACCTTATGGTCGACTTGCGGGCCACGAATAACAAGTTACGGCTGCGGGCACAACGGCTGACCCAACAGCTGACCGGAGCCGCGGACGAGGATATCGTTGTGGCGCTTGAGTCCACCGGATATCGCGTGAAGCCGGCCGTCGTCGCACTGAAGCTGGGTTGCGACGCCGTGCGCGCGCAGGCGCTGCTGGATGCTGCGGACGGTAAGCTGCGGGCCGTGATCGGTTAGCGCAGCCCCAAGGCTTTTGCGGCGTACGCGGCGATCGCCGCGTGCCCCTGATCGTTTGGATGGAAGTTGTCCGCCGCCAAGTAGCGGCCGGTGATGCCGACGCTCTGACTAAACGCGAACAGGTCGACGAAACGTGCACCGGCCGATCGCGCGGCCGCTTGCAGCGCGGCATTGTCGCGCTGCGCCGCGCGATGCAGCCCGTTGCGCGCATATCCGGCGAAGAGCGGCGAGCGGGATACGTCGGGTACTCCGAAGACGACGAGCGCGGCGCGTGGCCAGCGCGCGCGGACGGAGCCGAGCAGCCGCCGGGCCTGCACTGGGAATTTAGCAGCCGGGGTTCCGCGCGTGACGTCGTTGGCTCCCCCGCATATCCAGACGTCTGTCGGCGCCTCTCCCCGCGCTCGCGGTATTTCGATCGACTCCAGGTCGGCAAGGCGCGCGCCGCCCACTGCGTAATCGGTGATCTGAGCGGTCGGCTCACGCTGCTCGATGCTCCGGAATAAAAGGAACGTGAACCCTAGCGAAGCGTCCGACGCGCCCGTTCCAAGCGCCAGGCTGTCTCCAAAGACGTCGATTGATCGACGCGGCGGAGCTTCTCGCACGGGCCCGTCCGTTTTGGCCGCGCAGCCTGTTGCCAAGACCAGCGCCGCGCAGGCGCCAAGCGCTTTAGGAAACCAATCGCCCATCGCGCAGCCGTACGACCGGATCGCAGCTTTTGGCCAGCTGCTCGTTGTGAGTCACTACGATCATCGTGATCCCGAGCCGCCTGTTAGCCGCCCGAAGCAGCTCGACGATGCGCGCGGCAGTTTCCGAATCCAGTTCACCGGTTGGCTCATCGGCGAGCACGATCGCCGGGTGGTTCGCGAGCGCACGCGCGATTGCGACCCGCTGCTGCTGACCGCCGCTCAACTGACCGGGCAAGTGCGAGGCCCGGTCGGTCAGCCCGACATCGGCGATCAGCGCCGCCGCGCGCCGCCGGCGCTGGAGCTCGGGCACGCCGCTGTAGCGCATCGCAAGCTCGACGTTCTCCGTCGCGCTGAGCGACTCTATGAGGTCGAACCCTTGGAAGATGAAACCGACCGTCTTGGAGCGCAGTCTAGCCATCTGCGCACGCGAGCGGCCGTCGAGCAGCGTGCCGTCGATGCGCACCTCGCCTGCGGTCGGAGTATCCAAGGCGCCCAAGATCGTCAGCAGCGTCGTCTTGCCGGATCCGCTTTCACCTACGACTGCGGCGAATGAGCCGGCGTCGACGGACAGCGTTATGCGATCGAGAGCTTTGACCTCGCGCGCAGTGCCGGCCGCGTGAACCTTGGTAACAGCGCGCAGCTCGATCATAGCCGGCGCAGCGCCTCGGTCGGATTCAGGCGCGCTGCCTGCCAAGCAGGCACAACGCCCGACAGCGCACCCAGCAGCGTAGAAAACGCTAACGCGCCGAGAGCTAACGCCGCTGTAAGGCGGAAGAGCGCAAGAGATCCGCTTGCGGCGGACCTCGCATCCAGGTATGCGCATAACAGCGCGCCGCAAAGGACGCCGACGGCGCCGCCGATGGCGCCGATCGTCGCCGATTCGCCGAGCAGCTCGCCCAGGATCGCGCCGTCGGTAGCGCCGAGCGCTTTGCGGATGCCGATCTCTTTAGTCCTCTCGCGCACCGCCGTCGCCATCGTATTGACGATGGATAGAGCGCCGATGATCAGCGCGACGAGCGCGGCGCCGTATATGATCGAGTTGAAGAGACGGGTCGTCGCCTGCAGACTCGCATTTAGGCGCTTGGGATCCGATGCGCGCAGCCCGTCGATCAGGTTTACGCGCCCGGCGACCAGCGCCCCGTCCGCTGCGGGCTTCAATATCAACGCGAAGTCGGTCAGCATGGAGGTGCGGGCGACCTTGGCGCCCGTTTGCGGCGGCAGCACTTGCTCCAGCATCCGCTGCGTCTGCCCAAACGGAGCAAAGACCGCCGAGTCGAAGACGGTGAACGTCTGGCGGTATATGCCGCCGATTCGATAGGAAGACCCGTACAGCGAAACGACATCGCCGGTGGCGACCTGCTCGTTGGCAGCGAAGTCGGATCCAACCTGGACGAGCCGCTTGTCCGCAGCTTTGGGGCCGGCTCCGCTGGCTATGCGCAGCGTGGAAGCCAACAGCTGCCTGCCCTTGGTCGGCAACCCGATGATCAGTTGGGGCGGCCCCAAGCGCTCCCGGCTCGTGGGTCCGAAATGAAACGGCAAGATGATCTCGGGTACGACACCGGCGACATCAGGTATGTCGCGCAACCGCTGCCCGAGCCGGACCGCTGCTGAGGGCATGCGAGATAGGGCGTCGGGCTGGACGAACGCCAGCACGATCCCGCGTCCGATCGCCTCGCTGCTATCGACGACGCGCCGCAGCTGCGCAGCGAGCGCGCCGACGGTCACCAAAGCCATGATCCCGATTGCTATGCCTAAGACGGTGAGCAAGGTTCGGGCAGGGCGGCGCAGGAGGGTTCGTACAACGGTGGCCGTCACTATGGTCGGGTCGTTCGGCATCGGCGATGCGACATCCGGGCCGCGTGTTTTTAATCTAAAGAATAACCGTTAAACCACCGCGCGTTGGGGGTCAGCCCCTTCGGCGACGTACGCGGCGTGCCAAACCGAAAAGTCTGGAGCGTTCAACGGCTTGCCGAACAAGTAGCCCTGCGCCATGTCGCAGCCCTCGGCGTTGAGCCAGCGCGCCTGTTTCAACGTTTCGACGCCTTCCGCGCGCACTTGGCGTCCCGTGCACAGCGAAAAAGCGATGATCGCTCGAACTATCGATGTATCGTCGTTGTCAAGCGGCACGCCCGCGATGAATGCCCGGTCTATTTTGATGATGTTCACCGGCAGGCTCTTCAGATAAGCGAGCGACGAATAGCCGGTTCCGAAGTCATCGAGCGCTATGCGTATGCCCATGCGCTTGAGTTCGGCCAGGACCAAGGCGACGATAGCCGCATGCTTCATGGCCACGCCCTCGGTGATCTCGATTTCCATCAGCGTCGGGTCAACGCCGGTGCGGGCGATCGCCGCGCCGACTTGCTTGGTAAAGGCGGCGGATTCCAAGTGCTTGGCCGAAACGTTGACCGATACGTGCAGCTTCATGCCGGCGTCGGACCATTGGCGGCACTGACGCATCGCGCGCTCGATCACCCAGGCGCCTATCGGCACCATCAGACCGGCCTCCTCCGCTTGCGGAACGAAATCGGTCGGGCAGACGCGACCTCTTTGCGGATGGTCCCAGCGGATAAGTGCTTCGGCTCCTTCGACGTTGCCCGTCGCCAGGTCGACGACCGGCTGGTAGAAGAGGCAAAACTCATCGCGATCCAAAGCGCGGCGCAGATCGTCCTGCACGCTGCGCCGCTGGCGAAGCTGCTCGGTTATCTCCTCGCCGTAGAAGCAGTACTTGGCGAGCGGTTCGCGTCGCGCGCGCGCCAGCGCCTCGTGCGAATTGCCGAAGAGCGCATCGGCGCTTGGCGCAGCCGGTCCGCTCAGCGCCGCTCCGACGCTGGCTGAGAGCGTGATGCTACGCTCGTCCAGTTCCAAAGGAGCCGCAAACGCCGCTACGATGTCACGGCCGATCGATTCCAGGGCTTGAGCGTCTCGGCCGCCCAGAAACCCGACGCAAAACTCAGCGCCGCCGATGCGGCCGATCAGCTCTGCTTGGCCTGCCGCGGCGTGGAGCAAGCCAGCCGCTCGTGCCAATGCGCGATCGCCGGTCTCATGGCCGAAAGTGACGTTGACTTCGGCAAAGCGATCCAAGCCGACGATCATCAACGCTACTTGCTCATCGCAAACATCGAGACGCCGGTACTGACTTTTTACCCAGTCAAGGCATACGGCTTGATTCGGAAGCCCGGTCGTGGGATCTTCGCAAGCCAAAGCCGTCAGCTGGATGCGTTTCGTGGCGCGCTGGGCGGAGAAGGCAAAAAAGCGGGCGACTTGGGCGACGTAGCCGCCTTCTCCATCGTCCGGCTCGGCTGAGGGGGCCATGCCTCCGAAGAGCAAGGCAAAAGGCTTTCCGTCGACATCGAATCGGGAATAAACTTGGGCCTCCGCAAGGGCCACCTGCGCTTTGCCGGCGCTGGATCCACTGGTGAACTCGCACTGAAGCGAATCGCCGTCGAGCGGCCCGACGGCTGCAAAATCGGCGCCGAGCGCATCTCTTGCTTGGTAGAGCACGGCGTGAGACATAGCGTAAGCGTCTAGAGCGATGTCGGTGGTCAAGTGCCAGAGGCGCTCGAGACGCGTCGTTTGGACAGTGTCAGGGCCGCCGGCTAAGACTGCAGACTTCATTCTATTATGGTATCGGCAGCCGAGCCCAGCGGCGACCATTAGCGGCCGCCGTCACACAGCAGGCTACTCGGCTGCGCCCTCAGGCAGCCGTTGGCAAAGCTCGACGAGCGCGTCACCGGTCGCCGACGGGTGGATGAAGGCCACCAGGTTCCCATGGGCGCCATGCCGCGGCGCCTTGTCGATCAGCTTGATCCCCAACCGGTCGAGACGGACGAGTTCGGCTCGGATATCGTCGACTCGGTAGGCGAAATGATGGATGCGCGAGTTCTTGGCGGCTCTGAAGCGCTCCAACGGAGAATCGGCCGACAGCGGTTTGAGCAGTTCGATCGTGCTGTCCCCGGCCGTCATCCCGATGACGTCGACGTCCTGGTCCGCGATTCGTTCGCGATAGCGGACGCCGAAGCCCAACGCCGCATACGTCCGCTCGCTGGCACCCAGATCGGCGACGACCAGTCCGACGTGGTCGAGCTCGCGCATCGTTTTAGATGCCGCCCGGCGGTCTGAACACCCCGAAAACCCTACGCAAGGCATCGCACACCTCGCCGAGAGTGCAGCCGGCATCCACGGCGTCGATGAAGACGGGCATCAGAGGAGCGCTCGACCGCGCGGAACGCTCGATTTCGCCTAGCTGGCGGTGGATTTCGGCTTCTTCGCGCCGAGCGCGAAACTCACGTAGGCGCTCGGTTTGCTCGCGCTCGAAATGCGCGTCGATCTTGTGCAAGGGCGGCGGCCGCAGCGGAGTTCGTCCGTCGACGAAGCGGTTGACGCCCACCACCACGTTGCGGCCCGTCTCAGTGAGCTGTTGCGCGGCGTAAGCGCTGTCGGCGATGCGCGCCTGCATCCAGCCGTTTTCGATGGCGGCTACCGCCCCGCCCTGACTGTCTATCTCGGCCATGATCGCTTTGGCCGCGTCGGCTAGATCGGCCGTGAGCCGCTCTACGTAATAAGCGCCGCCCAGCGGATCGGCTACGTCGGGCACTCCGCTTTCATAAGCGATGATTTGCTGAGTGCGAAGAGCCGTCTTGGCGGACTCCTCGGTCGGAAGAGCCAGCGCCTCGTCCTTGCCGTTGGTGTGCAAAGATTGAGTGCCGCCCAGCACCGCCGCCAAGGCTTGCAGCGTCACGCGCACGACGTTGTTTTCCGGCTCGGCGGCCGTCAGCGTGGAACCTCCCGTCTGAGTGTGAAAACGCATGACCGCTGCGTCAAGAGTGCGCGCACCGAATTCTTCGCGGACGATGGCGGCCCACATGGCGCGCGCCGCCCGGAACTTGCATATCTCCTCGAAGAAATCGTTGTGCGCGTTCCAAAAGAACGACATGCGCCGGCCAACCGTCTCCACATTCAGTCCGGCGCCGACGGCGGCCGCTAGGTAAGCACGCGCGTCGGCTAGGGTGAACGCGATCTCTTGAGCCGCGGTGGCCCCGGCTTCACGGATATGGTAACCGCTGACGCTGATTGTGTTCCACGCCGGCACCCGGCTTGCGCAAAAGCGCATGAGGTCGACGACCAGACGCATCGACGGCTCAGGCGGATAGACGTACGTGCCACGGGCGGCGTATTCTTTGAGGATGTCGTTCTGCGACGTACCTGCAAGCCTATCGAATGCAATTCCGCGCCGCCGCGCCACCGCCAGATACAGCGCCAACAGTATCGAGGCGGGCGCATTTATCGTCATGGACACGCTGACGTCTTCGATAGGGATGTCTTCGAAGAGGATTTCCATGTCTTCGACGGTGTCAATGGCGACGCCGGTACGGCCTACTTCGCCGGCGGCCGCCGGAGCGTCCGAGTCGTATCCCATTTGAGTCGGCAGATCGAAGGCGACCGATAGCCCGGTCTGCCCGTGCGCCAGAAGGTAGCGGTAGCGGGCGTTGGATTGTCGCGCGCTGGCAAAGCCCGCGTATTGGCGCATAGTCCAAAGCCGCTTGCGGTACATCTCCGGCTTGATGCCGCGCGTGAAGGGATACTCACCTGGCTTTGGCTGAGACTGCAAGTCGAGATCGAGCGTATCTGCCGCTGTGTAGACGGCTTTGACCGGGACGCCGCTTTCGGTCGCGCGCTGTGCTAGCTCGTCGCGCATCGTCGGCCGGTCGACACGCTAGGACGCCGAGACGCTGACCGCCGCCTTGAGCGAACTGGTCTTTATTGCGACGCCGACGCTCGAGCGGCTGGTGGGCCGCAAGCTCAGCGTCCAGCGGCTGCCCGCTCCGGCCAGCGGCACGACTTGCAGCTCGATGCGCCGGCTGGCTCTGGGACGAAGCGTCAAGGTGCTGCGGTTTGGGTTGCAAACGGTGCCGTAACAGAACGAGAGCACCCAATGCGGCGGCAAGCCCGCCGACAGAAGCTTGATGCTTCGCGGCTGGGCTGACGGATTGCGGACGATGACGTAAAGCGCGGCCGGACTGGAAGCGCCGGCGGTCACGCGCGCCGCACCCCAAACGCCTAAGCCGACGGGCACTTCGGCCAACGCGCCGAGCTGTTCTTGTGCCTGTTGAGCTACGATCGTCTGCGGCGCCGCGGCGATTGCATCGCGCAACAGCGCTTGCGCCGGTGGGCGGCTGCCGGCGGCAAGCTCGATGCGTGCCATCTTCAGCCAAATCCGTCCCAGTTCATACGCTGCGGCCGGTTTGCTAGGATGTTTAGCGTAACCGTCGACGGCAAGTCCCAGCCCCCGTCGCGCGGCGTCAAGCGCCTGCCCGTAACGGTGCAGCGACATCTGTGCCGACGCGGCCGTCAGCCAGCTTTCGGGGTCTGACGGAGCGGCACGCGCGCGCCCAGTCGCCGCGTCGGCCGCCTTTTGATAATCGTGCAGCTCGTATGCCGCTAGGTACTCGCCGTCGAATGCGGCGACGTCGGTCGGAGCCAGTGCCGCGGCTTTGGCATACCAGCGCTCCGCGTCCGCGAACCTTTCGGCGTCTTGGGCGGCCTGGCCGCGCAGCAACGCGGCCCGCTCGGCGTCGGTCGTTGAAGGGGCAGCATGAGCCGAGGCGGCGCGGACTTCATACGCGCCGGCCAGGGCCAGGTCCAGGGCGTCGCGCTGCCGAGTACTGGCGAAGTAATCGATCGACGAAGATTCGGACGCGCTTTGCAAGCGGTCCAGCTGAGCACCGGCAGCAGTGCCCAACTTGATGGCCGCGCTCCCGTCGGTGCCGGCGATGCCCGCGTTGCGAGCGGCCAGCGCGCTGTGCGCCGTCGCCGTCAGCGCTTGCACCTCACGCGTCGCGCGCTCAGCGACCTCGCCGAAACGGCGCGCTGCCACGCTTTGCGGCAGCGGCTTTCCTTCGATCGCCGAGTCGAGCGCCAGAGTCAACGTAGAACGATCCAGCTCGTCTACCTGGCGATAACGCACGACGCCGGACCGATCGAGGACGTAGGTAGTCGGAATCGCTCGCACGTCGTAGCGCTTGTCGACCTTGCCGTCGCCGTCCAGAGCGACCGGATAGCGGATCCCCTTGGCCTTGACAAAGGCTTGCACCAAAGCGGCGCTCTCGCGGTCGTCGATCCCTAAGAATGCCACGCCCTTTGCGCCGTAGCGCCTTTCGACCGCAATCAAATCGGGCGTCTCCGCGCGACATGGCGGGCACCAGGTCGCAAAGAAATTGAGCACTACGACGCGGCCGCGCAGACGCGAAAGAGCGATCGGAGCGCCGCTCAACGGCGGCAAGCGGAAGGCCGGCGCCACAGTGTTGAGCTCGGGTGGCCCCGGCGCGACCCCTGCGCCCAAGACCGCTGCGATTAAGGCCGCCGTGATCAAATCCTACTCCTCGGCTAGCGATACGAGCGGGTAGCCGGCCTCTACTGTATCGCCGACGCTCGCGCTGACTCGGTCTACGCGGCCCGACCGCTGGGCGATGACTTCGTTCATCATCTTCATCGCTTCGATGATGGCGACGACCTGTCCGGCCGCCACTGTGTCGCCCGGCCCGACGTTGATCTCCGCCACCAGACCGTGCATCGGGGCTAGGATCGCAGCGCTGCCGCCGGGCTTAAGCTTCGGCGCGTTATGCTTGACTGCCCGCCTGAGCGGCGCAGCGTCGTCGGGCCGCCTCAAGCCGGCCGACGGGCCGTGGACGCGTACGTCGAACCGCTTGGCGTTGACCTCGACGACGAGGCGCTGAGATCCGTCGGACGACTCGTCGCGGTCCGCTCCCGATGATCCCTCCGCACCGTCGACGCTTGCCTGAGCGTGGGCCGAAGCGGCGGCGCCCGAGTTGACGAGCGTCTCCACGGTGGTCGTATCGTAACCGCTGTCGGCGAACACCGGCTGGGCGAGCAGCCAGCGGAACAGCGGAATCGTCGTGTCGATACCGCGCAGCACGAACTCGCCCAGCGCGCGCAGCATGCGTAGCCGCGCTTCTTCGCGATCCTGACCCCAAACGGCCAGCTTGGCCACAAGCGAATCGTAGTCCGCCGGAATGATCCAACCGCTAAACGCGGCGGAGTCGATGCGCACGCCCGGGCCGGCGGGCGGCGCGTAAGCCGAGATCCGCCCCGAGCTTGCACGAAAATCAGCTGCCGGCGACTCGGCGTTGATGCGGCATTCGATCGCGTGGCCGCGCGGGTAGAGATCTTCCTGCTCGAGCCAAAGCGGTTCGCCCGCCGCGATGCGCAGCTGAGCCTTGACCAAGTCGACGCCCCACGTCATCTCGGTGATCGTGTGCTCGACTTGCACTCGGGTGTTCATCTCCAAGAAGTAGTAGCGGTCGTCTTCCACCAGGCATTCGATCGTTCCGATGCTGTCGTAGCGGATCGCGCGCGCCAAACGGCAGGCGGCCGCATGCAGATCCGCGCGCAGGCGCTGGTCGATCGCTGCCGGCGTTTCTTCGATCAGCTTTTGGTGCCGGCGCTGCAGCGAACAGTCCCGCTCCCCCATATGCAGCACGTGGCCGTGACGGTCAGCGACCACCTGGACCTCCACGTGTTTTGGACGCGCTAGGTAACGTTCGATATAGACGGTGTCGTCGCCGAAATACGCGCCGGCCTCTTTGACGGCAAGCGCGAGCGCTCGGTCCAGCTCGCCGCGGTCAAGGGCGACTTTGAGCCCTTTGCCTCCGCCGCCGGCGGCGGCCTTGACGGCGACTGGAAAGCCCAATGCGTCCGCTATGCGGCGCGCCTCCTGAATCGAGCGCACGGGCGCGGCGCTACCGGGGACGATCGCCAGGCCGGCTTCCTGGGCCGCTTGACGAGCGGCGATCTTGTCGCCCATCCGCTCGATCGCTTCGGGTGAAGGCCCCACGAACGTAATCGAGCGCTCGGCGCAGCGTCGCGCGAAGTCCGCGCTTTCGGCAAAAAAACCGTAGCCCGGATGAAGCGCGTCGCAGCCGCTGGAAGCCGCCACTTCTAACAGCTTGTCAGCGTCCAGGTACGATGCTCGAGCCGCCGCTGGTCCGATGCGATACGCTTCATCGGCCATCGTCGCATGCAGCGCGTCACGGTCCGCGTCGGAATAAACCGCGATCGGTGCGACACCGAGTTCACGACAGGCTCGGATGATCCGAACGGCTATCTCGCCGCGGTTTGCGACCAGAAGCCTGCTAAACATCGCCCCGGAGAATTTCTTGACGCGCGACGGCGCGCCAAGACGGCCTTGGGTCGTTGGACAACGTTCGGTAGGACGACGCAGCGAGGGGGGAAGGCGCGGTCGAGCGGCCCGCCCAGGTGGCGCTCAGCGCCAGCGCGCCGGCGATCGCGGCAGCTTCCTCCGTCGAAGGCGCAGACGTAATCACAGAGGGATGTTGCCGTGACGCCTCGCTGGCCGGGGAACGCGTTTGGTCCTCAGCACTTTGAATGCCTCGATCAGCGTAGGCCGAGTGTGCGCGGGATCGATGACGTCGTCGATGTAACCGCGCTCGGCTGCCACGTACGGATTGGCAAACCGCTCGACGTAATCGGCGACCAGCTCTTGGGCCTTTGCGGCCGGGTCCGCCGCACCGGCAATTTCATCGCGAAATATAATTTTGACGGCCGCCTGCGGTCCCATCACGGCGATTTCTGCCGTCGGCCAGGCGAAATTGAAATCCGAGCGGATATGCTTGCTGCACATGACGTCGTACGCGCCGCCGTAGGCTTTGCGGGTTATCAGCGTGACCTTCGGCACGGTGGCTTCAGCAAAAGCGTACAACAGCTTAGCGCCGTGTTTGATTATCCCGCCGAATTCTTGACTCGTTCCGGGCAAGAACCCGGGGACGTCGACCAAGGTTAGCAGCGGGATGTTGAAGGCGTCGCAAAAGCGCACGAACCGAGCGCCTTTGGTCGAGGAATTTATGTCCAACACCCCGGCGAGCACTCGGGGTTGGTTTGCGACGATGCCGACCGGCGCGCCGCCCATCCGTGCGAACCCGACGACGAGCGAGGTGCCGTAGAGGGCTTGGATTTCGAAGAAATCGGCGTCGTCCACGATCCGCTCGATGATATCGGTCATGTCGTACGGCAGGGAGGCGGAGCTCGGGATGATGTCGATGAGGCCGTCGTCCGCGCGCATCGGGTCATCGGAGCCCGGGCCGGCCGGCGGGTCGTCGACGTTGTTGAGCGGCAAAAAAGACAGCAGCGTGCGCAACTGCGCGAAGCAATCATCTTCGTCTGCGCACAGGAAATGCGCGACGCCGCTCTTCACGTTGTGGGTCGCGGCGCCGCCGAGTTCTTCGAACGAGACCTCCTCGCCGGTCACCGTCTTGATTATCTCAGGGCCGGTGATGAACATCTGCGATATCTGGTCGACCATGAAGATGAAGTCCGTAATCGCCGGACTGTACACGGCACCGCCGGCGCATGGTCCCGCGATGATCGATATCTGGGGGATCACGCCGGAGCATTGGACGTTGCGCCAGAAGATCTCGGCGTAACCGCCGAGGCTGACCACGCCCTCTTGAATGCGCGCGCCTCCGGAATCGTTGATGCCGATCATCGGGCAGCCCGTGCGCAAGGCTAAGTCCATCACCTTGCAGATCTTCTCTGCGAAGACTTCGCCCAACGATCCCCCGAGCACGGTCGCGTCCTGAGAGAACACAAAGACTTGGCGGCCGTCGATCTTAGCGTGGCCAGTTACGACGCCGTCGCCGACATAACGCCTATCGCCTAAGCCGAATGCATCGCTGCGGTGAACTGCGAAGGCGTCGAGTTCGTAGAAGCTGTCCGGGTCGACGAGCCGCTCGATGCGTTCGCGCGCGGTCAGCTTTCCTCGTTCGTGTTGGCGCGCCACCGCTGCAGCGCCGGCCGGCATCGCCGCGGCGTCTCGTTTGGTGCCGAGCGCATCGAGCTGGGCTTGATGGTCCATATGCGGCCGAGCTTCCGCGCAAGGGACGGCGCTCCCCGCCGCTCGAACTGGCGCGCATGGCAAAGCTGCTGTTGCTGCAGTTTGACACGGACCCGCAATGTGCCGCGCGCCGCGACGTGCTTTCCAAGATCGATGTACAACTCGCCGAAGACGAGCCGCGCTGGCCGTCCTTCTTCCGCACGGTTACCCGCATCCGTCCGGATGTCATCGTGGTAGCTTGCAGCCGCATTCCATCGCACGGCCGCGAGGCGGCCCGTTATCTAAGCGAGGGCTTCAACACGCGCGACATCCCGCTTATAATAGTCGGCGTCGCCGAGCACGACTTGGAAAAGACGCGCGACTACGTGCCGCGCGCTACTATCGTCGGGGAAGAAAATCTCGCGTCGGCGGTGCGGGAACGCCTGCCGGCGAGCGTCTAAGAAAAGTCAGCGCCGCGCGCAATTGCGCCGCGCTACCGGAAACGCTTAGATCGGGTCTCACGCCGCGGGCCTCCAACGGCGCACCGCCGGGATCGCGCACGCCGATCGTCGCGACCCGCAGCAAGCCTCCGTCCGGTAAGCGTTCCTCCACGTCGACGCCGAGGACTTTGCCGGCCGAGCGCATCCCCACGATCAGTGCGCGGTGATAGAATTGCAGCGCACGGGCCAGCATCTCCGCGCCGCTTTGGGTTGTGCCGTCGACTATCACGACCAGCCTGCCGGAGTAGCGTGCCGAAAAGTCGGCGGTCGAAGTGAAGCGCTCGGGTCGGAACCAGCGATAGCGCCGCGTGCCGCTGGCCAACGGAGTGCCGGCGGGTAAGAACGCGCCGGCGACGGCGTCTACCGTATCGACCAGCCCCCCGGGGTTGGCTCGCAGGTCCAAAACGAGCGCCGGCACGCCGCGCACGTCCGCCAGCGCGGATTGCAACAGCGCATCGGCGTTGTCGGCAAAGCTGTCGATCCTGAGATAGGCTACGCCGGGCGCTACCATGCGCCAATGCGAGGCGCCGTCATCTCGGCCGCGTGCCAAAGCCTTCAGCTGGGTCGGCGAAAACACGGCGGTATGGCTGTCGCCAAGCGGCGCGAGCAGCTTTCGCAGCAACCGGTAGCGCTGGTCTTCGCCCGATGCGCACCGCATCAACGGTCGATAGCTGTTGACACGCTGCTCCCAGGCGACGCCGTTATAGTTCGGATCGTAGTACCGTAGCTGCACCGTCATAGCGACATCTTCGAACACGCGCATGCTCAGCGTCTGGTCCGCTGCCGCGCGCCGAGCGAGGCCGTAAGGCGCGACGACAGCCAAGCACAGCGCCGCGGCAGCAAGGCGGCGGCAATTGACGGCACGCCGGCGGATCGGCTGGTAAGGACCGACTGCCGCTTCCCAATTCATGCGCTTGGGGATCTTTCTCGCCCGTAGAGCCATTGTTCGAGCGTCGTGCGGCCGAGCGCCGGTTCGCCGCGCAGCTCGCGGCGCAGCTCGTCGAGCGTCGCGCACGACTCAGCGACGGCATCATGCTTGTGGATACTCTCGTAGTTGAGCTGCTTGGCGAGGACAAAGGTATCGGCCGGATAGTCGGACAGAACATCGTGCGCGTAGCGGAGCATCTCGCGCACGACATCCTCGACGAAGCGCGGTGCGAAGTGAGCCTTGTTGACGACGAACAGCTCGTCCGGCCGTTTGAGCAGGTCGTAGGTCTCGGCCGACATCGACTGCTCGACTATCTCCACCATGGTCTCGATGTCTACGTCTTTGGGCGTGCCGATCATGAGGGTGCCCAGGCCGCGCTGATTATGCGTGGCGATTGGGATGTTGGCCAAAATTCGAGCGATGTCTTCTGCGCTGAAGCCTTCGCGCTGGAGGCGCTCGCGGCTGTAGTCGGCTACCATGGCCTGGGCGCACGGGCAGGCCGTCATGCCCTGGGCCTCGATGCCGATTAAACGGCGCTCGAGCTCGGGAGTGACGACCGCGCGCGCTAGAACGATGAAAAATTCCGCCGTCGCAAGTGCGCTCGCCGGCGTGCGGCGCGGGAACGCTACTTCAGCTCGCACGCTGACTTCAGCCCGTTCCGCTTGCTGGTTGGCTACCACCCGGCGAGCGACGGCGAGCGCTAGCGCCTCCACGCCGCTCGCTCGCTCGGCTGCGATGTCGCCGAGCACGTCTTCGATGTCTTGGGAGAAGCGCGACATGTGGACGCCGCTGCGATTTGCATCGAGATCGGCAAAGACGTCGAAGGTGGCGATGGTCGTCGTCGGCGGTCCGTGTCCCGAATTGACGCCGATCAACGTCTTGACGCCGGTGACACCGGCCCGCTGGAGCGCCAAGGGAACCTCCGGTCGAGCCTCCTGTACGTCCCGCTGCACGCGCGTCAGCAGGCCGCCGGGCTTGCGCTGGACCCCCGAGGAGTCGACGGCGGCCGCTAATGAGGCAATGGTGCGGCCCGTGGCCGGATGAACCCAGGTGGACGCTATCTCGGCCAGCGGCACGAGCACGAACGCCCGGGTCGCCAGTCCATGATGCGGGATCCGAAGTTGCGGATCATCGATGCTCAGGTCGTCATACAGCAGTAGATCGAGGTCTATGGCGCGCGGCCCAAGCGGGACGATCGTTCGCCGGCCGATTTGCCGTTCGATGGCTTGCATCGCCCGATGCAAATCTTGCGGCGACAAGCGCGTCGTCCCGGTGCACGCTAGGTTCAAGAAGTCAGGCTGGTCGGCGAAACCGTCCGGCTTGGTCTCGTACGCCGACGAAATTCGCTCGATGTCCACGTAACGCCGCAGCTTTTGCAGGGCACCGATGACGTTGCCTTGGAGGTCACCGACGTTTGACCCGAGCGCGATGGCGACCCGGTGTGTCATGGCTGCACCGACCTGGGGTTCGCATGTGTGACGGGCAATTCCGTTGCGGCGTCTTGACGAAGTCAAACGGACGGCAGTATGATTGAGCGGAGCCTCAAGCGAGGACGCTCCTAGGCGTGCTGATCGGCGAGCGGGTTGAATATCAACCCGCATCCGAGTTGTCAAACTCGGGCGTAGTGATGGAGTCACGATTCCATCGACCGAAAGCCGATGATTTTCCCCACGGGCACCAGCACAGCAAGGACCCGCATCGCTTGAGGCTGCATCATGTGGCCGAGCGTTCGGGGGAGGGCTGTGCGCCTTCCCTTTGTCTTGACTGCGCACAAGGATGCAGCGCGGCCGAAACTGTCGAATACTGTTAGTGAGGGCCGCGCCCGAATAAAATCGCCGGCTTGGCCGGCGGCCAAGACACCAAAGGAGTCGCTGTCTTTCATGAGCATGTGGGAGCCCTTCACCGAGCGCGCGCGGCGCAGTATCGTGCTGGCGCAAGAAGAAGCTCAGCGTCTGGGCAACAACTATATCGGCACCGAGCACATATTGCTCGGCATCATAAGCGAAGGCGAGAGCCTCGCCGCCAAAGTGCTGGAGACGCTTGGCGTCAACCTGGCCAAGGTGCGCGCCGAAGTTGAGGCGATAGTCGGGCGCGGTGGCCAGACGGTTCAGCAGGAGATGGTGTTCACCCCGCGCGCCAAGCGGGTGATCGAGCTTGCCTTCGAAGAGGCTCGTCAGCTCAACCACAACTACATCGGGACCGAGCATCTGCTGCTGGGCCTGATCCGCGAGGGCGAAGGCGTCGCCGCGCGCGTGCTCACCAATCTGGGCGTCGATCCCGCCAAGGTGCGGGTTCAGACCACGTCGTTGCTCGGGGCGGAGACCCCGGCTCAAGGAACGTCCAAAGGCAAGAGCAAGACGCCGACGCTCGACGCTTACGGCCGCGATCTCACCCAGCTGGCGCGGGACAACAAGCTGGATCCCGTCATCGGCCGCGCGAGCGAGATCGAACGCGTCATCCAGATACTCTCGCGGCGCACGAAGAACAACCCGGCGCTCATCGGCGAACCAGGCGTCGGCAAGACGGCGATCGCCGAAGGGCTGGCGCAGCGCGTGATCGCCGGCGATATTCCGGAGTTGCTGCGCGACAAGCGGGTCATCACGCTAGATCTGGCCGGGCTGGTGGCCGGCACGAAGTATCGCGGCGAATTCGAAGAGCGCATGAAGCGCGTCATGGACGAGATCCGCGGCGCCAGCGGCGAGATCATCCTGTTCATCGATGAACTGCACACGCTCGTCGGTGCGGGAGCTGCCGAAGGCGCTATAGACGCGAGCAACATCATCAAACCGGCTTTGGCCCGCGGCGAGCTGCAATGCATCGGCGCGACGACGCTTAACGAATTCCGCAAGCACATCGAAAAAGACTCCGCGTTGGAGCGCCGTTTCCAGTCGATCATGGTCGGCGAACCTTCGGTCGATGAGACGGTCGACATCCTCAAAGGCCTGCGCGACCGCTACGAGGCGCACCACCGCGTCAAGATCACCGACGAGGCGCTCGAGGCCGCGGCGCGGTTGAGCGATCGCTACATCACGGACCGCTTTCTGCCTGACAAGGCGGTCGACTTGATGGACGAAGCCGCCTCGCGCGTTCGCCTGCAGTCCACGTCTTTGCCGCCCGACATCCGCGAAGTCGAGAACGACATCCGCAAGGTAAAGGCCGAAAAAGAGGCCGTCATCAAAGCTCAGGAGTTCGAAAAAGCGGCGCAAATCCGCGATCGTGAGGAGAAGCTGCGCGCGAAGAAGCAGCAGATGGAAGCCGAGTGGCTGGAAAAGCGCAATCAGAAAGGCGAGAAGATAAACACGGTGGGGCCTGAGGAGATCGCCTTCATCGTTTCGACCTGGACGCGCATCCCCGTCAGCAAGCTGAAGGAAGAAGAGACGACGAAGCTGCTAGCGATGGAGGAAGTCCTACACCGGCGCATCGTCGGTCAGGACGAAGCGATCAAGGTCATGACGCGTGCCATCCGTCGGGCGCGGGCCGGCTTGAAAAATCCCAAGCGGCCGATCGGCTCTTTCATCTTCTTGGGGCCGACAGGCGTCGGCAAGACGGAGCTCGCGCGGACGCTGGCCGAGTTCCTGTTCGATGATGCGGACTCGATGGTACGTATCGACATGTCCGAGTACATGGAGAAGTACGCCGTCTCGCGGCTGGTCGGTGCGCCCCCCGGCTACGTCGGTTACGAAGAAGGCGGTCAGCTGACCGAAGCGGTTCGGCGGCGGCCGTATTCCGTGGTGCTCTTGGACGAGATCGAGAAAGCCCACCCCGACGTCTTTAACCTGCTGTTGCAGGTGCTCGAAGATGGGCGGCTGACCGATTCCCAAGGGCGCATCGTCGATTTCAAAAATACGGTCATCATCATGACGAGCAACATCGGAACGCTCGGCATGCAGCGCTCGGCTGAGATCGGTTTCCGGCCGGTCAAAGAAGAAGGCTCGCCCACGGTCCGCTACGAGCGTATGAAGAACAAGATACTGGAAGAGATCAAACACATCTTCCGACCGGAGTTCTTGAACCGCATCGATGAGGTCGTCGTATTCCATGCCCTCGAGATGGAAGAGATCAAGCTTATCGTCGGCCTAGAGCTTGCCAAGGTGATCAAGGAGCTCGAAAACCAGCACATGCGGCTTGAGTCCACCGACGGCGCGCGCGAGCTGCTAGCCAAAGAGGGTTGGGATCCGACCATGGGCGCTCGGCCGCTGCGGCGGGCGATTCAGCGTTTCGTTGAGGACCCACTGTCCGAAGAGCTGCTGCGCGGCAACTTCAAGGTGGGCGATCACATACTGTTTGAAGCTGAGGACGGAAAGATCGTATTTCGCAAAGTCAGCGAACCGCTGAAGCCGCCGCCGCCCGAGGCCATAGCGCCGTTAGCCCAACCCTAGGAATCTTAGTCGGCGGCGGGCCCGCTCCCGGCATCAACGGCGTCATCGCGGCGGCCGCCATAGAAGCCATCAATAAAGGTTGCGCGGCCGTCGGCATCTACGACGGTTACAAGTGGCTCGCGCGCGGCGACAGCAGTCATGCGATTGGGTTGAGCATCGAGGACGTGAGCCGGATCCATTGGACCGGCGGCTCGGTGCTGCGTACGTCGCGCACCAATCCTGCCCAAACGGCGGAGAGCCTTGCGGCTACCGTGGCCGCCCTGCGGCGGCTGGAGGTGAGTCACCTCTTGTGCATCGGGGGGGACGACACGACGTTCGGAGCCGCCAAAGTTGCCGAAGCCGCCGGCGGAACCATCAAGGTTGCGACCGTCCCCAAGACGATCGACAACGACCTGCCGCTGCCGGATAACATGCCGACGTTCGGCTTCGAAACGGCGCGCGCCGTAGGTACCAATATCGTCGAAAGCCTCATGGAGGACGCGCGCACGACGACGCGCTGGTACGTCGTCGTCAGCATGGGCCGTAAATCCGGCGCGCTCGCCTTGGGCATCTGCAAGGCGGCGGGCGCGACGCTCGGGGTCATCCCCGAGGAGTTTGGCCCCGGGGAGCTTGCGCTCGAGCGCGTCGTCGACACGATCGTCGGAAGCATGATCAAGCGCCGGGCGGGGGGCCACGACCACGGCGTCGCCATCGTCGCGGAGGGCATAGCCGAGCGTTTGGACGCCCGAGAGTTGGGTTCTGCCTCCGACGCGGCTCGCGACGCGTACGGCCACATAAGGTTGAGCGACGTAAAGCTAGGCGACGTGCTGAAAAGCGCGTTGACAAGCAGGCTGGAGCGCTTAGGACTGCCGATCACTTTCGTCACCAAGGACATAGGGTACGAGTTGCGCTGCGCAAAGCCAGTGCCGTTCGACGTCGAGTATTGTCGAACGCTCGGTTACGGAGCCATACGCTATCTTTTGAGCGGCGAGTCAGGGGCGATGGTCGCGCTGCGCGGCGGCAAAGTGGCTCCGGTCAGTCTCTCGGACATGATCGATCCTGCCACCGGCCGAATTCGGGTTCGGCTAGTCGACACCAAAACCGAGGCCTACGAAGTTGGGCGCAGCTATATGATCCGGCTCGAGCCCCAAGATTTCATGGAGCCGCGGCTGTCGAAGCTGGCGGCAGCGTGCGGTTTGAAGCCGGACGACTTCGCGCGCCAGTTCGAGGAATCAACGCAAGAATAGCGGCCGGACGGCAATGAACTCGTCGGTGCCCACGAACGACAATCCACGCACGGCGACGCCGGGGCCCGAGCGATGGCGCGCGGCGGCCTGAGGACGGCGTTTGATCAGGGACACGGTCGTGCCTACATCGTCGACGTGGTACGACACGTCATCCATCAGGGCGCGCATGATGAATATTCCCAGGCCGCGCACGCCTCTTTGCTCGGGCTCCCTGGGCTCGCCTTTGCCCCTAAACTCGAAACCCTTGCCCCGGTCCTCGACGCAGATCCGCAGCACTCCGTTGGCGAATGTGCACCGGACGCAGTACTGGCCGCGGGCGATGTGGCCGTGCTCCGCCGCGTTGTTGCACGCTTCGCCCACGGCAAGTGCGATATCCGCCGTCTCCGACGGGCCAAAACCGCAGCTTTGCGCGAACTCTGTGCATGCCCGGCGGGCATGAGCGACGGATGCCAGAGTGCTCGGGAAACGGGCGGAGTACTGTTTCATGGACGTCCTCCGGCTATTCGTACCCAACAGGCACGCTTTGAAACAGACGTTCGTAGCGCCTAAGCCTTGCCGATCAACGTCTGGGCGACGAGATTGCCTCCATCGTAGTAGCCGAACTCGCGGTGGTCGTCGATTTTAAGGATGGCCATGTCAGCTTTGCATCCCGGCGCGAGGCAGCCGGCCTGCCCGACCAAACCAAGCGAGGCAGCCGGCCAAACGGTGACCGCTGCCAGCGTCTCGGCGATGGACATGCCCAGTTTGCGGCGCGCCAGATGTGCCGCCCGCTGGAGTGAAAAACAAGGACTCGTCCCTGGGTTGAAATCCGTCGCCAAGGCGACCCGAACGCCGCCATCGATCAGCATGCGAGCCGGCGGCCAACGCGGCAAGTTTAAGTAGTCTACGGTCGTCGGACACAGGATACCGACGACCCGCGCGCGCGCGAGCGCAGCGGCCCCTTCGGCATCGACGAAGTTGAGATGATCGGCTGAGCTGCAGCGCAGCTTGGCGGCCAGCAAGGCTCCGCCGGCCGGCGACAACTCGTCAGCGTGAACGCGCAGGCCCAAGCCGAGCGCGGCGCAGGCTTCTAAGAATCTTCGGCTCTGGTCGACGCTGAAGAAACCAAGCTCGCAAAACGCGTCGGCGAACTTGGCAATCTTTGTCTCGATCACCGCGGGCAGTATGCGGTCGCATAGCTCGTCGACGAAGTCCTCATGGTCAGCGAACTCGGGCGGCAATGCGTGAGCGCCGCAAAAGGTTGCGACTATGTGAGGCAACGGGGTCATCGCGTCGAGCTCGGCCATGGCTGCGAGCATGCGGACCTCGCCCGCAGCGTCCAGCGCATAGCCGGTCTTTAATTCGGCAGTCGTCGTTCCGTGGTCGCGCATCCATTCGAGGTGACGCTTGCCGACCGCGAGCAGAGCGTCGGGCGCTGCGGCGCGCGTTTGGCGCACGGTGTAGCTGATGCCAAGCGGCGGGCTGCGGCCCGCGGCGAGGGCCTCAAAGTCGGCCAACCGTTCGCCCGCGAAAAGAGCATGAGTGTGCGCGTCGATCAATCCAGGCACCACGACTTTTCCGCCCACGTCGCAAATCGGGCCGCCTTCGGCCTCGACTCGGGCGACGTCCGACGCACGATCGGCATATGGGCCGACGGCCTTGATCCGTCCTTCCCTCACTATTATTACCGCCTGCTCGAGTAAGCCCAAGTCGTCATCGCCGACCGCGCTGTCGTCGGACGCGCGGGCGCCTAGGGGCGCCATGGTAACCGCGGTGGCGTTGACGATGGCGTATGAACGGTTGAAGGCCGCGGGAGCGGTCACCACGTGACTTGAGACGAGTCGATATCGTCGAGGTGCAGATAATACGCCGCCGATTCGGCCACGGCAGCCAGCGGAGCTAACCCGACGAGTTCGCAGCTGCTCAGCGCGACGCCAGCCGCTGACGCCTCACGGCGGATCACCTCCGTGACTCGGTACAGCGGAATCGATCGAACGCTGACGACGTTCATCGAGACCTGGACCTCGGATTCGGATAATGCGAAACCAAGCGCCTTTATGCCGAAAAAGCCGCCGCTGCGCTGGCGGACGGCCAGGGCGATGCGCTCGGCGAGCTTTAGGTCGGCGGTTGCGAGGTTGACGTTATACGCGATCAGGAAATCGCGGGCGCCGATCGCAACTGCACCCGCGCTCGGGTGCAATCGGGCTTCGCCTACGTCCGGTCGACGGTCCGGGTCGGCGATGCTCGTCAGCAAACCCTCGAATTGGCCCTTGCGCACCGCAGAGAGATCTCTGCGCCGCGGCGTAGTAGCCGCGAACTCATAGAAATACGAAGGCACACGGTGGCGCTCCCAGACGGCCTGGGCGCATCGGCGGGCCAGCAAAACCGCGTCTTCCATGGTCGCATCGCCCACGGGTACGAACGGGATGACGTCGACCGCGCCCATGCGCGGATGTGCCCCTTGGTGAGACCGCAAGTCGATGCGCGCGACTGCGACCTCGGTCGCGCGCAGCACCGCCTCTAAAACGCCGTCCGCGGTGCCGACTAAGGTCAGAACCGAGCGGTTATGCGATGCGTCGCTCTGCGTGTCGATCAAAGCCGCGCCGGGCGCAGAGGCCGCGGCTCGGGAAATCTCCGCAATGACGTCCGGCCGGCGGCCTTCGGAAACGTTGGGGACACATTCGAAGGTCTTGGCCACTACGAGCGCGTCGTTGGCGTCATGCAGGCTGCGTCCCTTGCGGAAGAAAACGTACCTCGGCTTATGGCCGCCATCGGTGCGCGCGTCGATACTACGGCGGCGGAATTCGCCGCCAACCGCGATTATTTTCTCGGTCTGATCGCCGACTTGCGCGCGCGCATCCAATTGGTCGCGCGCGGCGGCGGCGAAGCGGCGATGGCCAAACACGTCGCTCGCAAGAAGCTGCCCGCGCGCGAACGGATTGCTCGCGTGATCGATCCGCTGACGCCATTTTTGGAGTTCTCCGCGCTGGCCGCTAACGGCATGTATCATGACGAGGCGCCCAGCGCCGGGATCATCACCGGAATCGGCGTCATCGAAGGACGGCAGTGCGTCCTGGTCGTCAACGACGCGACCGTCAAAGGCGGCACTTACTTTCCGATGACCGTCAAGAAACATTTGCGGGCGCAGGAAATCGGTCTTGCCAACCGGCTGCCCTGCGTCTACCTGGTAGACTCGGGCGGCGCTTTCTTGCCGTTGCAAGCCGACGTGTTTCCGGACCACGAACATTTCGGCCGCATCTTCTACAATCAGGCACAGATGTCGAGCCGCGGAATACCGCAGATCGCGGTCGTCATGGGGTCATGCACGGCCGGCGGCGCTTACGTGCCTGCGATGTCAGATGAAACGGTCATCGTGAAGGGCGAAGGGACTATATTTTTAGGCGGGCCGCCGCTGGTCCAGGCCGCGACCGGCGAGGTCGTTTCCGCCGAGGCGCTTGGTGGCGCCGACGTGCACGCGCGCATCTCGGGGGTGTGCGATCATTACGCTCTGTCGGACGATCAGGCCCTTGGCATGTGCCGGGAGATCGTAGCGAACCTCAACGCGCCGCCCGCCCCGTCTTGGCGGCTGCGACCCCCAGTGCCGCCTCGATTCGATCCGCAAGAACTCTACGGCATAGTAAGCCGCGATCCGCGCAAGTCCTACGACGTCCGCGAAGTCATAGCGCGCATCGTCGACGCGAGCGAGATGCACGAGTTCAAGGCCTTGTACGGTCAATCGATCGTCTGCGGGTTCGCGCGTATCGAGGGCTATCCGGTGGGCATCATTGCAAACCAAGGCATTTTGTTCTCCGAAAGCGCCCTAAAAGCGACACACTTCATCGAGTTGTGCAGCCAGCGGGGCGTGCCGCTCGTGTTCTTGCAGAACATCACGGGCTTTATGGTGGGCAAAAAATACGAGGAGGGCGGCATCGCCAAGGACGGCGCGAAGATGGTCATGGCGGTCGCCAATACGCGCGTTCCCAAATTCACCGTGATCATCGGCGGATCGTTCGGCGCCGGAAACTACGGCATGTGCGGACGAGCCTACGAGCCGCGGCAGCTTTGGATGTGGCCCAACGCACGCATCTCGGTGATGGGCGGCATGCAGGCCGCGAGCGTCTTGCTGACCGTGCGGCTGCAGAGCTTGAAAAAGCAGGCGAAGACGATGAGCGAAGAGGAGCAAGCCGAATTCATGCAGCCGACGCTTGCCAAATACGAGAGCGAGGGCAACCCTTACTTCAGCACGGCCCGCATCTGGGACGACGGGATCATCGACCCGGCGGATACGCGCGCCGTCTTGGCCCTGGGCATCGCCGCGGCCGCCAATGCTCCGGTTCCGCGCACCCAATTCGGCGTGTTCCGGATGTGAGCGGCTTTTCATGACCGAGCCCGTAGCCGTAGTCCGCGCCGACCAAGTCGCGCGCGTGCGGGTCAATCGGCCGGCCGTCCGCAACGCGCTCGACGCCACCGCGATCGGACGGCTGACGCAGATCTTCCGCGAGCTTTCGTCAGACGCCGATATTCGCTGCGTGGTGCTCGAGGGCCAAGGGCAGACGTTTTGCGGCGGAGCGGACATCAACTACATGCGCGCCGGCCTCGATCTCACGCAGGCTGAAAATGTAGCCGACGCTGTGCGCCTGGGGGACATGTTCGCCGCAATAGACGGCTGCGCCGCGCCCGTCATCGCGCGCGTTCAAGGGGCGGCGTTGGGCGGCGGCGCTGGTCTGATTGCCGCCTGCGATATAGCGATAGCCGAGCGCGATGCGGTGTTCGGCTTCACGGAGGCCAAACTTGGCATCGTTCCGGCGGTGATCTCGCCCTTCGTCGTGAGAAAGATCGGCCCTGGACACGCGCGCGCGCTGTTCTCGACGGCTGAGCGTTTCGATGCGCAGCGTGCTTTGCGCATCGGTCTCATCCACGAGATCTGTCTGGCCGATGAGCTCGACCGTGCAGTCGAAGACAAAGTGGCCGAACTGCGCAGCAGCGCGCCGCAGGCGGCGCGCGCCGCCAAACAGCTTGCGCGGCGCGTAGGGACGATGGCGCCGGACGAAGCTCGGGCCTGGACCGCCGCTGAAATCGCAACCCGCCGAGCGGGCGCTGAGGGCCAAGAGGGTCTGCGGGCTTTTATCGAAAGGCGCAAGCCGGCTTGGCGCTGAGCGCTCCGTTCCCAAGCGTTCTGATCGCCAACCGCGGCGAGATCGCAGTGCGCATAGCCCGAACCGCCAAAGCCATGGGCATGCGCACGATCGGCGTTTATTCGGATTCGGATGCGGGGGCGCCACACACGAGGATATGCGACGCCGCCGTACGCATCGGGCCGCCGCCGCCGCGCGAATCGTATCTGCGCGGCGATGTCATCATCGCAGCCGCGCTCGGCTGCGGTGCGGCGGCCATCCACCCGGGCTACGGATTCTTGGCGGAAAACGCGGTTTTCGCTCAGGCTTGCGCGGACGCGGGCCTCGTATTCGTCGGACCGCCGCCTTCGGCGATGCGCGCGGTGGGCGACAAGATCAGCGCTAAGCAGACGGTCGCGGGTGTTGGTGTTCCCATCATCGAGGGTTCGCTCGGAAACCAGCGGTCCAAGACATCGCTGCGCGCGCAGGCGCAGATGCTCGGCTTCCCGCTTCTGATCAAGGCGGCGGCCGGCGGCGGTGGCAAGGGCATGCGCGTCGTGACGGACTCGAAGGACTTCGACGCAGCGCTCGATGGTGCACGGCGGGAGGCGGCGGCCGCGTTCGGCGATGACACGGTCTTTGTGGAGCGCTACCTCCCGGCGCCGCGCCACATAGAAGTTCAAGTGCTGGCCGATTCTTTCGGCAGCTGCATACACCTCGGAGAGCGCGAGTGCTCCGTGCAGCGCCGGCATCAGAAAATCCTCGAGGAAGCTCCTTCGACCGCCGTGTCGCCGCAGCTGCGTGCAGACATGGGTCAAGCAGCGATACGCGCCTCCGCAGCAGCGGGTTACGTCAACGCCGGCACCGTCGAATTCATGCTCGACGGGGAGGGCCGGTACTACTTCCTCGAGATGAATGCGCGCTTGCAAGTCGAGCATGCGGTCAGCGAGGCCCTCAGCGGCGTCGACCTCGTACGCGAGCAGTTCGAGATAGCCGCCGGCAGACCGCTGCGCTTGACGCAGCAGAGCGTCGCACCGCGCGGCCACGCGATCGAGGTCCGGATCTTCGCAGAGGACGCCGCCAAAGATTTCTTGCCGTCGGTCGGCACGGTCGGCGCTTTCGTCGCGCCGCAAGGTCCCGGCATCCGCAACGATGTCGGAATCGAGACCGGCTCGGTGCTGACCGGTGACTACGATCCGATGCTGGCGAAGCTCATCGTCTTCGATCGGACACGCGCCGAGTGCATCGAACGCTTGAGGGCCGCACTCGACGATTACATGGTCGCGGGCGTCATCACCAACCTGCCGCTGCTCCGTTGGCTCGTACGAGACCCCGCGTTTGTGGCCGGAAAGACGACGACCGCATTCTTGAGCGAGCGCTTCAGACCCGAGGAGCTTATGGCCGGCGCACAACCGAGCGACGCGATGCTCGCAGCGGCCGGTGCCATGCAGTACGAGCAACATTCAGCGGTTGGTGGACCGTGGCAGCGGCTCGGCCCTTGGCGGTCGGCTGCCGAGCAACGCGAGCTTCGCCTGAGCGCACCGGCGGCCGCCGTGGCGCGGCTGGACAGAGAACCCGGCGGAGCGTGGCGTTGCAGCCTCGGCGACCTGTCGGGGAGCGTCACCCGCCAGGTCGACGGCAGCTTCATCTTGGACGACGGCCTCAGCCGGCGCCGCTTCGCTGCCGCCACGACGGCGTACGGCATGCACGTCTGCCTGGGCTCATGCTCCATCGAAGTGAGGCCGGCGCCTCCGCCATCGGCTGCTCACAGCGATGCGTCGCTGGGTTCTGCCGATTCGGCCGACGGCATCGTCACCGCACCGATGAGCGGCAAGATCGTCAAGGTAAATGTGGCTCCGGGCGAGCGGGTGGACGCACGCGCCGTCATAATCGTGATGGAAGCGATGAAAATGGAGCATTCCGTCGCTGCTCCCTTCGCCGGCGTTGCGACCGTCCACGTCAAGGCGGGCGACTCCGTCGCCGCCGGCGACGAGATAGCTAAGATCAAGTCAAATGAGTGATCCGCCGACAACCGGCCCGCTTGCGGGCCTTCCAAAGCGCGCGACGATCGTAGAAGTGGGGCCGCGCGACGGTCTGCAGAACGAGGCCGCTCTCGTTCCGACCGCTGCCAAGGTGGCTTTCGTCGACGCTTTGTCGAGGGCCGGATTGCCGGTGATCGAGGTGACGTCGTTCGTCAAACCGCAAGCCGTAGCCCAGCTGGCCGATGCCGAAGAGGTGTTGAAGGCGATCGTGCGCCGGCCCGGCATCCGCTACGCGGCCCTGGTTCCAAACGAACGCGGCCTCGAGCGGGCGCTGGCAGCCGGAGTTGACGAGATCGGCGTTTTCACAGCCGCTTCGGAGACGTTCAACCGGCGCAACGTAAATGCGACGATCGCGCAGTCGCTGACTCGTTTCGTGCCGGTCGTACGCCGCGCGCGCGCGGAGCAGCTGCGCGTCCGAGGCTACATATCGATGAGCTTTGGTTGCCCGTACGAGGGCGCCATCGCGCCCGCCAAGGTCATAGAAGTCGCCGACCGGCTGGGGGCAATCGGCGTCGACGAGATCAGCATCGGCGATACCATCGGAATAGCGACTCCCAAAGCCGTCGTCGATCTGTGCGCGCTCCTGCTGGCGCGCTTTGACGCGCGGCGACTGGCGATGCACTTCCACGACACGCGCGGCGCGGCGCTGGCCAACGTGATGGCGGCCTTGCAGGTTGGCATCGCGACTTTCGATTCTGCGGCCGGCGGCTTGGGCGGCTGCCCGTACGCTCCGGGCGCCAGCGGGAACCTCGCGACCGAAGACCTGCTTTACATGCTGGACGGCATGGGTATAAAGACGGGCTCGTCGATCGACGACGTGGTCGCGGCGACGAGCTTGCTGGCGGCTGCGCTAGATCATGAGCCCACCAGCAAGTACTACCAAGCAGCTAAGCGGGCGTGCGCGTAGCCGACCTGCGGGAGATCAAGATGAAGCTTATCGTCGAATGCATCCTGGCGCTTGTACTGCATCCAATCGCAGTCATACTAGTGTGGATCAATCTGTTAGGGCGCACCGATCTCTTCCGGTACAAGAAGTTCCTATGGGCACTCATCTCACTGGTGTGGGGAATCGGCCCTATTCTCTATGTCCTGATCGCTGACGGTAATTTGTGGTGATCGGCCGGGCCGTCCGCAAGGGCTACTGCGAAGTGGTTCCGACGACCGACTTGTGAAGTTCGTGGAGGTCGTCTAGCGTATTGAGCGTTACGGCGTCTTTGACGTCGTCGCGCTTGACGCCCATAGCGCTGCGCATGTTTTGCGCGAGCTCGTCCGAGTGACTGTATCCCTTGATCGCCTCGTTGTGCTGGCGTATCACGGCCGGGTCGATGGACCCGCCTTTTTTCTGCAGGATCCACTCCTCGAACTGCGGGTAGGTCGGTTTGCGGCTCTTGATATAAGCGAGGACCTCATCCTTGTCTAAACCGAGGTTCTTGAGGGTAAGGGAATCGAAGCCGGGTCCTACCGCATCGTAGCCCTCGGGCAGCAGACCAGCGCCAAACAGAGTGAGCTTCGACCAAAGCCGGGGAAGATGCATGAACCCTAGAGGACCTGCGGTTCCCGAGCTGACGAGGGGTACTATCTTCGTTCCTGTTGGATGTGCCAAAACCCGACGACCTCCTATTTAAGCGTTACGATGAAGGCGCGCAGACCGGCTCAAGCGTGCGTCAAGCGTTGGCCTTGCCGTTGCGCGAACGTGAGCTCGGCCACGCCCGATTTGTCGATCTCGCCCAGCCCTAAGTCGACCATGTTGTCGAATTGTCGTTTCGTAGCCTCCGCCAGCGGGAGTTTCAGCCCCGCGGCATGGGCCAGCGCTAGCGCGATGCCCGAGTCTTTAGCCGCATGAGCTGCGGAGAAGTACACTTCGTGCGCGCGGTTTTGCATGTCGGCGCCATCGGTCTCCAAAACGCGTGAATCGGCGCCCGTCTGAGCGAAAACTCGGCGCACCATGTCGAGATCCAGCCCCAATGCGGCCGCCAGTCCAAGTCCTTCGGCCAGCCCCGCCGTGTTTATGTTCATCACCATATTGACCAGCGCTTTGACCTCGGCCGCTCGTCCGGCTTCGCCGACGTAGATCAAAGAGGCGGCCAGTTTTTCCAACATCGGGCGGGCGCGGTCGAACGCACCGCGGCTGCCCGCGCACATCATGTACAGAGTACCGTCACGAGCTTGAGTTATCGAGCTGGCCATACACGCCTCGAGGCTTTGGCCGCCGGCCGCTTGGGCTAGCCGCTCGATTTCTCGATGTACCGCCGGTGTCACCGTAGCGCAGTTCACGAACAGCTTGCCGTGGGCAGCCGCGAGCAGGCAGTCGGCGGAGGGCGCGAAGATTGCGCGCATAGCCGAATCGTCGGTCACCACCGTGACGATCGTATCGCAAAGCTGGCTCAGTTGCGCCAACGTGCTCGAAGCCTTGGCCCCGAGCTCGGTTGCGAGATCCACAGCGGCTTGCGGCCGGACGTCGTATACGGCGGCGATCTGGTAGCCGACGTCGTTCAGACGCCGCGCCATGTTGGCGCCCATGCGCCCGACGCCGACAAATCCGACTGTAGGTCTTGGTTCCATCCTCGAGCTCCTAACCGCCTATTTGCCGGGGCCGTTCGAGCGTGCGGCGCCGACGGCGACTTCGGCCGTCAATTTTGCCCTCCTTGTCAAAACCTCCAATCGATACGGCCTCTGTCGGCGGCTGCGATCGCCTCGGGATAGCCTGCATCGGCATGCCTGACGACTCCGATTCCGGGGTCGCTCGTCAGCACGCGTTCCAGCCGGGCTTGAGCGTCGGCCGAACCGTCGGCTACCACGACCATGCCGGCGTGGATGGAGTAGCCGATGCCAACGCCACCGCCATGATGGACGCTGACCCAGTGCGCGCCGCCCACAGCGTTGATCAGCGCGTTCAAGATCGGCCAGTCGGCGATCGCGTCCGAGCCGTCGAGCATCGCTTCGGTCTCACGGTACGGGGAGGCGACGGACCCGGTATCGAGGTGATCGCGTCCGATGACGATCGGAGCACCCAAGGCGCCACGCCGCACCATGTCGTTGATGCGCAGTCCGAATTCGCGCCGCTGACCGTATCCGAGCCAGCATATTCTGGCAGGCAGCCCCTGAAATTCGACCCGCGTTCTGGCGGTCTGTATCCAGCGCCGCAGCGCGGGATCTTCGGGAAAGGTCTCCAGCAGAGCCTCGTCCAGGCGGTCGATGTCCGCGCGGTCGCCGGAAAGGGCCACCCAGCGAAACGGTCCTTTGCCTTCGCAAAACAGCGGCCTGATGAAGGCCGGCACGAAGCCGGGAAACGTAAACGCTTCGCTTAGGCCTGCGCGCTGCGCCTGGGCGCGGATGTTGTTGCCGTAGTCGAACACGATCGCTCCGGCGCGCTGGAAGGCTACCATCGCGTTGACGTGAGCGCTGACGGATGACAGGCTGCGCTCTTCGTACTGAGCCGGGTCTTGCTCGCGCAGCTCCTGCGCGCCCTCGAGCGAGAAACCACCGGGCACGTAGCCGTTGAGAAGGTCGTGCGCGGAGGTCTGATCGGTGACTACATCGATGGGTTCGCCTCGGTGCGCCAGCTCGGGGAAGACCTCGCAAGCGTTGCCGAGCAGCCCGATGGAAAGCGGACGGCCTTGCTTGGCGGCGCTCTGCGCTTTGTGCAGCGCCTCGTCGATGCTTGCAGCCGCTTCGTCGCAATAACGGGTCTCGATGCGCCGCGCGATCCGGGCGGCGTCTATCTCCACGATTACGGCCACCCCGCCGTTCATCGTGATGGCCAGCGGTTGAGCCCCGCCCATGCCGCCCAAACCCGCGGTCAAAACGATGCGGCCCTTCAACGAGCCGCCGAAATGGCGTGCTGCCAAGGCCGCGAACGTCTCGAAGGTGCCCTGGAGAATGCCCTGCGTACCTATGTAGATCCATGAACCGGCGGTCATCTGCCCGTACATCGTCAAGCCGGCAGCCTCGAGACGGCGAAACGTCTCCCAGTTGGCCCACGCGGGCACGAGCATCGCGTTCGAGATGAGCACCCGCGGCGCGGCTTCGTGGCTGGGAAAAACCGCGACCGGCTTGCCGGATTGCACCAGCAGAGTTTCGTCGCTGCGCAAGCGGCGCAAAGCGCGCACGATCGCATCGAAGGCATCCCACGATCGCGCCGCGCGGCCGCTCCCGCCGTAAACCACCAGGTCCTGCGGCCGTTCGGCGACGTCCGGGTCCAAGTTGTTCATGAGCATGCGCATGGCGCCTTCTTGGCCCCAGCCAAGACAAGTGCGGTGCGCGCCGCGCGGAGCCCGAACGACGCGCGCCGCCGATTGCTTGTCCAAGGCTTACAGCTCTCCGATCTCGAGTTCGACCGCGCGCACGAAGCTGCCGTCGCACATCCGCCGCCGGACAGCGGCGATGTCGACGCTCAAGTCGCGGTCGACGTCCAAGTGCGACACGACCTCGCGCACGCACGCGTGCGCGGGTGCCGTGCCTTGGCCACAGCGCAGCGGCGCGCGAAAATCGAGTGCCTGGGCCGCTTCCAAAGCTTCGATGGCGATGATGTTCTCCAAGTTGGCTAGCACCTGGGCGCACTGGCGCGCGCCTATAGTCCCCATGCTGACGTGATCTTCTTGGCCGGCCGAGGTCGGAATCGAATCGACGGATGCGGGGAATGACAGCGTCTTGTTCTCAGACACGAGCGCTGCGGCGGTGTACTGCGCGAGCATGAAACCGCTGCACAGACCGTGGCGTTCGGTCAGGAAAGGGGGCATACCCTGAGTGCCGTCGAGCAGCTTATCGATGCGCCGCTCGGCGATCGACCCCAGCTCCGACAGCGCGATGGCGAGATAGTCCACAGCCAGCGCCACCGGCTCGCCGTGAAAGTTCCCGCCGCTGATGAAGATGCCGTCCTCGGGAAAAGCGATGGGGTTGTCGGTCACGGAATTGGCTTCTATATGCAACGTGTTGGCCACGAAGCGCGCGGTGTCCCGGACCGAGCCGTGAACGACGGGAACGCAACGGAAGGAGTAGGGATCCTGTACTCGGTCGCAGCCCCTGTGCGAGGCCATAACGGCGGAGCCGCGCAGCAGGTGGCGCAGATTGGCGGCAACGCGCCTTTGGCCCGGATGCGGACGCAAGGCGTTGAGCCGCTCGTCGAAGGCTGCGTCGGTGCCCAAGAACGCTTCGAGGCTCATCGCGGCGGTGATATCGGCTGCCTTGCAGATATTGAGCGCCCTTACGAGCGTCAGAACTCCGATGGCGGTCATTATTTGGGTCCCGTTGACCAGCGCGAGTCCTTCCTTGTAAGAGAGGCTCAGCGGCTGCAGACCGGCGGCGCGCAGGGCGGCGCCGCCGCTTAGCCGCTCGGCCCGATACCACGCTTGGCCCTCACCCATAAGAACCAAAGACATGTGCGCTAGCGGCGCCAGGTCACCCGACGCGCCGACCGACCCCTGGCTAGGAACTATCGGCGTCACTCCCGCTTGCAGCATGTCCAAGAGCAGCGCGATCAGCTCCAGGCGGACTCCCGAATTGCCGCGGGCGAGGGAGTGCGCGCGCAGCAACACGGCGGCGCGGGTCACGTCGACCGGCAATGGGTCGCCGACTCCGGCGCTGTGGCTGCGCAGGAGATTGCTTTGAAGCGCGACTGCATCTGCGGCTGGGATCTTGACGTTCTTCAAGCGCCCAAAACCCGTCGTTATACCGTAGACGCGCTCATCGCGCTCCACGATCAGTTCCACCAATTCGCGCGCCGCCCTAATCCCGGGCACGGCACGTCGGTCCAAGGCAGCGTCGGCACCGTCGCAGGCAACGGCAGCGATCTGATCGAGCGAAAGGTCCGCCCGGCCGATCTTGATGGGAGTCTGCATGGGCCGCATGTTTTCGCGCCGTGACCGCGGTCATCCGTTTTCGTTGCCGCCTTGACCGGGGGCGCCAAACGATTTACCATCCGTTTATGTTCGTAGATCATGCGGCGCGGCGCTGTTCGCAAGTCGCTATCGACGGACCGGTTGCTTCCGGCAAAAGCACGGTCGCGCGGCTGCTGGCCGAGCGCCTGGGCTGGAAATTTTTCGATACCGGCGCGCTGTATCGCGCCGTGGCATACTTGGCGTTGGAAGCGGGCGAGAATCCAAGCGATGAGCGCGCGGTCACGGAACTGCTTTCGATAACCATGCCGCAGGTGACGGCTGACCGACGCAACGGGCTGCATTACTCCGTCTCGCTCGCCGGCCGCACGCTGATCCGCGAATTGTTCACGCCGCAAGTATCGCAGGCGGTTTCCGCCGTGGCTGCGATGCCTCAAGTCCGTCAGCGTCTGATAGGCACCCAACGCGCCTTCGCCCAAGATCACGACGTGGTCATGGCCGGCCGCGACATCGGATCCGTCGTCTTGCCCAACGCCGCTTTCAAGTTCTTCCTGACAGCGGCACTCGAGGCGCGCGTCGACCGGCGGCTGCGCCAGCTGCTGTCTCAAGGCGTCGACATCCAGCGGGGCGCCTTGCGCCATGAGATCGAGCGGCGCGACGAGCGCGATGCTACGCGCAGCGCCTCTCCGCTCGTCAGAGCGCCGGATGCCCAAGAGATCGATACGTCGCAGCTGGCCGTCTCGCAAGTCGTCGCCAAACTCAGTGCGATCGTGCTCGCTTCATCCCGATGAGTCTATATCTGACATGCCGCGCGGCGCTGATGCCGCTTACGAAGTTGGCGTTCAAAGTCCGAGGCAGCGGCAGTCAACGAGTGCCGCCGACCGGTCCGCTGGTCGTGGCCGCCAATCACCGTTCGTACCTGGACCCTCCGCTGCTGGGCACCTGCTTTCCGCGAATCATCCATTTCATGGCCAAGCGCGAGCTCTTCGACCTCCCGGTCCTCGGCCGGCTGTTGCGGAAGGTGCATGCCTTTCCGGTTGAGCGGGATCGTGCCGATTTGAGCTCCCTAAGGCACGCGTTGCGCCTGCTCAAATCCGGCGAAGTCGTCGGCATTTTTCCGGAGGGCCGGCGGAACCGCGATGGTGCCGCTGCGGCGCGGGGCGGCGCTGTGCTGCTCGCGGCCAGCGCTCGCTGCCCACTCGTCCCGGTGGCTTTGCTGAATACCGATCGCGCCGCGCGCCGTTGGCGGCGCAGTGGTGTGGAAGTGCGCATCGGCGAGCCGATGACATTCCAGGGAAGGCAGCGTAAAGCCACGAAGGACGAAATTCGTCAGTGGACAGCAGAAGTGGCACGCGCGATCTCGGCGCTGGCATCCCCCTAGGAGTTCAATGGAGATAATCAGGGCGCGCACGCAGGGGTTCTGCTTCGGCGTGGAGCTTACGTATAAGAAGGCGCTTTCGGAGACCCGCGAGCACGACGACGTTTACACGATGGGCAACATCGTGCACAACCCGCTCATAGTAAAAGAACTGCAAGACAACGGCCTCAAAAACGTGGATCAGCTGGGCGACATCCCGGGCGGCACGCTGTTCGTTCGCGCGCATGGACTGCCGCCGCAGACGCTGCGCCAAGCGGAAGACAAAGGCCTGAAGGTCGTCGATGCGACCTGTCCGATGGTGACCCGAACGCAAAGGCTGGCGAAGAGGCTTGCGGACGAGGGCCGGACGGTCGTCATCTTGGGCGACCCTAATCACCCCGAGGTAAAAGGCATCGCCGGGCACGCGCCGGGCTGCTTCGTGCTCAACGAATGGCCCGAGGACGAAACCCAGATCCGCCGCTTGAGGCGCATCGCCGTCGTCGCGCAGAGCACGATCAACCAGTCGAAGTTCAAAGATCTCGTGGGCAAGATCGCTGCGATAAATTATGAGGTCCGAGTCTATAACACGATCTGCTCCGACACCCAAGGGCGTCAAGATTCGGCTCGTGAGTTGGCCGCTCAAGTCGATACTATGCTCGTCATCGGCGGCGCCAATTCGGCCAACACGCGCCATCTCGCGGAGATCGCCGAAAGCGTCGGCGCCAAAGCTCATCTGGTCGAGAACTCGGGGGACGTCAGGCGGGAGTGGTTCGACGGCCGGGAGCGCGTCGGAGTCGCGACGGGCGCATCGACGCCGGGGTTCTTGGCCGACGAAGTCGTCAACAAATTGATGGATTGGTTTCCGCAGGCGCAAACCGCCGACGTCTGAGGCCGGTATCTTTGGGACGAGTTGTGCGCCCTGCGCGCGGCGACGGCCTTGGGCTTCGAAGGCTGGGCGATCTCGAGTTGCGCGTCCTGCGGTCCGTCTGGCGCCGTAAGCGCGCTACGATACGCGACGTCTTCGCCGACCTGGCTTCTGATCGCGCGCTCGCTTACACGACCGCCGCAACCGTGATCGCACGTCTGACCCACAAGGGCATGCTGCACCGCAAGCGTGCGGGGACGGCTTTCTGCTACGTGCCGGCCGCCAGCGAAAAGAAGGTGATCGCAGCGATCTTGGATTCGACCGTCGACCGTCTGCTGGACGGCGATCTCGCTCCGCTCATCGCGACCTTGGGCCGCCGCAAGACGCTGCTTAAAACCGGGGACGTAAGCGCGTTGGAAGACCTTGGCAAAAGCTTACGGCGACGCTGACGGCCTCGCATCGTTCGAGCAGTATCTCGCAGCGTTTTTGAAGCGTCAGTCGAATGCAAGCGCGGTCCACCTGCAGCTCGAGCAGCATTTTTGCCTGGGCGTCAACGCGACGGCCGGACGTGCAAAGCGTCTGCGTCCTCGTCTTGTCATGGCGGCCGCAATGTCTTTGGGGGCTTCGGCGCAGTCGGTTCTGGCAGCGTGTACGGCCATCGAGTTGCTGCATAACTATTCCCTCATTCACGACGATATAGAAGACGGCGATCGGCTGCGACACGGCCGAGAGACGCTTTGGTCGCGGTTCGGGCTTGCGCACGGAGTCAACGCCGGCGATGCCGTCGGGGCGCTGGCCCAGATAGCGCTCAAACCGGCGGCAAGCGACTTCGGTTCCGACACGGCGTTTGCGATGAACGTCGATCTCGCGACCGCCAACGTGAAGATGTGCGAGGGTCAGGCGGTCGACATCGAGCTCGAGGGGGCCGCGTCCGATCAGGTTAATCTGCCGCTATATTTAGAGATGATCGCTTCCAAGACCGCGGCTCTTTTCGCTTGCGCCGCTTCGTTGGGCGCACGCTGTGCCGGGGCCGACGAGCACAGCCGGCAGCGCTGCAGCGACATCGGACAGCTCTACGGCCTCGGCTTTCAGATCAGCGACGACATCGCCGGCTGCTGGGGCTCGCGGGACGAGACCGGCAAGTCCCCGGGCGGCGACATCGCGCGGCGCAAGAAAACCTTTCCCATCGTGTGGGTCATGGAGCGGGGCTCGCCAAGAGCTGCGGCGATCGTCGCCCGCGCGTACGACCCGGCCGCAGGCCCGTTGAGCGGCCCCGCTGCCCAGCAAGTTCTCAAAACGCTGGAGCGCGCAGGCGCCCGTGATGCGGCTGAGCTTGCAGCCGCCGAATACTTCAAAGAGGCGTCGGCTAGAGCGCAGGGACTCGGTCCGCTGGCGCTTTACGTTCAGGAGAGAACTGAGCCTTAATGGTACCGCTTTCGAGCAGTTGATGAAATCCGCAAGCGGACAGCCGGCTTGGAGGGCCGTGCCGTCCCTCAACCCGAACCCAAAAATGCGTGGCTAAACAAGACGCGGGCGCTTTTGCGCCCGTCCACCGCAAATCCAAGCCCCTAGGCGCCGCACCAGCCGCCTCCCGGCGCTCCGATGCCGTCATCGGTGCCGCCTCTCGCGCTAAGCGGCTGAGTTCAGTGGAACTGTGGCCGCTCGCCGGCCTCGGGCTCGCGGCGATCATCATTCGTCTGCTGCTGCTGCCCGCGGCGGGTCACGTGACCGACATTGCCACGTTTGAAGCGTGGACGCAGAGCCTCATCAAGTATGGCGCCAAGCAGTTCTACGGCCACGCTGGTTTTGTCGACTACCCGCCCGGCTACATGCTCGTGCTCTGGCTTAGCGGCTTGGCCTACAAAGCTGCGTTCATGACCGGCGATGCGACGCACAGCGCCTTGCGCATCCTCGTGAAGCTGCCCGCGGTGTTGTCCGATCTGGGCCTGACGTATCTGGTTTATCTCATTGCGCGCCGGACCTGGAGCGTCCCCAAGGCGCTCGGCGCGGCCGCCGTCATGGCGCTCAACCCTGCGATCTGGCTGGTGTCGGCCTACTGGGGGCAAGCCGACTCGGTCGCCGCCGTTTTTTTGGTATGGGCGCTGTATCTCGCGCTGAACCAGCGTTACGAGTGGGCTTGGGCGGCCCTGGCCTTTGCGGTGCTGATCAAGCCCCAGCCGCTGGTCGTCGCTCCGATGCTGGCCGCGTGGCAGCTGAGGAGCACGGGGTCGGCGCGCGGCGCGGCACGCGTGTTGCTAGCTCCGCTGATCGGTCTGTGCGTGGCCTACTTCGGGTCGGTGTTTTTCTCCCCGGGCTTGGCGCCCGCCGGCGTCTTAGGATGGCTCTACGATCGCTACCATACCGGCATGGGCGTTTATGCCTACAACTCGGTCAACGCTTTCAACCTGTACTCGGTGTCCCGGGATTTCTGGCAACCCGACAGCTTTAAGATACTGGGCATTGCACAGTACGTGTGGGGCATCGGCATCTTCGGTTTCTTGCTCGTAGCCTTGACCGTCCGGCAGTGGCGGACGACGGCTGCGGACAGCTCGGCCGACGATCGTGAGCGCAGCTTTTACACGGCTGCGTTCATCGCGCTCTTGGGGTTGTTCATGCTTACGACCCGCATGCACGAGCGTTACATGTTCTCCGCGCTCGCCGTCGCGCCGTTGATATGGAACTTAGGGCCGCTCCAGCGCCTTGCCGTTTCCGCGCTGTCCCTGACTTTCGTCGCGAACCTTTTCTACGCGCTCGAATACCTGTTCCATCAGGGAGTGGATCTGCACCCGCTGGAAGTCCACGTGCTGTCGTTCATCAACGTCGCCTGTTTGTTCTTGGTTGCAGGAGCCTACCTGATCGACGAGATGGGCAGCGCAGCCGACACGTTCTTCCGCCGCGCAGCCGTACGCCAGGCCGATGCGACGATCGCCCGCGGGCGGCGCGTGCCGTTGGTGCTCGAAGGTCTGGTCGGCCTCACCCGAGTGGATTATTTCATCGCGGGCGGCCTAACGGCGGCGACCGCGGTCTTGCTGCTGCACAACATCGGCGTACCGCACGAGCGCATCTTCGACGAGATCTATTACGCCCGGGCGGCCCAGGAGTATTTGGCCCACAAGGACATCTACGAGTACACGCACCCGCCGCTGCCGAAGCTCATCATGGCCGCCGCTGTGTGGCTCTTTCGCGGCATGCCCGATCCTCAAGCGCCGCGCATCGCCAGCGCCGTCTTCGGCACCCTGACAGTTCCGCTGGTGTACGCATTCGCCAAGCGGCTGCTGTCGTCGACCGCCTTCGCAGCGATCGCCGTCGGCTTGCTTGCCACCAGCGGTTATTTCTACGTTCAATCTCGCATCGCGACGCCCGAAATATTTCTAGCTTTTTTTGCGCTGTTGACTCTGTACTGCACGTACCGGCTGTGGATCGCTTGCCAGATCGTCGTGCGGGCAGCGCGTCCGCAGTATGTGGATTGGACGAGCTTCGCGGCGACCGGCGGCGTGCTTTTGTTGACGATCGTCTATTTCTACGTCCAATCGGTCGCACAGACGGCCGTGCCTTTCGCGCTCTTCATCACCGCGCTCGGTGTTTTTTGCGCCGTGATGCTGGCGCGGTCCAAACGCGGCCTGGCGGGCGCGATCGCGTATCCCGACGGCCTGGTGCGTCAGGGAGATGCTGTGCGTTTTCCGTCCGGTGAGTTGCGCGCGGCGAAATCGCCGGGATTGACCGACGGCGGCCAAACGCTGCGCTTGACGCCGGACGCGGCGATCATCGAAGAACCCGATGGCCGGTTGGAGTGGCGCAACGACGGAACGATCTCCGGCCGCAGCGAGGGGATCGAGGTGCGGGACCGGCAGCATTGGCTCGTCTGGCTGGCGTTATCCGCGCTGGCCGTTGCCTGCGTGGTATCCAGCAAGTGGGTCGGAAGCTTCGACCTAACGACGATCTGGTGCGTGGCGGCATTGGTCAGCGCTCAGCAACTGCTCGCGGTCGGTCGCAAACCATCTGTTTCATCCGCGGGGCTCGGACGGCTGTTATGGGGCAATCCGTTCGGTTTCCGTTTGCCGCTGTTCGTAGCCGCTACCCTGTTGGCGACCGGGATCGTCTACTTCGTTTGCTACATCCCTTATTTCGGTCAGGGCGCCGGCCACAGTTTTAAAGAGCTGATCAATCTGCAGATCAGCATGTTCCGCTACCATTACTCACTAGTAGCGACGCATCCCTACAGCTCCAAGTGGTGGACGTGGCCGCTGAGCCTGCGGCCCGTGTCGTACTACTACAAGCCTTTCGGCGGCAGCGGGCCAAAGCAGATGGTGGCCGAGATATTGGCTCTGCCAAACCCGGCTGTGTGGTGGGCCGGCATCCTGAGCGTACCGCTCGCCGGCTGGTATGCATGGCTAAACCGCCATAAAGGCATGATGCTTTGCGTCGTAGCTTACTTCATCCAGTGGCTGCCGTGGGCCGCGTCGCCGCGCATCGATTTCCAATATAATTTCTACCCGAACGTCGCGATCATCTGCCTGTGTTCGGCGTACGTGCTTGCGTCGCTTTGGCGGGCGGCCGCTCAAGAAGACCGAACGCGCCGCATTGCGACGGCACTTGTCGGCAGCTACTTGCTCGTTTGCGTCGGGTTGTTCTTGTTCTTCTTTCCGATCCTAAGCGGCGATCATATCTCTTGGCAGCAGTGGCACTACCGCATGTGGTTGCCCTACGGCTGGCCCTACGGATGGATTTGACTTCGCCGGCCTCAAGCGCCTCGCTCAGCGTATTCTTCCCGGCTTACAATGAAGAAGAGATAATCGAGAAGACGCTGCGCGACGCCTTACGCTGCGTCCGTCCTCTGACCGACGACTTGGAGATCATCGTCGTCGATGACGGCAGCTCCGACTTGACCGCGGAGCGCGTCGCTGCTGTCCAAGCGCAGGAAGCCGCCGTGAGACTGGTGCGCCACGACCGCAATCTGGGGTATGGCGCCGCGCTGCGGACCGGCTTTTCCAGCGCGACTAAAGAGCTCGTGTTCTTCTCCGACGCCGACGGCCAGTTCGATCTCTCGGAACTCAGCGGTTTTCTGCCGCGCCTGGCCGCCGCGCCGGTGGTCGCGGGTTACCGCGTCAAACGGAGCGACCCCCCACACCGCCTGTTCATCGCTAAGAGTTATCGGCTCATCATCGGGACCGTCTTCGGCGTGTGGATGCGCGACATCGACTGCGCCTTCAAGCTGTTTCGGCGCGACGTGCTGCACGGGCTCGATCTCGAGTCGAACGGGGCCTTCATCAGCTCCGAACTGCTTATCAAGCTGCGGCGCCGTAACGTGAACATCGTCGAGCGCGGGGTTCGCCACTACCCCCGCACGACCGGCTACTCGAAGGGCGCCAACTTAAGCGTGATCCTCAAGACCGTTGCGGACATCATCCGCCTTCGCTTGGGCCTGCCGCTGGCGCCGCGTTCAGACGGCCGGGTAGCTGCCGGCAGAACGTAAGCCCATGTCCGGTCATTCGAAATGGCACAACATTCGGCTGCGCAAAGGCAAGGTCGACGCCCAGCGCGGCCAGCTGTTCACCAAGCTGAGCAAGGAGCTGACCGTCGCCGCCAAATCGGGCCCACCCGATCCGGAGGCAAACTTTCGCCTGAAGATAGCCGTCGCAAAAGCGCGCGAGGCGAACATGCCGATGGAGAACATAAAACGCGCGCTAGCGCGCGCCGGCGGCGAAGGCAAAGGCCGAGGTCTCGAAGAGGTGCGCTACGAGGGTTACGCACCGGCCGGCGTGGCCGTCATCGTCGACGCGCTCAGCGACAACCGGAACCGCACCGCATCGGAGATGCGCTACATATTTTCGCGCAATGGCGGAAACTTGGGCGAGACCGGCTGCGTTTCGTGGCTCTTCGCCGAGCGCGGAGTGCTCAGCGTCGCCACGCAGGCTTTGATCAGCGAAGAAGAGCTGCTCGACTGCGCCGCGGTGGCCGGCGTCCTAGACCTCGACTTCGAAGCCGAAACGGCTGAAGTGCTGACGGAGCCCGCGGCTTTGAGCTCGGTCCGCGAGCATGTCGAACGCGCGCTGTCGATTAGGCATGGCCGCATCGAGGTATCGGCGAGCATTCGGCTCGTCGCCAAAGCGCAAGTCGATGTTCCCGCCGAAGCTGCCGCGCCCGTACTGGCGCTGCTCGATGCATTGGAAGAACATGACGATGTGTCTGCCGTCGCCTCCAACGCGAGCATATCGGAGGCGGTGATGGAAGCGCTAGCATGAGCGACGACGCGGGCGCGCGTCGTCGGCGCCGCCCGGTCTCGGCTGTCATGCTGCTGCCCCGCCGGCGTCATTGGAGCGAGTACATACCGCTGGCGCTCTTCGCCCTGCTGCTGCTGGCGCTGGCGGTGCTGGCCGCCTCGCTGCTGCGTTGGGTCTTACCGGCCGGACCTGGCGTCGTCGTGCCCAAGTTCACCGGGCTTTCCTACGCGGCGGCCGACGAGTTGGCAAGCCGTCATCACCTGGCTCTGCGGGTGATCTCTCGGAGAACCGATTATCGTATCCCTAAGGATGAAGTGCTCGGGCAATTGCCGACCGACGGCGAGCACGTGCGTGAGGGCCGCACCGTAGACCTGATAGTTTCGGATGGAGTGCCCGCTGAGAAGGTTCCCAACGTTGGAGACGTGCCGCTTCGCGAGGCGCTGATCGCGTTGCAGAACGCGCGGCTCAAGCTCGGCAAGGTCGCGTATTTGACCGATCCCACTGCCGTCGACGGAACCGTGATCAGTTCGAGTCCCGATGCTTTGAGTGAGGTGCCTGCCGGCAGCCCAATCGATCTAGTCATCGCAAAAGGCCGCCCGGACGTGCGTGTGCCGGATTTTAGCGGGCTGCCGTTGAGCGTCGCCCAAGCCGCCGCCAAGGAACTAAGACTCGAAGTCAAGCCCTCACCCACCTATCTGCCGATCGCCCCCAGCGCCAAACCGTACGGCTTTGTCGTGTCGCAAAAGCCCAGCCCCGGCCAGACGATCGCGCCCAAACAGAACATCGAACTGACGTTGAGCGGCGGCGCGCCGCCCACGCCGCAACCTTCGCTGATGCCGCAAACGCCGCAGCCCGAGGCGTCGGCCGCTCCGACGCCGACGGCCACGAGCGTCTTGGCGGCGCCCAATGCCAAACGCAGCCTGCACGTTGTCGTGACGCTGCCGGCTTACCCGGCGCCCAAACGGCTGCGGATCGCGTTGCTCGACGCTGACGGCGCCCGCACGCTCTATAACAGGCTGACGAAGGGGGGCATTTCGCTGACGTTCGACGTCGTCGTCGCTGGCAGCGCCACCGTCGAAACCTACGCGAACGACTACCTGATCAACGCCACGCCGCTCTAAATAGGCGACCAGGCCGCCCGTACGACCGGCCGCCGGCGGTCGGCGCGGGGATGCGCCGCAGGCGGGGAGAACGCGGGGCGCGTGCGCCCGCCGAAGGATCGATCCGCTCCCAGGCTTGCTCCGTCGCTGCTGTCGGCTGATTTCGCCGATATCCGTGGTCAGATTGCCCTTGTGGAGGCTGCTGGCGCGGACCGTCTGCACATCGACGTCATGGATGGCCGCTTCGTTCCCAATATCACTTGGGGGCCAAAGATCGTGGGCGATCTGCGAAAACTATCCGCTTTGCCGTTCGACGTTCACCTGATGATCGTAGAGCCGGAGCGCTACGTGGACGGGTTCGTCGCCGCCGGGGCCGACATCTTGAGCGTCCACTGGGAGGCGACGGTTCACGCGCATAGGCTCGTCGAGCAGATCAAACGGGCAGGCGCGCGCGCAGGACTGGCGGTCAACCCGGGGACGTCGCTCGGCGTGCTCGATGACATATTTCCGTACATCGATCTACTGTTGATAATGAGCGTCGATCCCGGCTTTGGCGGCCAGCCGTACATCCCAACCTCGACGTCCAAGGTCTCAGCCGCGCGACGGCTGATCGATCATCGCAAGCTGGAAGTGGAGATTGAAGTCGATGGCGGCGTTGAGCTAGCAAACGTGGCCGAAGTCGCGGCCGCTGGCGCCGACACGGTGGTGATGGGAGCAGGCATTTTCCAAACACCCGACCCCGCTTTAACCATGCGCCTAGTGCGCGAAGCGTGCGCCCGCTAGCGGCGCCGGCCGCGCCGTCCGAAGACCACCTCGTCGCGGCGATCAGCGATGTCCTGGGCGAGCAGCAGCGACCGCTGCGAGTAGGCATCGGCGATGACGCTGCGGCTTGGAAACCGGCGGCTCATCATCTGAGCCTGATCACGACCGACATGCTCGTCGACGGAGTGCACTTCAGGCTGGAAGCGACGCCGGCAGAGGCGTTAGGCCACAAAGCGCTGGCCGAAAATTTGTCGGACATCGCAGCCATGGGCGGAGTCCCGGTAGTCGCAGTCGTCGCTTTAGGGCTGCCGGAAACGATCGGCGTCGACTGGATACGGGCGTTTTATCGCGGCGTAGCGCAGCTGGGAAAGAGTGCACGATGCGCGCTGGCGGGCGGGGACATCTCCCGCGCGCCTGCCTTGACGATCGCCGTCACGGTGGTCGGCCAGGTGCGGCGTTCGCGCCTCAAGACTCGTTCGGCCGCCCGGCCGGGCGACTCAATCGTGCTGAGCGGAGCGCTCGGCCTCTCGGCCGCCGGTCTGCTGCTGCAGGAAGACGGTCAGTGCGATTCGGGTTCTACCGATTGGGAACTGGCGGCACGCGCGGCCTATCTGACGCCCACTCCGCGGTTGAAGGAGGGTCGTTATCTCGGCGCTACCCAGGCCGTTCACGCTATGATGGATATTTCGGACGGCTTGTCGACGGATCTGGCGCGCATGACAGCGGCATCCTGCGTCGATGCCGTGATCTATCGACCGGCGCTCCCTATGGATCCGGCAGTCGAAGCGGCGGCGCGGCGATTCGAGCGGGATCCGCTCGACCTCGTATTGCACGGCGGCGATGACTACGAACTGCTGGCGGCAGTAGAATCTCGTTCTGCCGGCCATGTCTCGCTCGGCTGCAAGCACCGCTGCGGCCGCCCGTTGATTACGGTCGGAAGGTTTGCCGCCGGCAGCGGGCGCGTCTGGCTCGAAGGTCAAGACGGGCGCACCGAGATCGTGCCGGCCGGGTACGATCATCTGCGCGCGAAGCACAGCTGAAGCTGCGGCTCCTACACCGCCCGAGTTATTTTATTAGACCGCAGACAGCCGGTACAGACGCGGGCTGTCTTGACCGTGCCCTTTTCCTTGATTCGCACCGATTGCAGGTTAGGCAGCCAGCGGCGGCGGGTCTTGCGCATCGAATGGCTTACGTTATTCCCCGACGCCGGACCCTTGCCGCAGACGTCGCACCTCTTGGCCACCGCGACTCCTCAAACGAAAGCGCGGGAATGTATTCCCGGCGCATGGTGAAAACATGATTACTGTATGCCGCCCGTCACGACCTGCGACGGTGAGACGTTTACCGATTTCCTAATCGGCGGAAGCTTCTTTCTGCGCAAGTACAGGGGGCTCATCAACGCGCTGAACGTGTTTCCGGTTCCCGACGGCGATACCGGGACCAATATGTTTTACACGCTCAGGCGCGCCATGCTGGCGGCTCGCAAGGCGCGCACGCCGCACCTCGGGGTTGCGGCGCAAGCCGCTGCGCAAGGCGCTTTGATGGGCGCGCGCGGCAACTCGGGCGTCATCCTTGCCCAGATGTTAAGCGGTTTTGCGGGCTGCGTGGCCGACCATAGGGCCATCGGCACTGCGCAATTGCCCGCGGCTTTGCAGGCGGCGATGATCGCGGCGCGCAGCGCGCTGGCCGATCCGGTCGAGGGTACGATGCTATCGGTCGGAACGGCCGCCGCCGAAGCGGCCGCCGAATGCGCACCCCGCGAACCAGACTTTGTGCAGGCGCTCGAAGCGATAAACTCAGCCGCGGACGCCGCGGTAGAGCGCACCCGCGGGCAACTCGCGGCGCTGGCAGAGGCCGGCGTCGTCGACGCCGGCGGCCAAGGGTTGGCATACATGCTGGAAGGCGCGCTGCGCATGCCCGCGGGCATGGGGCGCCAGACGGCGTTCAGACTGCGCGCGCCCGTTACTTCAGCGTTCAACAGCCGCCAGCACGTCGAGGCCAATCGCTTCTGCACGCATTTCGTGCTTCGCAACTGCACGGCGTCAGCCGAAGCGCTGCGCACTTTGTTGGGGCCGTACGGCGAGTCCCTTATCGTGGCCGGCAATGACGAACTTGCGCACGTCCACTTGCACACCGATAGCCCGGAGTTAGTCGCCCGACTCGCTGACGCCCATGGCCGCGTCGAAGACTTCAAGTCCGAGGACATGCAAGAGCAGCACGGGTCTTTGGTGGGTGCGCAGGACTGGAGCAGCACTGGCGTAGTGGCCGTGGTTCCGGGCGAAGGGTTCGCCAGTATCTGCAAAGAGCTGGGCGCCGATGCAACGGTCATCACCGCACCGGGCGCAAAGCCTTCGGTCCAAGACCTGCTGGCGGCGGTAAAGCGTGTGAGGGCCCAGACCGTTTACCTGTTGACTAACGATCGCAACGTGGTCCTCGCCGCTCGCGCGGCCGAGCGGCTATGCGACCGAGAACTGATCGTCGTGCCTACTGAATCGATCGCAGACGGTATTGCCGTCTTGATGGCTGTGCGCAACAAAGCCCGTGAATTGCCTGCGCTCAACGGCACGGCTCAAAGGCAAAGCGCCGCCCAGCTGGTCGATAGCCTGCTTGAGGCGAGGGCCGGTGTCGCCGCCAGCGCGAGGATCTTCGGCGCCGGCCGGGACGCGACGATCGGCGGCGTGTCAGTCCTCAGGCGGCAGCTGGTCGGTGAGCTGGACGCGAGAAACGGCGGGCCGCGGCGTCTAGTGACCGGCGCCGATGCTCTCCAAATAGCGCTCAATTGTATCGAGTCCGTACCGGCGGACCAAGCCGAGCTAGTCACGCTGTACTACGGTGGCGGCGTGGCCGCCGACGACGCCGAGCGAGTCGCCGCCCAGCTGCGCCGCGTCCGGCCCGGGCTGACAGTCGAAGTTTACTACGGCGGCCAGCCGGCAGTCGACTACGTGCTATCCATTGAGCGATAGCCGCATCCGGGTAGCGGTCGACGCTATGGGCGGCGACCGCGCTCCGGCGGAGATCGTCGCGGGGGCCCTGCGCGCCGCTGCGGACCTCGACTTTCAGCTGCTGCTCGTCGGGGAGCGATCGCGTATCGCGCCGCTACTCGGCCGCCGCGCGGCCGCGCGCCAGGTCGAACTCGTCGACTCAAACGCCCAAGTGGCGATGGATGAAGCGCCCGCGGCGGCGGTGCGCAGGGGCACTGCAACATCGATGGCGCGGGCGGTGGAGCTCTTGCGGGAGGGCGCGGCCGATGCCGCTTTCAGCGCCGGCAACAGCGGCGCTTTTCTAGCGATCGCCACGGTTCGGCTGCGGACGCTGCCCGGCATTGCCAGGCCGGCGATCGCAACGGTGTGGCCGGCGCGCAAGGGGCCGATGCTGCTGCTCGACGCGGGGGCCAACGTCGATTGTCGTCCCGAATGGCTGGTGCAATTCGCCGTCATGGGCTCGGCCTACGCTCGCGGCGTGCTCGGCGTCCCCGAACCTAGAGTCGGATTGCTTTCGATCGGAGAAGAACGGACCAAGGGCAACGCGTTGACGGAAGCGGCTTTTACGCTGCTGTCGGACGCGCCGATCCGCTTCGCGGGCAACGTCGAGGGCGGCGATTTGTTGCTTGGCGACGTCGACGTCATCGTGTGCGACGGCTTCGTCGGAAACGTCGCGCTCAAGGTTGCCGAAGGCGCCGGCGAATACGTCTTCGGGACGATGCGCGAGTTGGCGGCAGCCGGGTTGCGTGCCAAAGTCGGAGCGCTGTTGCTCAGCCCGATGCTGCGCGCGTTGCGCAGCCGAATGGATTACCGTGAATACGGGGGCGCGCCGCTGTTGGGGGTGCGCGGCGTGTGTCTGATCGGGCACGGGCGGGCCGACGCGCTGGCGGTCGAAAACGCATGCCGAGCGGCCGTGCGCGCGGTGCGCCGAGACGTCGTCGGGGCGATCGGCGGCCTGCTTGCGTCTACGGCGCCGGTCCGCGGCCCGTCATGAGCCGCGGATCGATCGCCATCGTCACCGACTCGTCCGCCGACTTGGGTGAGGTCGCGGCGCGAGACGGCATCGTCGTGGTGCCCTTGCGCATCCGCTTCGGCGCTGCGGATTACGAAGATGGCATCGACTTGAACAGCGCCGAGTTTTACGCTAAGCTGCGATCCGAGCGCGACCTGCCGCAGACAGCGCAGCCGGCTCCGGCGGCATTCGCCGAAGTCTATCGCAGTCTGCTGGCTCAAGGAGCCGCGCATGTGGTCTCGCTGCATCTTTCGGGAAAGCTCTCGGGAACCGTCAACGCTGCGCGTTTGGCGGCGGCCCAAGTCGGCGGGGATCGCATCAGCGTCATCGACACGGGTAGTGTCTCGGGCGGCTTAGGGATGCTGGCTTTGCATGCCCAGCGCCGCGCCGCTCAAGGCGGGTCGCTCGAGTCGGTCCGCGCCTTGCTCGCCGACTTAACGGCACGCCTATGGCTGCGTGCCACGATTCCGAACCTCACGTATCTCGCGCGCGGCGGGCGCATCGGTCAACTGCGCGGCCTGCTCGGAAACGTGCTGCGGGTCGTGCCGATACTGACGCTGAGCGACGGTGAGGTCAAGGAATGCGCCAAAGTCCGGACTTTCGGGCGCGCCGTCGATTACATGGTCGAGGCCATGAAAAGCGCGCTGAGCGGTTCCGTCGGCGTCTGGCCGCCCGGCTCGGGCGTCCGCTGCGTGGTGATTCATGCGATCGCCACCGAGCTGGCGCAGTCGATCGCCCGCCGGCTGCATGACGTCATCCCCGCGCAAGACATGATGATCTGCGGCGTCGGTCCGACGGTGGGCACGCACGCCGGGCCGGGCGCCGCCGGAGTGTTCTGCCTGATATGAGCCGGCTTGAGGCGGCCGGCTGCTACGTTCATATTCCATTTTGCGATCGCATCTGCCCGTACTGCGACTTCGCGGTCGTGCGCTTGCAAGAGCAACGCGTTGACCGCTACCTGCGCTCGCTGCACGCCGAAATAGCGGCTGCCCGCACGTTCGACCGGGTTGTCGACACTTTATATCTGGGTGGCGGCACTCCGTCGGCGTTGCGCGCCGACCAGATCGCCCAGCTGTTGGCAGCACTGTTCGCCAAGTTTGGCGCGCCCCCAGGATCCATCGAGTGTACGTTGGAAGCGAACCCTGCGCGCAATTGCGACGACCTCGACCGCTGGCGGGCCGCAGGCGTGACTAGGCTGTCGGTGGGCGTGCAATCGCTAGATGACGCTGAGCTGCGCCGGTTGGGCCGCGCGCATTGCGCATCAGACGCGGCGAAATTTCTCCAAGCCGCTCGCGCGGCCGGTTTTCAAAACGTGAGTTTGGATCTGATCGCCGGCGCTCCGGGTCAGACCATCGCGTCGTTCGAACGCACTTTGCGCGCGGCGATCGCATGCGCGCCCGACCACGTATCCGTTTACGGATTGCAAATTGAGCCGCAGACTCCTTATGCGGCGTGGCATGACCGCGACCCTGGGCTGTTTCCGGACGACGATGCGGTCGCCGCCGCCCTCGAGCTGGCCGACGAACTGCTCGGGACCGCCGGCTACCGCCATTACGAGCTCTCCAACTTCGCGCTCCCGGGTCGAGAGTGCGCCCATAATCGCAAGTACTGGACCCAAGCCGACTGTTTTGCATTCGGCATGTCCGCGGCCGGCTACGACGATGGCTTACGCTACCGCAACCTGCGCAGTTTAGACGCCTACTGCGACGCGCTGACTCAAGGCATGCCGGTGCGAGAAGAAGAGGAGCGGCTGGAGTTCCCGCAGCGAATCGGCGAGGCCGCCGTGCTCGCGCTGCGAACGGCTGACGGGCTCGAAAACGATGATTTCCTCCGCCGGTTCGGCGTCCGCACCGCGCACATCTTCGCTGCTGCTTGCAAAAGATGCTCGGCCATGGGTTTGCTCGAAGTCGACGAGACCGGCGCTCGCCTGACGGCCCGCGGCCGTCTGCTGGCTAACTCCGTGTGCGCCGAGTTCTTGGTGCCCGACATGCATCCCGATGTGGTGACTTGAGAAAGATCGCTTTCCGCATAGTTTTCGCTGCGCTTTTCGGCCTGCTCGGAGTGTTGGCGGCACACGAGCTGGTGACTACTTTGCACTTGCTGGGCCGAGCCAGCGGCGCGCTCGGCTTGGTGCGCGACTTCGTCCTGCCGGCGGTCGGCGGGGCCGCCGGCATCTTCATCTCGCCGACGCTCTTGCGCCTGTTCGAGCGCCTGGTGACGGCGGTCGAGGACAGCATCGCGCGGCTTGCGCCGGCCGAGGCTTTATCCGGCGCGATCGGCTTGATCATCGGATTAATCGTATCGTTCTTCGTCCGCGACATCTTTTTCGGCTTCAACTATCTGCCGCGCTACGGCCCGCTGGTGTCCTTCGTCATATACGCCCTGATCACGCTGTTCGTCACATACTTGGGGGTCCGCGTTGGCCTGCGCCAGCGCCTGTCGTCATGGACTCGGGCGACCCTGCACGGCGGCAACGCGCCGGCCAAGCTCTTGGACACCTCGGTGATCATCGACGGGCGGATATTGGAGATCGTACAGTCGGGCTTCATGGACGGCAGCCTACTCGTCCCCAAATTCGTGCTCAAGGAATTGCAGAGCATCGCCGATTCGCTCGATCCCATCAAGCGCAGCCGCGGCCGGCGCGGCCTCGAGATTTTGAACCATTTGCGCGAAATATGCGGAAATTTAGAGGTCTACGATCATGATGTGCCGGAGCGCGATGTCGACGGCAAGCTCGTGACCGTCGCGCGTCAGCTGCACGCGCAAATTTTGACGAACGACTACAATCTCAATCGGGTCGCTCGCCTCCAGGGGATCACGGTTCTCAACATCAACGAGTTGGCCAATGCGGTGAAGCCCGTCGTGCTCCCGGGTGAGGAGATGTCGGTCGCCATCGTCAAAGACGGCAAAGAACCAAACCAAGGCATCGGCTATCTCGAGGACGGCACGATGATCGTGGTCGAAAACGGCCGCAGCGCCAAAGGCGAACAGGTTGGCGTTCAGGTGACGTCGGTGCTTCAGACGGCCGCTGGCCGGATGATCTTCGCCAAGCTCAAAAAGTAGATGGGCGGCGTCTGCGCGATCATTGCAGCCGCGGGCCAGGGCTCGCGTTTCGGGCGCCGCAAGCAGCTCGTCGAGTTGGCTGGCAAACCGGTGGCGGCATGGTCGGTGCGGCTGTTGGGCCTGTGTTGCGCGGTCGACGACATCGTGATCGCCTGCGATAAGGACGAGCAAGAGCAGTTCGAAGCCATGGCCCGCAACTATGGCAGCGACAAAGTACGCCGCATCGTGGCGGGGGGTGCACGGCGCCAAGACTCGGTCGCGGCCGCGTTCCAAGCCGTCGACCCGGCGACCGATTTCGTGCTCGTCCATGACGGAGCGCGGCCCTTTTCGACGGACGATCTGGTAAATCGCGTACTTGCGGCGGCGCGCAGCAGCGGGGCCGCGATCGCAGCAGTGCGCGTCAAGGACACTATCAAGGAGGCCAAAGAGGAGGGCGGCCGCGTTGCTCGGACGATTCCGCGCGACAGGCTGTGGGCGGCGCAGACTCCGCAGGCGTTCGCATACGACGTGCTGTGCAGAGCGTACGCCGGCGTCAAGGCGGACGACTTCATCGGCACGGACGAGGCTATGCTGGTCGAACGCAACGGCGATGCGGTAGCGATCGTCGAGGGCACCGAAGAGAACATCAAGATCACCGCGCCGGAGGACTTGTTCGTGGCCGAGCGCATCGCTGCCGTCCGTTCTTACCGCGAGCGAAACACATGAGCCAAAGAGTTGGTTTCGGCTTTGACGCCCACGCGCTCGGCGCAGGCAGGCCGCTAATCTTAGCCGGAGTTCGCGTGCCCTTTGCTCAGGGATTGATCGGCTTCTCCGATGCTGACGTCGCCGCTCACGCCGTCATCGACGCGCTGCTTGGCGGGGCCGCGCTGGGCGATTGCGGCAGCCGGTTTCCTGCCGGCGACGAGCGCTACGCCGGGATAGAGAGCACGACTTTGCTACGCCGCAGCGCGATCATGGTGCGCGAGGCCGGTTTTAGCATCACCAACGTCGACTGCACCATCGTCGCCGAGGCGCCCCCGTTGGCTCCGCACGTGCCGGCGATGCGCGCGGCGCTGGCGGCGGCGATGGACGTCGACATCTCGCAGGTCAGCGTCAAAGCGAAGCGGACTGAAGGGCTTGGCTTTACCGGCGAGGGCAAAGGCATGGCGGCCCACTGCGTGGCCTGCATCGAACAGCGGCTGCCCAAGTGAACGCGCCGGCAGTCCGAGTCCGCTTCGCTCCAGCCCCGACCGGTACGCTGCACGTGGGCGGCGCCCGCACCGCCCTGTTCAACTATCTGTTCGCCCGGCGCCAGGGCGGGGCGTTTATCCTGCGCTCGGAGGACACCGATGCCAGCCGATCCTCGATCGAGGCCGAGCGTATCATTGCCGACGATCTACGGTGGTTGGGTTTACAGTGGGATGAAGGCCCCGATGTGGGGGGCCCGCTCGGGCCTTACCGTCAGAGCGACCGCCGAACCCAATACGGTCTTGCGGCCGCCCGGCTGATCGAAACCGAGGCCGCCTACTGGTGCTACTGCACGCCTGAAGAGCTAGATGCCGAGCGTCTTTCGGCCGAAGCTAAAGCGACGGCTCCCAAGTACTCGGGCAAGTGTCGCTGGCTGACGGCCGCCCAGCGCAACGAGTTTGAGGCTGCGAGCCGGCGTCCGGCGTTGCGCTTTGCCATGCCCCAACGCGACATCTACGTCGAGGACCTCATCCGCGGAGCTGTTCACTTCGCCGGCGGCCTCATCGGCGATTTCGTGATCGTCAAATCCGACGGCGTACCGACATACAATTTCGCGGCCGTAATCGATGATAGCGCTATGGAGATCACCCACGTGATCCGCGGAGACGAGCATCTCCCCAACACGCCGCGTCAGGTGGCGCTGTACGAGTCGCTGGAATTGCCGCTTCCACTGTTCGCTCACGTCTCCATGATATTGGCTCCGGATCATCACAAGCTTTCCAAGCGCCACGGCGCGACGGCGGTAGCGCAATATCGGGATGCCGGTTTCTTGCCTGAGGCGCTTATCAACTATCTTGCGCTGCTCGGCTGGTCGCCCGGAACCGATCGCGAGTTCTTCGAGCTTTTGGATCTCGCCCAAAGTTTTTCGCTGGACAGAGTCAGCCGCAGTCCGGCTGTCTTCGACCACGCAAAACTAGTCTGGTTCAACGCTCACTATCTGCGGGCCAAGCCTCGCAACGATCGTATCGCGCTCTTCGCGCGCTGGGTTCGCAAGGATGAAAGGTTGGCGCGACTAGCCGAGTCACGCGACGACTGGTGGCTGGCGGCCTTGACCGATGCGATCTCAGACCATGTGGGGGTTCTCGGCGACGTTCCGCGCGAGGCTGAAGCGCTGTTAACAGAACCGCCGGATGTCGATGAATCGACCAGGGCGGCGTTGGCCGATAAGGCCGCCCAAGCGGGGCTTGCTGAGTTGGTGCGGATCGCCGAGGGTTTGGGCGAAGACCGGCCGGCGTTTTCTGCGGCGACTACAAAGACCGCGCTGAGGGAGTTGGGCGCTCGCTTTGCGATCAAAGGCAGGGCGTGGTATCGGCCCATCCGTCTGGCGGTCACGCGCCAGGAGCATGGAATCGAGCTGCCGCTGTTGCTGCCGCTGCTCGGTCAGCGCCGCGTCGCCACCCGTCTGCGTGCGGCTTTAGCGGCGGTCTCAGGGCAGGAGGCGAGCGCGACGGGTTGAGAAGTACGAACACCGATGGCAACCGCGATGCTGCGGCACGTTGGCCGATACTGTACTTGACGCGCTGATATCTCGCCAAAGCATTTTTCGGCCCGAGGGGCCTGGACGGTCCTGATGCGCCACGAACCGATCTCAACGAAGATCAGGCGCGATTTTCGAGCTTGCCTCGATCGCGACCCGGCTGCACGCACCCGGGCCGAGGTGGCTTTATGTTACCCCGGCCTGCATGCGCTTGCGGCGTATAGGCTGTTTCACCCCCTGCACGCCGCGGGTCTAAAGCTCGTCGCGCGCTGGCTTTCTCAGCTCACGCGCCTTTGCACGGGCATCGAGATACATCCGGGAGCCGAGATTGCCTCGGGAATCTTCATCGACCATGGCATGGGCGTCGTGATCGGGGAGACGGCCGAGATCGGACGGGATTGCACGCTCTATCAAGGCGTCACGCTGGGCGGCACGAGCCTGCAGCACGGCAAACGCCATCCGACGCTGGAGCAAGGCGTCGTCGTCGGCGCTGGAGCCATCGTGCTGGGAGCTATCGTCGTGGGCGAGCAATCGAAGATCGCAGCAGGCGCCGTCGTCGTCAGCTCCGTGCCGCCCAACAGCACCGTAGTCGGCGTCCCAGGCCGCGTCGTGTACAAGGACGGCAAGAAAGTGCGGGAGGCGGTCATACCCCAAGTGGACATGCCGGATCCCAACGTCGACGCGTTGAGCGCGCTCACGCGCCGTCTAGAATCGATCGAGGCCCAAGTCCGCGAGCTCGAGCAACGCCATGGCACTGCGCCTTTTTAACAGCCGCACCCGTGCGCTGCAGCCGCTCGAGCCGATGCGGGCCGGTCGGGTATCGCTCTACGTCTGCGGCATGACGCCGAGCGGTCAGCCGCACATCGGCCACGCCCGCACCTTTTTGACGTTCGACGTCCTGCGTCGCCATCTGCTGGCCAAAGGGCTCCAGGTGATGCACGTGCAGAACGTAACGGATATCGACGACAAGATCATCGACCGGGCGCGCAGCGAGGGTCAGCCTTGGGATGCTATCGTCTCGCGCTATTACTCCGAGTTTGAACTTTGCGCCCGTCGGCTTGAGCTCTTGGCGCCCGACTTCTCCCCGCGGGCGACGGAGCACATGGAAGCCATCATCGCCATGGTCAGCGGTCTGATAGAGCGGGGCGATGCTTATCAAACCGACGACGGCGTTTATTTCGCCGTCGATAAGTTTGCCGATTACGGTCTGCTCAGCAACCGCCAGATCGACGAGCTGCGTGCGGGCTCTCGCATCGCCGTCCGGGAGAAGAAGCGAGACTGGCTCGATTTCGCGCTGTGGAAGAATCAGAAACCGGGCGAACCGGCGTGGCAAAGCCCTTGGGGGGAGGGCAGACCGGGCTGGCATATCGAGTGTTCGGCTTTGGCTCGCCGTTATCTCGGCGACCAGTTCGACATCCACGGCGGCGCCACGGATCTGATTTTTCCGCATCACGAAAACGAAGTCGCGCAAACCGAATCTTTCACCGGGCGCAGCCCGATGGCGCAGCTGTGGGTGCATGCGGGTCTCGTGTTGGTGGACGGTCAGAAGATGAGCAAGTCGCTGGGTAATTTCGTTCCGCTGGCTACGCTGCTAGACCGCTACTCCCCAGCGGCGATCCGCTATCTGTTCTTGCAGACCGGCTACCGCAAGCCCACCAACTTTACGGACGATGCGATTGTGGCCGCGGCCAAAGGGCTGCGCGGTCTGTACGCGGACGCGGCGGCTTTAGCCGCGGCTTCGTCGCCCGCTCAGGCACATAGCGCCGCTCATGATGAACAGCTTTACGCCCGATTCGAGTCGTTTCTCGACGATGACCTCAACACCGCCGGCGCGCTCGGCTGGCTGCAGAAAAGCCTGACCTCTAGGGCGGCGACTTCGGCTCTGGTAGATCGGTGCTTGCGCGTCTTGGGACTGCCGCTTAGCGTCGATGAGGCCGGCCTTGGAACCGTGGTGCGCGAAGTGACGCTTCAGGCGGCGGCTCGCAGCGGTCTGGCGGCGTTGGCCGGCGACGGCGCCGGCAGCGATGAGGCGTTGGTCGACCGCGTTCTCGCCCTGCGGGCGCGGGCCCGGGAAGTCAAGGACTTCCCGACATCGGACAAGATCAGAGAGGCGCTTGCAAGCGCCGGCATCTCGGTCAAGGACACCAAGGATGGCACACAGTGGTCGCTCGATGGAGTCTGATAGCGAAGTCATCCTAGGCGTGCACGCAGTCGAGGAGGCCCTCGCAAGCGATGAGACGCTGCGCCGGGTGCTCATCGGCACGCACCGGCGCAACGATCCCGCGGTGGCCGCGATCATCGGCGCAGCGAGTCGGCGCGGGATCCCGATCAGTTTCGAGCCGCAGGACCGCTTTCGCGCCTTGGGCCGCGACCGGCATCAGCACGTCGCAGCGTTCGGACGCGGCTTCGGCTACGCTTCGTGGCCCGAGCTGCTCGATAGCATCGAGCGCGACGAAGAGGCGCTTATCGTGGCGATCGACCACATAGAAGATCCGCACAACCTCGGCGCCATACTGCGCAACGCGGAGGCGGCGGGTTGTCGAGCGGTGGTCATGCCGCAGCGCCGCAACGCCGCCGTTACCCCCGCCGTCCGGCGCGCCGCTGCGGGCGCTGCCTCCCATCTGCCGGTGTCACGTGTCCCTAACATGAGCCGTGCGCTGGGGCAGCTTAAGAAGGCCGGACAATGGATAATCGGCGCGGCCGCGAACGCGGGGGCACGGCCTTATACCGCAATCGATCTGACGGGCAGATGCACGATCGTCATCGGCTCGGAAGGCGGCGGGTTGTCGCGCTTGGTGGCCGAAAACTGTGATCTTTTGGCATGCATCCCAATGCGCGGCCGAGTGTCTTCGCTCAACGCCGCCGCGGCAGCGGCGGTTTTGCTGTTCGAAGCGGTACGCCAACGTGCGCAAAGGCGCATTGTACTGCATCAGAAGGAGCCGCAAGTGCCCGCCAATCCTTGACGAAAGGCTGGTCCGGACCCTATAATCAATTAGGACCGCGAATATGCGTCCGTACGTGGGCTGGGGGATTAAAGTATTTTGGGAGCATTGCACGCAGCTGATGAGAATCTCGACTACAGCGAGCGTGCCGATGAGGAATTGGTCAACGCGGCCAAGTGCGGCGACAATCTCGCCATGGAGTTTTTGCTCAACAAATACAAAAACTTCGTGCGCATTAAGGCGAAAAGCTACTTTCTGATCGGCGCCGACCGCGAAGACATCATTCAAGAGGGCATGATCGGCCTTTACAAGGCAGTCCGGGACTTTCGGGCCGACAAGCTGTCGTCTTTCAGGGCCTTTGCGGAGCTGTGCATCACGCGGCAAATCATCACGGCCATCAAGACCGCCACGCGGCAGAAGCATATTCCGCTCAACCAGTACATCTCGCTGAACAAACCGATCTACGATGAAGACAGCGAACGTACGCTGCTCGATGTCATGGCGAGCGCTAAGATGTCGGACCCCGAGGAACTGGTCATCAACCAAGAAGTCTCCGAGGATATAAAGGAGCGGATTCAGGAAAACCTCAGCGACTTGGAGTCTCAGGTGCTCCTAAGCTATCTGGAGGGCAAGTCCTACCAGGAGATGGCGCGCGACTTGAACCGCCACGTCAAATCCATCGATAACGCCTTACAGCGGGTCAAGCGCAAGATAGAGAAAAATCTCAGCGAGGTGGACCTGTATTAGCGTCGAACGGACGGCCGGGAAATCCCCGGCCGTTTAAATTAGCGGCCGGCTAAGCCGTTTGCCGCCGCCCGGCGTTATAGTCTAGCGGTTGGGTCGGGGCGTACCGCATTGGTTCGGGGGCAAGATGATCGATAAGCTAGTTAGCAGCGTCGCCGGGTTGGTGACTGGCGACTCTTACCGGCGGAGCATTTTTGACCGCTGCGTATTCGAAGAGCCGCTGGAGCGTTATCGCAGCTCGAATTTGGCAGGGCGCCTCAACTTGGACGTCTTCGCGGTCGCGCTTGCGGCGACGACACGCCGAACGGTCGAGGAGCTGGTCCTTGACCTCGGCGTTGACGAATACGTGGCGGTTGCGAGGAAGCCGGACAAAGAAAGATTAGCCAATCTGGCTGCGTTCGTCGCTTGGCGCCAGACCATCGCGCTGCTCGAGGAAGAGCGGGCGGCCGCCGAGGAGACCGATTCGGATAGACGCGAGAGCGACGACTGGATCCGCGATGCGGGTCTGGTCGAGACGACCATGTATCCGCAAACCGAACAAGTGCAAGCCGCCATCGGCGAACAGATGCACGCATCCAAGCCCGACGAGACGCATCCCGGGCCCTCCGCGCACGAGCGGGCCGTTTCGGAAGCGATCGATCGCCTTTTAGGAGTCGATTCAGATCCGTTGTCGGACGAGTTCGGCAGACGGGCGGTGGCCGTGAGCGCCGTTTTCGCAAAGGATCGCCGGCGCTTGGCCAAGACCATAGGCGGGCTGGCGGGCGTGACGCGCGCGGCTGACTAAGCGCCGAGGAAGGCCTGGGCGAAACCGCTAAGGCGAGCTGCGCTGACTGCACTTCGGCAGGAGATCAGATTGACAAAGGTGCCTCTTCTCAGGCGGCTGGCGGCCGAAGCGTTCGGCACCTTTTGGTTGACTTTCGGAGGCTGCGGCAGTGCGGTTCTGGCCGCAGCTTTCCCGTCACTCGGCATCGGCTTTGCCGGAGTTGCGCTGGCTTTCGGGCTGACGCTGCTTACGATGGTGTATGCGATCGGATCCATCTCCGGCTGTCACATCAACCCGGCGGTGACCATCGGATTGTGGGCGGCGAAACGATTCCCAGCCCGAGAGATCCTGCCGTATTGGGCGGCCCAGGTCCTGGGCGCCCTGATCGCCGGGGGCATGCTGTTGATAATCGCCAGCGGCAAGGCCGGCTTTGACGTCCACGCGGGTTTCGCGAGCAACGGATACGGCGTACACTCACCGGGGCAATACGCGATGGGCTCGGTAATCGTCGCGGAGATACTCTTGACCTTTATGTTTTTGTTCGTGATCTTGGGCTCGACCGAATTGCGCGCACCGGCGGGCTTCGCCGGCATCCCCATCGGCCTATCGCTCACGCTGATTCATCTCATTAGCATACCGGTGGACAACACGTCGGTAAACCCTGCGCGCAGCACCGGTGTCGCGATCTACGCGGGCGGCGACTTTGTGATGCAGTTGTGGCTGTTCTGGGTGATGCCGCTCATCGGCGGCGCACTGGCCGGATTCGTCTACTCAGCGCTGTTTGCGCAAGCCCCCGAAGAGCGTACGGAGCGCGAACGCCTATCCCGAGAGGGATAGCTTTTGTGCCTGAGCGCACTAGAGGGTTACCGCCCAAGGGTTTGCCGCTATGGGGCCGACGTAGCTCAGGGGTAGAGCGGCGGTTTTGTAAACCGTTGGTCGGGGGTTCAAATCCCTCCGTCGGCTTCGGAACGCCCTATTATCCGGCCGTTTGCGTGCGGCAGAAGCCTGCCAGGTGCTTGCACGACCCCAAACGCGTGTGCAACCATGAGATGCCATGCTAACTCAACTTGGCTCTGCAGCCCAACCGTTGCACGACATCCGCCATATCTTCCGGGGGTTCAAATCTTTCCGTCGGCTTTTGGCGGAAAGCCCTACCGGGCTGCTACGGCGAGCTGCCGTTCACCTGGTGATGGCGGCGAGCGGAGACACGAAGTGGTCGTGCACTTGAGTCGCCACGGACAGCACGACGGGCGAAAGCATAAAGCCCAAGACTACCGCGATCGACATTTGAATGCCACTGATAAGTCTGCGGCTCATTGTTGTCGGCCTTCCGTGGGTTTTAGTGATGGTAATCACAACTGTGTGCCATCACATTATGGGCGTCCATCAAGCCGCTGACTTGGGTCTTAGGGCGGCAGTTAGTCGGGTCTGCCGTCATCTGTTCGTTAGGACCGGCGTCGCGCTAAGACCGCAGCGCTGCTGACGGTAATGGGCCGGCGGACGGAGATCGCTGGACGAGGTGGCGCACGCGTTTCGTCTCAGGCCAATCTCAGGCGGTGGCGATATTATCGCCCGTGTTGGGGCATGCAGGTCATCAACGCCGGCCAAGTGGCACCGACCCGCGGCGCCATGCCATGTGCTTAAAAAGCGGAGTTTCTTGGCTTGAATCGTTCGCGATCGTTAGCTTGGCTCATCATCCTGTTCCTCGCGCTGTCGGTAGCGAACTACGCGTCTTACTATTCGAAGCACGAAGCAATGGAGGCTGACACCAAAGCCGGACCGCTGTCCGAAGAAGTACTTGAAGGTCTCGGCGCGCCGATCCCGCAGCGGCTGCTAATCGAACGCGACCACATGATTTATCGCGAGATCGCTCTGATCGCCCTGGGTGGGCTTGGAACCGTCCTAGTGCGCCGAAGCTCCAGGATACCGAAATCGGGGCGCGGCAGTACGCGGCGCTAAGAGAATCCCGGTGTCATCAGCGACCCGGGGGCAATTCCTGCGTCAGCCAGTGGATCAGCTTCAAAGCCGAAGATAACTGTGGTACGGACATCACTTAGCTCCTAACCGATTGCACGATGGCCTTAATGCTGGTTGGACCGGCGCTGCCGCTGTTTGTGTCAATTGTCACACAAGCGCCGAGCGCTGGTCACACTACCACGATGCAACATACCGGCTTGGCGCATGGTTTCTTCGATACTTTAGCTCGCCACGGCTACGAGCGGGTCGGCGCGGCTACGGCCCAAAACGGCCTAGTCGAGGTCACCCTCGAACTGTACCCGCCGGCCTTCAGCGTGACCGTCAAGCCCGCGCACGGCTACAACTGGATACCGCCGAGGCGGAGGACGGTCAACCCCTTGCGCACCCGCCCGGCTGCAGCCGCAGAGCTGGCGATGTCTTTGGCCGATGATCTACTGGCCGACATCGGAACGGTACAAGAGTCGCGGCGCGCGACTGGGTGGCGTAAACGCTCGGTCGCATCTTGAAGCCCGGTCCGCAGGCTAAAGACGGCCAAACCGCCGGCTACGCTACTTTGGATCAGGCGTCGAGCATGACCCGGGCGGCGTTCCAACCCGACGCTCCCATGACGCCGCCTCCTGGATGGGCAGCCGCTCCGCATAAGTACAGCCCTTTGATCGGCGTGCGATAGTCCGCGTAGCCAGGCACTGGCCGCATCATGAACAACTGATTCAAAGTCATCGCGCCCTGGAAAATATTTCCACCCGTCAAACCGAACTTCTCCTCGAGATCGACCGGGCTGAGCACTTGGCGATCGATCACTGAATTGGTAAAGCCGGGCGCATATTGCTCGACTGTCTCAAAGCAACGGTCGGCGAAAGCGTCCTTGACGTCGTTCCATCCTCCTTGGCTTAGATGGTAGGGAGCATACTGGACGAACATCGACATCAGGTGTTTACCGGGCGGGGCGACCGTCAAATCGACTGCGGATGGTAGCGTACATTCGACGATCGGGTCCTTGGACGGACGGCCGTACTTCGCATCGTCAAAGCCGCGCTCGATGAAGTCGAGATCCGGACACAGGTGGATCGTTCCGCGGTGCGCAGCTTGCGGTTGAGTCCCGGGCGAGGCGCTGAAGTTGGGGAGCGCATCGAGCGCAACGTTTATTTTCAGCGAAGCGCTCGCGTAATCGATGCGTTTTACGGCAGCCAGGAAGTCCGCCGGCAAGTCATTGTGGTCCAGCATCTTGACGAACGTCAGGTTTGCATCCACGCCGCTGACGACGTTTGATGCGCGAAATTCGTCGCCGTTAGCCAAGGCGACGCCGATCGCTCGGCCGTGCTTGACGAGAATCTTGGAGACTTCGGCCTCGGTCCGGATATCGACCCCTAGCGCGCGCGCCGACTTGGCCAGCGCCTGAGTCAGGCCGCCCATTCCGCCTCGGACGTAGCTCCACACGCCTCGCTTCCCGTTCGTTTCGCCCATCACGTGATGGAACAACACGTAGGCGGTCCCCGGGCTGGAGGGAGCAGCGAAAGCGCCGATGATAGCGTCGGTGCCCAGGGTCGCTTTCAACTCCTGCGACTCGAACCAGCGGTCCAGAATCGCCTTCGCCGGACCCGTCAGCACTTCGACCGCCTCGCTCATCCCCATGCCGAGACGTTGGAGACGGCGTCCGAGCGCCGCCATGCTCAATAAGTCCCGCAGGCCCGGCCGCAGGACGTTTGCAGGTGTTTGAATCAGCGTGGGTTCCACCACATCGGCGACTCGCTGGAGCATCGCGTTGTACTCCGGGTAGTTTTGCGCGTCTTTGCGGCTGAACTTGCTGATCTCACGCTGGTCGCTGCGCTGATCTACGCCTAGCATGAGATAGCGCCCGTCGCGGAACGGTGAAAAAGAAGCCGGATTGCGCTCGAGTACTTCGAAGCCGTAGCGATGCAGGCGCAGATCGCGAATGATCTCGGGCCGAAACAGGCTGTTGACGTACGCTGCGGTCGAGACCTTAAAGCCGGGGAACGTCTCTTCGGTCACGCAGGCTCCGCCTACGACATGGCGGCGCTCCAAAACGAGCACCTTGCGCTCCGCGCGCGCCAGGTAGCACGCGGTGACCAGCCCGTTATGCCCCCCGCCGATGACGACGGCGTCGTACTTCTTGGCCATGTTCTAGCTCCCTAAGAGACTCAAAGTAAGCCGGTCTTGAGATCGGCGATGGTGGCCTGTGCCGCGCGCATTCCGGGCGCCCCGCTGACGCAGCCGCCCGGGTGGGCTCCGGAGCCGCACAAGTAAAGCCCGCGCAAAGGCGTACGCGAGCCGAAGCGTTTATCGAAGATTTGGTCCGGCAGAAGTTCGCCATGAAATATATGACCGCCCCACAGCCCGAACCGCTGCTCGAGGTCCGGCGGAGCGAGAACCTGGCGGCCTTCGATGGCGTTGGGCACGTTGGGCGCGAACGGAGCCAGCGCGTTGACCACCGTGTCGGCCGCAAGTTCCCGCCGCCGGTCGGTCCAAGCTCCGGGTTCTTTACCGTAGGGAAAGTACTGGGCGAAGATCGACAGCAAGTGCTTGCCGGCGGGCGCTATAGTCGGGTCCGTGGGCGTCTGAAGAAAGCATTCGAGCAGCGGCGCGCGTGAATCGTTCCCGCCGCGCGCATCCTCGTACGCGTCTTGAAGGTAGTCGACTGTCGGCGCGATGTGGATGGAGGCTCGATGATGGGGGCCCGGCCGGCCGCGGGTTGGGCGCGCCGCAAACTCCGGGAGCTCGCCTAAAGCCAGGTTGACCTTAAGCGAGACCCCTTCGCAGCGCCACCCTCGGACTCGCTCGATGAAGTCGTCTCTAAAGACGCCGGGCGGCGTCAGCTTCAGGAATGTCGTCTTGGGATCGGCATTGGATAAGATCGCCCGAGCCTCCAACTCCGTTCCGTCGCCCAAAACGACGCCGGTCGAGCGGTTCCGGCAGACCGTTATAGCGGCGACGTCGCTTTGCGTCGCGATGTCGGCTCCCGCGGCCCGCGCTGCGGCTGCCAGCGCTTGCGACACCGATCCCATGCCGCCGCGCACGTACCCCCAGGCGCCTTGGCGTCCAAAGGCGCGGCCGGCATAATGGTGCGCCAGGACGTGGGCCGTGCCCGGCGTTTTCGGCCCGGCGAAGGTGCCGACCAGTCCGTCGTTAACCAGCGCCGCCTGCAGCACCGGGGTTTCGACGTACCGCTCGACGAGTTGGGCGGCCGATTCCGCGTAGGCGGCTTTCAAAGATCGCCCCGCGGCTGCCAGTTGGTCGTCAGCGAGCAGCATCGCATCGTAGACTGAGGTGCCGAGCGCCGACGCTCGCCGGTCGAAGGCTTTGAATCCTTCGACATCGCGCGTACAGAACGCCGCTATCTCTTTCTCGTTTTGTTCGTCGTTCGACGATAGCAGAAGAGAGCGCCCGTCGGCTAGCGGATTGAACGAATGCGGGTCTTTGACGTAAGCGTCGTAACCGAAGGAAGCTAACTTCAGTTCGTTGGTGATCCGCGGATGCAGCAAACTGCAGACGTATGAGGCGGTCGAGACCTTCCAGCCTGGCCAGACCCCTTCACTCACCGCCGCTCCGCCGATGAGTTCCCGGCGCTCCAAAACGAGCGTCTTGACGCCGGCTCGCGCTAAGTAGGCGGCGCAAGCCAAGCCGTTGTGGCCGGCTCCGATGACGACCGCATCGTACTGGGGCCGCTTCAGGGCGTCATCGCCTCGAGGTAATGCCGATCGAACGCGTGCAGTAAGCCTTCCATGTGCGAATACGGTCCGGGCCGGTATGCTCGCGACGAGATGCCCAACTGGGATAGTTCGCAGACGTGCCAATCCTGCCGGTTAGTCATATCCCAAAAATCGACCGCGTCGCTGGGATCGAACGAGTCGCCTGCCATGACGGCTGGATCGAACAGCCACTGGCAAGAAACCAGCGTCCTAGCCGGCCCCAGCGGCCGAAGGACGTGCGCCATCACGTAGTCGCGGTGCAGGCTCAACAGCATGGTGGGGAAGAGCGAGTAATAGTACGCGCGGTGGACATCGTCTCCAGCCACCGATCCAATCGTCGGCCGCTGCGAAGCACCGTTGGAGGTCATCGCTCCGCCGGCTCGCCGTAGCGTCATGTAGCCCCCTAGAAAGGCGCCTTGGGCCAGATCGTTGCGGCCGCTGTCGGAAGGCGACAGCCGCTCCAGCGCGGGGTGAATCAGCGGGCAATGATAGCATTCGGAGTAGTTCTGAACGATCAGCTTCCAGTTGCACGCGAGGTCGTATTCGATGCTCCGGGCCACCCGCAGACGCTCGATCTGCCAAGGCGCGAAGCGATTTACAACCGGTGCGAATGCGCGGCCGAGTGGTGTCGGGTCCCGCGAGACGTTGAGAAAGAGAAATCCGTTCCAAGCCGCCAGGGCGACGGAGTTCAAAGGATAGTCCGACTTCGAAAAGCCGGGCGTCGCATCCATCACTCGCGCAGTCCTGAGCCGGCCGTCCAACCCGTAGGTCCAAGCATGATACGGGCAGGTGATCGCGCCGCCGAAACGGCCGCTCTCTTGGGTGCACATGCGGGTTCCGCGATGGCGGCAGACGTTGTAAAAGGCTCGCAACCGCGCCTCGTCATCGCGGACGACGATGATGCTCTCATCCAGGATTTCGCTGAGGAAGTAATCGCCGGGCTTGGGGAGCTGCTCCTCGCGTCCGACGCAGAGCCAATGCGTCGCAAAGATGCGCTCGCGCTCCGCGGCGAACGTGTCGTTTGACGTATAATAGGAGCCCGGGAGCGTCATCGCTCCGGGCCCAACTCCTGCCTTTATAAAAGTTGCCATCGCACCGTCGCCGCCTAATAAAAAAGGGGTCTACTGGCATTATACTCGAATGATTCTACACAGGGATGCTAAATACTGCCGCGCTCGACGAAGTCGACCTGCTGCTTCTGGATGCTCTGCAGAGCAATGCCCGCTCGACCTACGCCGAGTTGGGCAACCTGGTCGGGCTGACGGCTCCTTCGGCACACGACCGCGTCAAACGGCTCGAGGCCCGGGGCTTCGTGCGTCGGTACGCCGCGCAATTGGACGGCCCTCTGCTGGGCTACGCGCTGACCGCCCTCGTCAGCTGTTTCACGGCTCCCGAGACGCTTTACGACGAGTTCACGACTCGCGTATCGGCGCTGGACGAGGTCTGCGAGGTCCACAGCGTCGCCGGCGACGAGACGTACATCTTGAAGGTCATGACTCGCTCGACGGCCCATCTCGACGACTTTTTGGCCCGGCTGAAACAGATTCCAGGCATCGTTCGCACGAAGACCACGATCGTTTTGTCTACGCCCTTCGAGCGTGGCGGCTTGGCGCTGCGCGAAAAAGCACGACCTGCTCGCCGGCTGCGTAGCGTTCGTTGACTGGCTTTTTAGGATTGAGGAGATCATGATCGCTTCTGACGTCGCCTTAGCGCCCATGCCAACGCCGGAGCACTTCGTCAAGCCGCCCGCCGGGCCTGAAGCATTCGAGCACATGCAGGTTCGCCAAGGCGAGTTTTGGCGCGCTATTCCGGCCTATCGCGAAGTCGACGAAGCCACTTTCCTGGATCATATTTGGCAAGGGCGCCATTCGGTGAAAACCCCGGACGAACTGGTCGCGACGATCCAAGACTTGGTGCCGGCTGGGTTCATCGAAGACGTCCGCGCGGGCTTTCACCGCGCCCCTATGCAGGTGCGGGTTTCACCCTACATGATCTCGTCGATCGACTGGAGCGACCCGTACGACGATCCGATAAGGATACAGTTCATCCCGCTCGCATCGCGGCTGCTGCCCGACCATCCCAAGCTTTCGCTCGACTCGCTGCACGAGCAGGATGACGCTCCGGTTGCGGGCCTGACTCACCGCTACGTCGACAAGGCCTTATTTCTGCCGCTCAACGTATGTCCGGTGTACTGCCGCTTTTGCACCCGGTCTTATGCGATCGGGCCGGACACGGAGACGGTCGACAAGGCCCAGCTTGCGACCGATCCCAAACGTTGGAAGGCGGCGTTTGAATATATCGCCTCGCGGCCCGAACTCCAAGACATCGTCGTGTCGGGCGGCGATACTTATCAGCTTTCCGCCAAGACGCTGAAGACGATCGGCGAGGCGCTGCTGGCGATCCCCAACGTACGGCGCATGCGGTTTGCGACCAAAGGCCCCGCCGTGATGCCGAGCAAAATTTTGACCGATATCGCCTGGGTCGACGCCTTGACCTCGATCGTCGATCAAGGCCGCAAGCTAGGCAAAGACGTCGTGCTGCACACCCACTTCAACTGCGCTAACGAGATAAGCTGGATTACCGAAAAGGCGATGCGCGTGTTGTTCGAGCGCGGCATCTTCGTACGCAACCAGTCGGTGCTCATCCGCGGCGTCAACGACGATCCGAAGAAGATGAGATTGCTCGTCAAGCAGCTAGGCTACCTCAACGTGCACGCGTACTACGTGTACATGCACGACTTGGTCAAAGGCGTCGAAGATCTGCGCACCACCGTGCAGACGGCGATCGACATCGAGAAGTTCGTGCGTGGCACGACCGCGGGTTTCAACACGCCGACGTTCGTGTGCGACGCCCCAGGCGGCGGCGGCAAGCGCGATGTCCACAGCTTCGATCACTACGACCGGGAGAACGGGATAGCGGTATACAGCGCCCCTAGCGTCAAGCCCGACCGCTGGTTCGCCTACTTCGACCCGATCGACCGGCTGTCGCCGGCGGCACAGGCGCGCTGGCGGGCCCCGGCCGCGCAAGAGCAAATGGTCGCCGCCGCACTCGACGCGGCGGCAGCCGCGTCTTAGCGGCACAAGCGGGGCAGCGGTTGCATTAGTAGCCGCCGGCGCCGATACCACTTATAGACCATGAAAGAGCAGCGCTGGCCCACCCAAACTCAAGCCGCGGCCGGCGCGTTCTTGGTGGTGCTCGTCATCGCCGTGCTCGTCCAAGGCTATTCGAGCATTTCCGGTAACTTGGGACGGAGCGAGTCGCTTGAAGCCGCCCATGCGGCTGCTGCCAAGCTGGCGATCGACCTTGGCGGGAACGGACACGGCGTCGTCTCCGAGGCGTTCGGCCAGGATGTCGCCGTCATGGACACGGCGTTGGAACCGCTGGGCCGGACCCAAGCCTTGGCGCGGGTCGATGACTTAGCCGCAAAGCGCATGCTGTGGGGACGGACAGCCGACGCGGCAGGCCGCCGGCGGCTGCTGACTGCCATGGACTCCGACGTGCAGGCATCGATGCTTGACTTGGCCGGCGCGGTCAGCGCCGCGAACGCCTCGACGCGGGCCTCTATAATCCGCCAGCAGACGGCAGGGGCCGTCCTTGGGCTGTTGCTCGGCGTCATCGCATTTCTTAGCTATCGCCGCAACAGAGCCGCCCAACAGCAACACTTGAAAACCGTTGCGGAGAAAAACCGCAGCCTGGAAAACGCCCAGCGTCTGGCCCGCATCGGCAATTGGACGCAAACGCTCACGACCGGGCACATCACGTGCTCGGAAGAGCTTCTGCGTATATTCAGTACTACGCGAACACAAAGCGTGGCCGGCGTTCTTAGAAGGTTCGACCATCCGGATGACCGCGATGCGATAGAGCGCGCAGTAGCTCGCTCGCTCAAGCACTTCGAGCCTTACAGCATCGACCATCGAATCATCCTGCGCGACGGCGGTGTGCGTTACGTCCACGAACAGGCGGAGTATACCTACGACGCTGAGGGCCGGCCCTACCAACTCGTCGGCACGATTTTGGACATCACCGAGCGCAAGCAGGCGGAAGAGAAGCTTGCGTTTTTGGCGCACCATGATGCCCTGACCGGTCTTCCAAACCGCACGCTGCTCGCCGATCGGTTAACTCAGTGCATAGCGCAAGCTAAGCGATCCGGCCGCACGGTGGCCGTCCTCTTCCTGGATCTAGACCGGTTCAAGACGATCAACGACACGCTCGGCCATGCGGCCGGCGACGAACTGCTCAAAGAAGTCGCTGCACGACTGCGCCAGAGCATCCGGGCCGCTGACACGGTGGCCCGTTCCGGGGGCGACGAGTTCGTGCTCGTGCTCGGCGACATCGTGGAGCAACGCCACGTCGTCGGCGTCGTCCGCAATATCGTCGGCTCGCTAGCGCAGCCATTTTCCGTAGAGTCCCGGGACCTGTACATCACGTCGAGCATCGGCATCAGCCTCTATCCGAGCGACGATGCCGATGTGGACCGCTTGATCACAAACGCCGATGCGGCGATGTACCAGGCCAAAGAAAAGGGCCGCAACAACTTCGTCTTTTACACGCCGGAGATTCACAAATCGGCCGTACGGAGGTTGTCGCTCGAGACAGACCTGCGTAAAGCGGTGGAAGAAGGACAGTTCACGCTGCACTATCAGCCGGTGATTCGCTTGGCGACGAGCGCGATTGCGGGCTTTGAGGCGCTGGTCCGCTGGCAACACCCATCGCTCGGTCTGGTGCCGCCGATGGATTTCATCCCGCTTGCGGAAGAAAGCGGGCTCATCGTGCCGATCGGAGAGTGGGTCATGCGCACGGCGTGCGCTCAGCACAAGGAGTGGAAGCGGCTGGGCTACGCGACCGAGCGGATCGCCGTGAATATTTCCGCTCGCCAGCTTCAGCAAAGGAACATCGCCCAGTCGATCGGTCAAGTACTCGCCGAGTCAGGCTTGAGCCCCCAGGCTTTGGAGATCGAAATCACCGAGAGCTTGTTGATGAAAGACATGAGCCGCAGTCTCGCGATCTTAAAACAGCTGCGGGATATGGGCATCGGGATATCGATCGACGATTTCGGAACCGGTTACAGCTCGCTCGGCTACCTGAAGCTGTTCCCGCTCGACACCCTCAAGATCGATAAGTCTTTCATCCGCGATCTCACCGTGGATCGCTTCGACGAAGCGATCGCCAGCGCCGTCGTCACTTTGGCCAAGAGCCTGTCGCTCAACGTCATCGCCGAAGGAGTGGAAACGGCGGATCAGGCTTTCAAGCTGCAAGAGCTAGGCTGCGATGAAGTTCAAGGCTACCTGTTCAGCAAGCCGCAGACCGCCGACGGCTGCGCCCAGCTGTTCATGCGCGACTTCGGGCGCGACCGCGCCACCCGAACGCCGGCCGCCATCGCCTGAGGCTAAAGCAGGCAGTGAGCCTGCATAGCGCAAACGCCGAGTTTGCTTTTATGGGGTCACGACGTATCGCATTCCGGGTGGGCGCTTGACGCGTGGCGAAACGCACTTGGTGAGGACGGCTCGGGCGGTTGCCAGACATGACAGCCGGGTAGTGCTTTGCGGCGCACCGCTGCAACGGACGATCGAGCGCCTCGCTCAGCAGATCATCGAGCCCAACGGCGCGGGTCCCGGCTTGGTCTTGATCGGCATCCGCCGCGGCGGCGAGAATCTCACTCGGCGCATTCACGCTGAGATAAAGCACCGGTCGGGGATCTCGGTGCATATGGGATTTTTGAACATCACGTTGTATCGGGATGACGACGCACCCCGCAGCATCCCGGATAGCGCGATCGCCGACGATCTGACGGGCAAGGAAGTGGTGATCGTCGACGACGTCCTTTTTACCGGCCGGTCGGCCCGCGCAGCGCTCGACGCGATAACCGATCTGGGGCGCCCCAACGCGGCGCGGCTATGCGTGTTGGTCGATCGGGGCCTTAGAGAATTGCCTATTCAAGCGGACTATGTCGGCAGGTTCGTCCCGACGTCAGCCGAGGAACGGGTGGCGGTCGACGTCAGGCCCCAAGTAGACGAGTCCGACAGCATCGTCATCTACCGGCAAGGCCGATGACAGGCCGTCACTTCCTCGACCTCGATGACGTGCAGCGTAGTGCGGTCGAGGCTTTGATCGCCCGCGCGCGGGGATTCAAGCGAGGCATCGCCGGCGCCGCCGGACGCTTGCGCGGCAAGCTCGTGCTGGGCATGTTCTTTGAACCGAGCACCCGGACGGCGACTTCGTTCGCGGCGGCGGCGTATCGGTTGGGTGCGACATGGCACGACTTCGGGGCTGGATTCTCGTCGATGAACAAAGGTGAGACCATCGCCGATACGATGCACACGGTGCGCGCGATCGGCGCAGATGCGATCGTGGTGCGGCATTGGGAGAGCGGCTACCCTCACGCCCTGGCCGAACATTTCAACGGTAGCATCCTCAACGCGGGTGACGGCGCGCACGCTCATCCGACTCAGGGCGTACTCGACGCGATGACGCTGATCGAGGAGTTCGGCACGCTCGTCGGACGCCGGGTCGTCATCTGCGGGGACGTCCGTCATAGCCGGGTCGCACGATCGAGCGCGCGGGCGGCGTGGCTGTTGGGGGCTAACGTGACCCTTTGTGCGCCGCCGCTGCTGTTGCCGCGCGGCGATCCGGGTTGGGGGTTTGCCGATCTATCCACCTCCCTCGACGCGTGCTCAGGCGACGCCGACGCGCTGATGCTATTACGCGTTCAGACCGAGCGCGGGGACTCAAGCGAGCTCCCGCCGTCGGGGGACTTGATCGAGGGTTACGGCTTGACGGCTGAGCGGCTCGAGCGTCTGCCGGCCCATTGCATAATCATGCACCCCGGGCCGGTTAACCGAGACGTCGAGGTGGCCGCGTCGCTCATCCGAGTCGAACGCAGCCGCATCGACCGCCAAGTTGAAAACGGCGTCTACGTCAGGATGGCCGTCCTGGAAGGCGCGCTCAAGGATGCGGCATAACGGGTCGATCGAGCCTTGCGAGAGCATCGATTTCGTCGGCGGCAGAGTGGTCGATCCTTCGCTGGACCTCGACGGCATTCGCACGATAGTCGTGCGCAACGGCCGGGTCGTCGCTTTACTCGACCGCGCCCCGTCGACGCCTGATGCCAGCGTCCGGCGGGTGGACTGCGCGGGCATGACGATGTGCCCAGGCTTTATCGATCCGCACGTCCATCTGCGCGAACCCGGAGAGTCACACAAGGAAACGCTCGCGACCGGTCTGGCGGCGGCGGCGGCCGGCGGGTTCACCGCGGTGGCGGCGATGCCGAACACGCGACCTCCGCTGGATGATCCAAGCAGGGTCCGGCAACTGGTACGCGACGCTGATGCGCTGCGGGGCACTCGCTGCTACCCGATCGGCGCGGTTAGCGTGGGCCGCGACGGCGAGGCGCTTGCGCCGTTGCGCAGCTTGGCGGCCGCTGGAGCGGTCGGCTATTCCGATGACGGTAACTGCACTAAGTCGCTCAAGACGTTGTACAACGCGGCGCTCTTGACGGCCGATCTGCGCCAACCGTTTCTTTCGCACTGCGAGGATCCGAGCTTTGCCGGCGCGCTCATCCATGAAGGCAGCGTCAGCGATCGGCTTGGCCTGGCGGGCACCCCGGCCGTATCCGAGGCGGCGGTGGCGGCTCGCGATCTGCTCGTCGCCCAGGCGACCGGCAAGGCCTGGCATCTGTGCCATGTGAGCGCCCGCGCCACCGTCGCAGTCTTGCGCTGGGCACGCTCCTTGTCCGTTCGAGTCACCGCCGAAGTGACGCCGCATCATCTGCAATGCACGGACGAGGCGCTGCTGGGATTCAACGCGCGCATGCGGGTCAATCCGCCGCTGCGAAGCGCCGATGACGTTCAAGCTATGCGCGCGGCTGTCGCCGACGGAACCATTTCCATCTTCGCTAGCGATCATGCGCCGCACTCCGAGGAGGAAAAAGAAGCACCGCTTTCGCGCTCGTGCGCCGGCTTCAGCGGCCTTGACGTCGCGGTTGCCGCTACGTTTGACGCGCTCCCCGATGTGCCGCTGCGCACCATGCTAAGCAATTACTCGCGCAACGTCGCGGCTTTGCTGGGCTGCGGCACCGGAACCCTGGCGATCGGGGCGCCGGCGGATATAACCGGTATCTACCTGGATCGGCCGTGGGTAGTCGATGCGCGGTGTTTCGTGTCCAAGGGCCGGGCGACGCCCTTCGACGGCCGAAGATTCAAGGTGCGACCGGCTCTGACAGTGGTGGGCGGCCGGGTCGTCTTCCAGTCAGCCGCCGAAGTTCGGGCTGGCGGACCGCTTTAGCCATGACGGGCGATTCCGCCATGCTGCTGCTCGCCGACGGCTCGTCGTTTGAAGGCTGGGGGTTAGGGCCGGCCGGCCTTGCGCGTGGCGAGGCTGTGTTTTACACGGGCATGACGGGTTACGAAGAGGCACTGACGGACCCCTCGTATGCCGGTCAACTGCTCGTGTTCAGCTATCCGCTGATCGGAAACTATGGGATCGATGCGGCAGTGCGCCAGCACCGGACGATTTGCGCAGCCGGCTGCGTCTGCCGGCGCGCTAGCCGCCATCCGAGCCACCATCGCAGCAGCGGTACGTTGGGCGATTGGCTGTCCCAGGGCGGCGTACCGGCCGCCGAGGGCGTCGACACCCGCGCGCTCGTGACGCGCTTGCGTGAGGCCGGAAGCATGTTCGCGGTCTTGGCAGTAGGCGCGGCGAGCATCGAGAACGCTCCGGCCGCGCTGCAGTCGTACATGCAGGCTCCGGGCCAAACGCCGATGCTGGTCCGCGACGTCAGTAGCCGAGAGCGAAGCTTCCATCGTCAAGAAGGCCGCCCTCGAGTGGTTCTATTGGATTGCGGAACCAAGGCCGGCATCCCGGAGCAACTGAGCCGGGCCGGCGCCGAAGTGGTCGTAGTTCCGTTCGACACCGAATTCGACGAGTTATTGGCTTTGCGGCCGGATGGGTTGGTTATCAGCAACGGCCCGGGGGATCCCTCGGAGATGAAACCAGTCGTCCAAACCTTGCGCCGAGTCATCGATTACGCGAAGCTCCCGAGTTTCGGCGTCTGCTTCGGTCACCAGTTGCTGGCCCTTGCGCTTGGAGCCAAGACGTTCAAGCTCAAGTACGGCCATCGCGGGAGCAATCAGCCGGTGCGCGTTTGTCAGTCCGATGACGTCATGATAACCGCGCATAATCACGGCTATGCGGTGGACGCGTCGTCCTTGCCGCAAGAAGTAGAACAGACCATGATCAATCTCAACGATGGGACGAACGAAGGCTTACGGCATTGCCGGCTGCCGATAGCATCGGTCCAATTCCACCCCGAGGCGTCGCCAGGTCCGGCGGATGCCGGCTATCTCCTTGCGGATTTCGTCAGCTCGTTGAAGCGGTCATGAAACCAGGCGTTTAGACTTGAAGCGGCGCGCGGCTTAGGGCGTCGTGGCCGAATGCGGCTTCCCGTTTGAGTGGATCGAGCCCGTTTGAAACTGTTGCTCGAGCTCTGAAACGGGTCTGAAGATAGGCAGTTCCGCGATGCGTCCGGAGCGCAAACAGGTCCCGCAAACGCCGAAGGAGTCAATTGCATAGACCTCGTCTTCGGGCGTGTGACATAAATCGCAGGCGGGCATAGTGGTTTACCTCCCGAGTGGCTTGCATCGACGTTTTGCGCAAGCAAGAAGGTTCCTGCTACTTAGCATCATCGTCACTGTGGTCCTAAGCGCAGGCGCGTGCGCCCTGTTGACCGAACTATGTAGCTATGGCTCGAAGACCGTCTCAACCCATCGACGAAAGGCGCCGGCGACGCCGGCAGCGCGATCAAGCCGCGTCGCGGATGCATGCGGCTTTTCCCGACGTGAGTGAAGTATTTTTCGATATCGCGCTTGCGTCAAATGAGGCTTTCAGCGACGGCGTCGTCAACAGTCAATACGTGCGCGGCCCGCAATTTTCGGCGGATTTCTCATTCGATTGCTGCAATAAAGACTGCGTCGACGGCGGTCACGATATAACGGGCCAGATAGCCGACGCGATCCAGGGTAGGAAAGCCACAGTCTCGGGCCGGCACGTGTGCGAGGGCTGGGAGAACGAAGAGCGGGTCGGAACGACCCGCTGTCATCGCCATCTGAAGTATACGGCGCGCATCTCCTACGCCTGAATCTTTTAGTCCAAGAGAAATGATACCTTAGCGTCCACGCGATACTGGGTTATCTTGTTCCCCTCCACCTTCGCCTCAAAGTTTTTGATGTAAACCGACCGGATGTTGTGGATCGTCTTGGCCGCTCGCTCGACGGCTTGGGCGGCCGCATCTTCCCAACTCCGCGGCGATTCGGCCATGACCTCGATAACTTTGACGACTTCGGACATACGTAACTCCTTATCGGACATGCCGACGATTTAAAAACCGCCGGCGGTTGATGGCTCAGACATACCCCGGCGATGGCATCCCAAACACCGGCCTCACCCGCCTCCGACCTCATCTTCGATGCTTTGATCGGCCTCGGTCTCCTCACCCGGTTCGTTCGGATAGTAGCCCTCGCCAGTCGGTGCATCACCCTCGGTGATGTGAAACCCCTCCGGGACGTGGCGCCGCCCAGGGTCCATCGGGTGAGGCTCGTCCTCCGGCGTCAGAGAATGGTCGACCCGTTCGCTCATCTTCGCTCGCTTTCTCCGGCGGTTTGGCCGGGCAGCACCTGACGTTTCTTGCGGTTACCCGCCGGCGCGGAAATCTACGCCGGGCGAGCAGGCGGGAATCGGGACCGCTTGCCCGGTACGCAAAGCTCATGCTTGGCGGCTCCACTCCTATGCACATGATGTGGTCGCGGACGTTCGATCCAGACAAGGCTCCGCGCCCGCAGCGGATCGACCTACGCCGAATCTTGGGCTACTTCGCGCCGTACTGGCGTCAGGAAGCTTGGATGCTCGCATGCATCGTCGTCACAGCGTCGCTCGGACAGCTGCCCCCGCTGTTCGCGAAGTGGATCATCGACCGGGCCATCAAGTTCCGCGACGTCCATGCCCTACTGGTCGACGTGGGAGGCATGATGGGAGCAGCGCTGGTGGCGGCGGCGATCGGCGCTTGGCAAGGCTACCTCAACGCGTACGTCGGCGAGGCTATTATGCGCGACATGCGCGATGCGCTCGTTCGTCACTTGCATCGGATGCCTCTGTCGTTCTTCACGCACACCAAGACGGGCGAGATAATGAACCGCGTATCCAGCGACGTCGATGCGATCGACAACGTCGTCACCGGCACGCTCGTCACGATCCTGACGAACGTCGCGATCATCGTGACGACGGTGATCGCGATTTTCATACTGGACTGGCGGCTGGCGGCGTTGTCGCTGCTCGTAATTCCATTCATGATCTTACCGCTCGCTCCGGTGGGCCGGGCGATGTATAAAGTCCGCAAGCTGACTCGCGAGCAGCGCGATCGCATCGAAAGCCTTATCCAGGAGACGCTCTCGCTCTCGGGCATCACGCTCATCAAGTCGTTCGTGCGCGAACGTCAGGAGGCCGAGCGTTTTCACGCCGCCGGAACCGACTTGATGGGTTTGGAAGTTCGCTTAGCTCTCGTCGGCCGCTGGTTCATCGCTATCGTCGGCGCGCTCGTGATCATCGGCCCGGCGATCGTCTGGCTGGGCGGCGGCATGCTGGCCGTCCGCAGTGGTCTTGAGGTCGGCACCATCGTCGCTTTCGTCGCCTACCTCGGCCGGCTGTACGGGCCCGCTTCGGCATTGGTAGGGATTCAGGTTCAACTTGTCAGCGCGCTGGCCGTCTTCGAGCGGATATTCGCCTACCTGGATATGGAGCCGGAGGCGCCAGTCGGAGCCGACGCGATCGATCTCGGCACGGCGAGCGGGCGCATCGTGTTCGACCGAGTCAAATTTTCTTACGGCGCCGATCGCGTGACGTTGGACGACGTCTCGTTCGTAGCCTCGCCTGGGCAGCTGGTCGCGTTCGTCGGTCCTAGCGGGGCCGGAAAAACGACGATCATGGCGTTGTTGCCGCGCTTTTACGACCCTCAGGACGGCCGCGTGCTGGTCGACGGCTTCGACGTGCGAGATCTGACGCTTGACTCCTTGCGCCGCAACATCGGCATCGTCACTCAGGAGACTTACTTGTTTCACGCGTCGATCGGTGACAATCTTCGCTACGGCCGGCCCGAGGCGACCGATGCGCAGCTTTTATCTGCGGCCCGCGCCGCCAATATCTACGACCTCATAGTCAGCCTGCCCGATGGCTTGGCTACGACGGTCGGCGAACGAGGTCACAAGCTTTCCGGCGGCGAGCGTCAGCGTCTGGCGATCGCGCGCGTTCTCCTCAAAGATCCGCGCATCCTGATCCTGGACGAAGCGACAAGCTCGCTCGACTCCACCTCCGAGGCGCTCATCCAAGAGGCGCTCGTTCCGCTGATGCATGGCCGAACCAGCCTGGTCGTCGCCCACCGGCTGTCCACCATTTTACGCGCGGACCTTATTTGCGTCGTCGACGCCGGACGCATAGTCGAATCGGGGCGCCATGCGGAGCTGCTTGCCCGCAGCGGCTTGTATGCCTCTTTGTACCTGGCGCAATTCCGGGAGGCGCACGTCGTCGCTTGATCGCACTTGAGCGACTTCTGCCACACGCCCGCCGTGCCGGTGAATGGTAAACCCCGGGCCGCATGTAACCACGGGCTCGAAACGTTGAAACATCGGGGTTCGGCAGAGGGACGATGATACTCGACCACGACGTCTTGGTCATGGGTGCTGGCCTTGCCGGGATGCGGGCTGCGCTCGAGGCGGCGCGCCACGGCGCTAATGTCGGCATGGTCTCGAAAGTTCACCCGATCCGCAGCCACTCTAACGCGGCTCAAGGCGGCATCAACGCGGCCATCGGCGAGGGCGACTCTTGGGAGACGCATGCCTTCGACACGATAAAGGGCAGCGATTATCTAGCGGATCAGGATGCGGTCGAGGTGATGTGCAGCGAGGCGCCCGCGGACATCATCGAGCTCGAGCACATGGGCGTCATCTTCTTTCGCGATGACGCGGGTAAGCTTGGGACTCGGGCATTCGGCGGAGCTTCTAAGGCGCGCACTTACTTCGTCGGCGATATTACCGGCCAGGCGCTGCTCAACACGCTTTACGACCAGATCCTCAAAGCACGAGTGAAGGTCTACGAAGAGTGGTTTACGAGCTCCCTGTACATGGCCGACGGCGCTTGTCGAGGCATGACCGCCATAGACATGCTCAGCGGCGAACTCCACCTGCTGCGCGCCAAGGCCGTGATCATCGCCGCGGGCGGATGCGGGCGCGTCTACGAGCCCAGCACCAACGCGCTAATCTGCACGGGTGACGGAATCGCTTTGGCGTATCGCGCCGGCGCGCCGCTCATGGACATGGAGATGGTGCAATACCATCCGACGACGCTCAAGGGCAGCGGCTTTTTGATGACCGAGGCGGCCCGTGGGGAAGGCGCCTACCTGCTCAACGCCGCGGGTGACCGGTTCATGAAGAAGTACGCGCCAAACATGATGGAGCTGGCATCTCGCGACGTCGTCTCGCGCGCGGAAAGCGTGGAGATCGCAGAGGGGAACGGAGTCGACGGCTGCGTGTTTTTGGATTTGCGGCACCTCGGCCGCGACGCCATCATGCATAAGCTGCCGCAGATCCACGAGATCGCGCTCGACTTCGTCGGCATCGATATGGTCACCGACCCCGTGCCGGTGAGGCCCGGCATGCATTACATAATGGGCGGCATCAAGACCGATGCAAACGGAGCCTCTCCGGTGTCCGGCCTGTACGCCGCCGGCGAGTGCGCTTGCGTCAGCGTTCACGGCGGCAATCGGTTGGGCGCCAACTCGTTGCTCGACACCCTCGTGTTCGGCCGCCGTTCCGGCGCGCATGCCGCGGACTGGATCCGCGGCGCCAAGCCGGCCGATTCCGCGCAAAACCAGGACAAGCGCGCCGATGCGTTTTTAGCCGCCGAACAGCGACGCATTCAAGGCTTGCTGGACCGGCCCTATCGCGGTGAGACACACGCCCGGCTGCGCCTCGAGCTCGGCATGATGATGGATCAAAAAGTAGGCGTGTATCGTGACGCGGCCGGCCTGAGCGAAGCGCTGGCGAAGATCGAGGAGCTGCGCAAACGCTACGATGCGGTCAGCGTCGGCGACAAGGGTCGCGTGTTCAACCAAGCGTTGACGTTCGTCATCGAACTGGGTTACCTTATCGATTGCGCCGAGACGATCGTCCACGGAGCGATGACGCGCAAGGAAAGCCGCGGCGCTCAGTCGCGCACCGACTTCCCAGCCCGCGACGATTCTCAGTGGCTCAAGCACGTGGTGATCAGCCGCAACGCGGCGCCCGCGCCGAAAATCGATTTTGCGCCCGTAACCATTACGCAATGGGCTCCCCAGGAGAGAAAATACTAGCGATGGAGTGGACGATTCGGGTCGGCCGCTACAATCCGGAGGCGACGAACGGTCAGGGCGCGAGCGGTCCGCCCTATCCGCCGCCGTACGAGGGAACACCGACCAAGATCTACCAGACTTTCAAAGTCGACTTGCCCGAGCACGCGGTCGTACTCGACGCGCTGATCGATATCCGGGAGTACAAAGACGAGACGCTGGTCGTACGATGCGCGTGCCGGAGCGCGATCTGCGGATCGTGCGCGATGTGGATCAACGGTCACGCTAACTTGGCCTGTAAGAGCAAGCTCAAGGACTTCACGGTAGACGGCGTGACCACGGTCGAGTCTCCGCCTTCGATGCCCGTCATTCGCGATCTAGTATGCGACATGAACCCTTTCTGGGAGAAGATGCGCAAAGTTTCGCCGTGGCTTGTGAACAAGCAGCCCGTTCCACAAGGCGAAGAATACCGCGTGCCAAACGCATCGATGGAGAACCTCATCCAAGAGGTCGCGTGCATCGCCTGCGGCGCTTGTCTCATGGATTGCGAATCGTTTGCGGTCAGCCCGCATTTTCTGGGGCCCGCCGCGCTGGCGCGGGCTTATCGATACGCAGACGACCCGCGCGACGCGAGCACCAAAGAAAGGCTCAAGGAGTACAGCGAAGCCGACGGCATCTGGGACTGCACTCACTGCTTCGAATGCGTCCAACGCTGTCCCAAAGGGGTTGCGCCGCTCGACCAGATCCTCAAGCTTCGCCACATGGCAGTTGACGCCGGATACACCGACAACCCGGGGACTCGCCACGCCGATGCCTTCGCCGAATCTGTCCGCGGCAGCGGCCGGCTCAACGAGTTGACCCTGCTGCCCAAGTCACTGGGACTTTTCAACATCGCAGCCCAGCTTAAAACGCTGCCCAGCGCTATCAACATGCTAAAGGCGGGGAAGCTCCCGCCCATCATTCATCATAAGATACCGGGCCTGGAGCGGGTCAAGAACATCTTCAAGCGTGTGGGAGGACGGTTTAAGTGAAAAGCATGCCAGATAAGGCCACTACCAAAGTGGCTTTTTGGCCAGGCTGCGTTTCCAAAGGGGCCTGCCCGGAACTCTACGTGTCGACTCAAAAGGTGGCCCAAGCGCTCGGCATCGAGCTGCACGAGCTGACGGCTGCCCCATGCACCGGCGCAGGCGTCCTGAGCGAGCAGAACCCCAAGCTCGCGCGCTCGCTCAATGGTCTGACATTGGCCATGGCGGAGCGAGAGAACGCCGACCTTATGACCATCTGCAGCACGTGTCAAGGCGTCCTGAGCCACGTGAACCACGAGCTGACGCACAAGCCCGAGCTTCTCTCGGAGACCAATGCCGTGCTCGCCGAGAGCGGCTACGAGTATCGTGGCACCACCAAGGTCAAACACCTCTTATGGCTGCTGGTCGAAGACATCGGACTCGACAAGATCGGCGCGCTCGTGAAGCGCCGCCTCAGCGGGCTCAAGGTAGCGCCGTTCTACGGCTGCTACATCCTTCGCCCGGAAGAGTATCTGGGACTTAAAGAACGACCTGAGCGCTCGACTTACCTTGAGCAGATCATCTCGCTGGTGGGCGCGGAGCCAGTCGAATACCACGGCAAGAGCAAGTGCTGCGGGTTTCCCATGCTAACGTTTAACAGGGATGTCTCTTTGAAGATGGGCGGCAAGCACATCATGGAGGCCAAAGACAAAGGGGCGGACTTTTTGGTCACGCCTTGTCCCCTGTGCCACCTCAATCTTGACGGGCAGCAGCCGGACGCCGCCCGCGTCATGAAGCAGCCGATCGGCGTACCTATCTTCCATTTGCCTCAGCTGCTCGGGTTGGCGTTCGGATTTAGCGCGGAGGAGCTGCGGCTCAACCGCCACGTGGTTGGAACCGGCGGAGTGCTTTCCAAGGTAGAGTTAAAGGTCTGACGGCGCGCCGGCGCATTTCGGTCAGCCGCCTATGTGCGACATCTCCACTTTAGGCGAAATGCCGGGGGCGCCGGAGCGCAGCTCCGAATAGCGATCTTCGCGCGCCCGCCAAGCCGAATGGATGGCACCGGCGATGTGCTCATCGTCTGCTCCCGCGCGCATCAGCGAACGTAGATCTAGCCCGACCGCGCCGAACAAACAGGTATAGAGCCTGCCCGCTGATGATAGCCGAGCGCGCGTGCAGTCGCCGCAGAACGGGTGGCTCACCGACGTGATGATGCCGATCTCACCCCCGCCGTCGCGGTAACGATAGCGTTTGGCGACCTCTCCGCCATAGGTCGCCGCGACCGGTTCGAGCGGCAACTCCGCATCGATTCGGCACACGATTTCCGCGCCCGGAACGACGTGCTCGCGCCTCCAGCCGTTGCTTTCACCGACGTCCATGTACTCGATGAAGCGCACGATGACGCCCGAAGCGTGAAAGTGGCGCGCCATGTCGACCACCGTGTGATCATTGACCCCGCGTCTAACGACGACGTTGACCTTGACGGGTGATAAGCCGGCGTCTTGGGCCGCCCTGATGCCGTCGAGGACGCGGCCGACCGGGAAGCCCACGCCGTTCATAGCGTCGAAGACGTGCTGATCGAGCGAATCCAGGCTGACGGTGATCCGGCGCAAGCCGGCCGCCCGCAGCGCATGCGCCTTTGAGGCTAGCAACGCCCCGTTAGTCGTCAGCGCGAGGTCGTGCAACCCGCGAATCGGCTGGAGCAGGGCGATGAGCGTCTCGATGCGAGCCCGGACAAGCGGCTCGCCGCCGGTTATGCGCAGCTTTTGGACGCCTGCTGCTGCGAAGAGCCTCGCGACGCGCGCGATCTCTTCGTAGTTCAATATGGCGGCCGGATCTAAGAAGCGGTAGGCGTCGCCGAACACCTCCTTAGGCATGCAATAAGTGCAACGGAAGTTGCAGCGGTCGGTGACCGATATGCGCAGATCCCGCAGCGGCCGGCCGAGGCGATCGATGATGGCTGAAGTCATATGATGCGGTAGAGAATTTTGACGGAACTCGGGCAACGGCCTCCGGATGCGGAAACACCAGACCGCAGCGGTGCGTTGCCTTAACGACAGGAGGATGTCGCTCATGCAATCAGTTCTTCACCGTCCGGCCGCGCTCCGCAGCATCGTCATAGCTCTCGGGCTGGCCAGCGTCATGGCTTTGGGTTCGGTTCGACCGGTCGTCGCCGAGACTGCCGGTCAGCGTTCTACGCGCAACATAGTGCTGGGGGGCCTGGCCGTCGTCGCGGGAATCGTGTTGTACAACAATTACCAGCATAAGAAAGCGGCTCACGACACGATCGTCGGCCGAACGCGTGACGGCGGCGTCGTTTACGCGGACGGCCGGATCGTCTATCCCAACGGCCAGGTCGTATACACGAGCAACGACGGGCGCAGCCCATGCCGCTTCGACGGTTACGGGCAGCCTTGCGGTCAGGCAGTCAGGGGCTATCGAACGGTCGCCGATGCCGATGATTACGGACGCGCCCGCGCCTTCTATAATCACGCCAAGCATCGCAAGCATCATCGCCATAGCGATCGAGACGATCGCGGCGACCGAGGCGACGGAGGTGGCCGTTAACGGCAGCGAGCAAGACCGGACGTATCAGCTCAAGACCTTTTGGTAGTTGTATTCGACCGAATTGCTCGCGTCGTGCAGTTCGCGCGTTTGCCCAAGCCGGACGTAGCCGTAGCGCTCGTAGAAGCCGTGCGCTCTCAAAAAGCGCGTGTCCGTCCATAGGCAAATGCGCCGCGCGCCAAGAGCGCGCGCCTCAGCCTCGAACCTAGTCAGCAGGACGCGGCCCACACCGGTGCCGTGGAGGCGTGGGTGAGCATAGAGCTTCTTGAGTTCGACCGTTTCAGGTTCATCCGAAATGCCGAGCACGGCGAAACCAACGACGTCATCCTGGCGTGTCGCCACCCAAAAGCGGCCGCCGCTTGGGCGCACGTAGCTGGCCGGCCGCAAGAGCTCGGGAACCTCTGTTAGTTCAAGGACGCACCCTTCGTATTGCGCGAACGCCGCGCCGATGATCTCGAGTACGCGCGGCGCGTCTTCGTCGCGCGCTTCTCTAACGCCGGTGGCGATGTCAGGGGCCATCGCTAGACCGCGGTTTGCGCGGCGCCGACCGGATGGGCCGATCGCAAAGCGGTGAGTTCCGCGAGCACGTCGGCCGGTGTTATGTCGAGTAGCCCGCGGTCGCAGCTCAACCCGTGCGGATCGCCGGTCCGGCCGCTCCAAAGCACGCGGTGGTGCGGCCGATCGGCAGGCGGCCCCCAATGTGCCGGCGAGGTGGGCCCGAAAAGCACGATCGAAGGAGTGCCCAGCGCGGTGGCGAGGTGAGCCACGCCGGTGTCGGCGCACAGAACCGTTGCCGCGTTTGCAACGAGCGAGGCCAGCTCCAACAAATCGGTCTGGCCCGCCAGCACCGTGCAGCGCTGCGCCCCGGACGCGGCGGCGATCAGCTCTGCGCGTGCCCTCTCGGTTGCGTCTCCCGTAAACACCACCCGGCGTCCGCTTTGCAGTTCGGCTCGTGCGACTGCGGCCCAACGGTCCGGGGGCCAGCAGCGCGCCGGACTGGCGGCGCCCGGGTGGATCAGCGTCGCTCCGCGAGCGGCGGCAGGCGCCGCTAAAGGCGGCGGCGGCACGTCTAGCTCGCCGGGATCTGCCCAAACACCGCTTTGGCTTAAGAGCCGGCACCAGCGGCTGACCTCATGCTCGTCCTGGCGCCACCGGGGCATGCCGCGCGACTGCGGTACTTGCGCGTTATGCCATGCGATCATCCGCTTGGGGCTGGCTGCAAGCAGCACCCGATGGCTGCGCGGACCCTTTCCGTGCAGGTCGATCGCGATGTCGGCACGTTGTAGCTGAGGACCGAGCGGTTCGTGCGCAGCGGTGTCGACCACTGCATCTACATCGGATGTGAGGCGGGCCAACGGCTCCAAGAATATCGGGGCGGCCAGAACCCGGCGGTGACCTGGGAAAGCGCGTGCCAGTGCCCGGTAGGCTGGCACCGCCGTGAGAAAGTCGCCCAGGCCCAAGGGGCGCAACAGCACGAGTAGCGGCTGCTCAGTAGGCATGCGTCCATCATTCCCGCGGCAAAGCGCAAAGCCGCTGCCTGTTGAGTTCCCAGCGGGCGCCGCCGCGAAACGGCAAGAATCGGAGCCCAAATGGATGACGTCAGTCGGCGCATCTCCATAGTCATCGCGACGCGAAACCGCAAGTCATCGTTGCTCCTCACTCTGGGCCGTTTAAGGCAGGCGTATCCCCGGGTGCGGACGATCGTGGTCGATAACGGCTCGACTGATGGTACTGCAGCGGCGGTGCGCGAGCAGTTCGCTTGGGCGGAGATCATCAAGCTCGGCGCCAACCGCGGCGCGGTCGCACGCAACTACGGAGCAGAACGCGCCGACACGTCGTACGTCGCATTCAACGACGATGACTCGTGGTGGGCGCCCGGGGCGCTGCCCCTGGCGGTGAACATCTTCGACGCGCATCCCAGCCTTGGCCTGATCACCGGCCAGGTTCTGGTCGGACCGCAAGCCCGACTAGACCCAACATGCGCGGAAATGGCGCGCAGCCCGCTGCGTCGCGGTGCATGCTCGCAGTGGCCTGCGGTTTTGGGTTTTCTAGCAGCCGGTGCGATCGTTCGGCGCTCGGCGTTTCGGGCGGCCGGCGGATTTCACTCCCGCTACGGAATCGGCGGCGAAGAAGAACTTTTGGCTATCGACATGGCAGCGTCGGGCTGGGAGCTTGCATATATAGATTGGATCGTGGCGTACCATCACCCGAGCGGCCAGGCCCGCAATAACGCGCGGCGCACGACCGTACAATTGCGCAACGCATTGTGGACAGCATGGCTTCGGCGGCGCGTCGGCGGAGCGCTGGGCCGCACGGCGCGGCTCATCGCCCGTGCGGGAACCAGCCGCACGACGTTCGAGGCCTTGATCGACGCGCTGGTCGGCTTGCCTTGGGTCGTGCGCGAGCGCCGCCGGGTGCCGCCGGAGCTGGAGTCAGATCTGCGGTCCCTCGAATCCAACGCATGATCCGCGCTTACGCCCAAAGCCCATCCGTTATGGCCGGTGAGCAGCTCAGGTTATGCGTATCGACTGATGCCCGCAAGTTCCGGGTCCGATTCTATCGTCATGGAGCGTCGGAGGAGCAGGGTTGCTCGGCTTGCGATGACTGGCTCACGGGGGAGCTTGCGCCCTCAAGACCTGCCGACGTCGACTGGTGCTGGCCGCCGTACGACATCGAGGTCCCGAGCTGCTGGCGCTCGGGTGCCTACACGGCTTGCTTCGAGGAAGACAAACCTGCCGCCAACCAGATGGGCCCGCGAAAACTTGCGGAGTTCGCGTCTAACCGGACACTCTTCGTCGTCACGCCTGCGGCTGCTCCGAGTGCGCGAATGCTGTATAAGCTACCGCTGTTCACGTATCATGCCTACAACATCGCGGACAGCGCCTTCGCGCAACGCGAAGCGGGCAGGCGCGCGGTGCTGACGCCACCGATGCCCGACGATGGGCAGTGTCTGTACTCGAGCGCCCAAGCCGTCACGTGGCGGCGCCCCGGCGGCGGCGTCGGCGGATTACCGTGGGACTCGTTCAATCCCGACCCATACGATTCGACGTCGCCACGCCAGACATTCGCTCACTGGGACCAGCCGTTCGTCGCGTGGCTGGAGTCGCGGGGCTACGCCGCCGACTTTTGCACAGACCTGGATCTGCACGCGGGTAGGATCGACCTGCGGCGCTACCCACTGCTGCTCAGCGCGGGGCACGATGAGTACTGGACCGATGCGATGCGGGAGCGGACGGAGCGATTCGTAGACGCCGGCGGCAACGTGGCGTTCTTCGGCGCTAATACATGCTATTTTCGAGTGGCCGTCGATGAGGTCGAGCACACGATCTCTCGGGGCGGGCAGTGGGATTCGCATCGAAATGACCTTAGCGGCACGCTGAGTCCCGAGAACGGCATGACGGGCGTGAGTTACCGCAACGGCGGAGGAAAGTGGCGGGGGCGCCGTCCGCCGACCGGCTTTCGAGTACAAAACTCCAGGCATTGGGTCTACGCCGGCACCGGGTTGAACGACGGCGATACGTTCGGAGCGCAGCAACGACTGATCGGTTACGAATGCGACGGCGCACATTTCGACCGCCGAGCGAAGGATGGTCGGGTGCGCGCCGACGGCACTGACGGCACACCGGACAGTTTCGAGATCTTAGGCGTCGGCGATATCACAACATGGGACGTAAGCGATGGTTCGGGCGAGATCAACGGCAATGGCGCCGCGACGCTTGGAGTCCATCGGCCGGGCGGAACGGTCTTTACAGCGTCCACCGTCGATTGGCCGCGGGTCGTCGCGCACGGCGGCGAATCGGCTACCGCCACGATAACCTGTAACGTGCTCGCTAAGCTTTCCGCCGGCTGATGCGTGGCGGCCCTAAGCTCGGCGCTCCCTGGTTCCATGAAGTTGATGGCGCTAAGGGACCACTTGGGACGTCCGCGCTCGGCGCCGGGCGATGATCGAAGCGTAAACAGCCAGCGTATCAGAGGCTATTCGATTCCAGCCGTAGCGTTTACAAGCGCGCTGCGCCCCGGCCGCTCCCAAAGAGCTTCGGCGCTGCGGATCGGCCAGCAACGAAGCCAGCGCGGCTTGCAGCGCTCCGGGATCTCGCGGCGGCACGTGGACGCCGGTCGTCCCGTCGAGTATCGTGTCGAGCAAGCCGCCCACTGCGGAGGCGACGACCGGAACGCCGCATGCCATGGCCTCGAGCGGCACGATTCCGAACGGTTCGTACCACGGCACGCACACTACGACATCGGCGGAACGCATGAGCGACGGAACGTCTCCACGCTCGACGCGGCCGCGGAAATGCGTTCGGTCCGCTACGCCCAGTCGTTGGGCCAATGCGATGAGCCGACGAGCCTGAGGATCATCGAGTAGATTGGACGCTTCCGGACCGCCGGCGATCACGAGTTCAGTGTCCGGCAGGTGCGGCAAAACCTCTATGACGTTGCCGATGCCCTTGCGCTCGACGAGGCGGCTTACTATGATCAGCCGCTTGGCGCAGCCCGGTCGCGGATCATGCGGACCGTCGGGGCAAAACAGTCCGAGGTCAACGCCGCAGGGCACGATTCGAATACGGTGGCGGTCCGCCCCGAGGCGTATCAGCTCGAAAACTTCGTCGCTGCAAGTTGCGACTATCTGGTCTGCACTATGCAATATCGATTCTTCTTCGCGCAGGCGCCCCGGCGGGCTCGTGTCGCTCGGGCCTTGTTGCCGGCGTTTGACGACGCCCAGCGCATGAAACGTGTGGATGACCGGAAGACCCAGCGGTCCAGCCGCGGCGATCGCCGCCCGACCGGACATCCAAAAGTGGGAATGAACGACGTCTGGTCTGTCCAGCGTCCACGAGTCTTCGAGTTGGGCGGCGAAATCGTCCATGTAGGGGAGCATCAGGTCTTTGGGGACCGCGGTCGGCGGTCCGGCATCGACGTGCTCCACCACAACCCCGCCCGGCATCGTAACGCGGCGCGGCAGAGCGGAAGAGTCTCGGCGCGTGTAGACGGTTACGGCTATGCCGCGCCGCGCCATCGCGCCCGCGAGCGCTGCGACGTGCACGTTTTGACCGCCAGCATCCACGCCGCCCAGGACCGCTAGGGGGCTGGCATGCTCGGAGACCATCGCTACCTTCACGCGCTCGCCTCCATCAATACGTGGTCCCAGTCGCGCAGGAATCGCTCGAGTCCGTAGCGCGCCAGCGCCGCTGCACGGGCCGCGCGGCCCATATGCTTGGCCTCGTCCGGGTCTGCCAGCAGGCGGCGGATAGCCGCGGACAAAGTTTGGAGGTTGGTCGAGACGACGCCGGCCTGCGGCGGGACCGCCTCGGGAACTTCCGTCGTGCCGAGCGCGACCACCGGCATTCCCAGATGCATCGCCTCTATCAAGGACAGGCCGAGCGAGGTCCAACGGATGGGGTGAACGTAGGCCCGCCGCTTGGGAACTTCGTCGAGCAGGTCGGCTTGGATGAGGTTTTCGATGCCGCCCAGCTGGGAGGCGCCCATGCCGAAGAGGTCGAGCGGGGCTTCGCTTGCCAGCCGCGCGAGCAAATCCGTACCGGTAACTCGGCCGCGCCTGAGCGGTTCGTTGATCACTACCGCGCAGCGCGCCAACTGCCCGGTATAGCGGTAACCGGGATCGATGATCCCGTGCTCGATCACGCGCGTCGGGGTCGAACCGGCATCCCAAAACAAATCGTTGAAGTGGGTCACGTGGACGATCGTCAAATCCGGCCGATCGGCCGCGTGATGCTTCATCTCGCATATGCGGCCTTCAGGCGCGTTGTGCTCGAGATAAACAGCGGCAACGTCACAGCCCGGACGCCTTCCACCCAGCCACTGCTCCGCAAGACCGTAAAGCTCTTGCGGCCTTTGCAAAATGACGACATCTACATCGGCCGCGGCGGCTTGTTGCGGCGTTATCTCCTTGGCCGAGGGCGGCCAGTCCCACGTTTGAGCGCGGCCGCGCCCATCAGGACCTCGGTCAGCTAATACCGGAAAGTAATACTCGTGACGGCCCTGGACGAAGGCGGTCGTCCAAGATCCATGGACGTGCCAAAGGAAGACTTTCACGAAGCTACCACCGCATTAATCGGCACGAGCGTTTCTAGCGCATCGATCACTTCGTTAACGCCGACGGTGTCGACGCAAGGATGACCCGGCACCGGGCAGACCTGCGCTCGGCAGCCCGCGCACTCAATGTCTTGACGACCTAGAAGAACGTGAGGGACAGCCCACGGTCGGAAGCGGACCGCTGGTACCGTCGGCGGAAAAATCGAAACGACCGGCGTCTGTACGGCGGCGGCCACGTGCGCCGCGGCGGTGTTTCCGGACACTACCGCCGACGCCGAGGCCACGACGCGCGCAAAACCGGCGAAGTCGGTTCGGCCGGCGAGGTCCATCAAGCGGTCGTGGGGCGCGCCGCAGACGTACGCGCCGAGCCGCGTTTCGCCCGGGCCACCCGTCACGACTACCCGCTCGCCGCGCCGGCAAAGCGCGGCGACGAGATTCCGGTTATGGAGCGGCGACCAAGCTCGGGCGGAAACAGTCGCGCCGGGATGGATTACGATGTACCGATCGCCGCCGAACGGCGGCAGCCAGGGCCGCTCGCCGAGGCGTAAACGCAGCTTGTCATCGTCGTCTTTGGCGATGCCGTACCCGAGCGTTGCCACGAGCGATAAAGACCGCGTGACTTCGTGGATATCGTGGCTGGGCCGATGCCTGATGTCCAGCAGCGACCCAGCGTAATCATCGCAGTTAGCGGCTATGACCGCAACGCCGGCCATGCGCAGCAGCAATGCGAGCGGCAGCGGACTCTGGTGAAACGAGGTTAAAATGAAAGCCTGATCGATTTGCAGGCGCGCGAGCTGAGCGACAAAGGCCGCAACTTCGCCCGGCTGGACCCGCCCGGGCTGTGCGTCGATCCATTCCGACTCGCGCACCACCATCTCATCCACGCACGGGAGTAGCCGGGCCGCCTGCTGGCCGCGCGGCCCGCACAGCAGCGTGACCCGCCGCGCCGCGGCGCGCACCGCGCGAATGGCCGGCCCGGCGAGTATGACATCGCCGTTGTTGTCTTGGCGCGCCAGCAGTACGTGCGGCTTCAAGAGCCGGTGCCCAGCAGCAGATCGACAGCTGCGCCGAGGTCGGCTGCGACTTCAGGCGCCCGGTCGATCTCCGCGCGCTGCGTGTCCGCGTTGGGAACCAAAACCCCGCGTGCTCCGGCGGCGTGCGCCGCGTCCATGTCGGAACCTACGTCGCCGATGACGGCGCATTCGGCCGGCTCGAGGTCCAGCGCGGCCGCCGCGTCGGTGATCAGCCCGGGCTTAGGCTTGCGGCAGAGGCAATCATCGGCGGGGGCGTGGGGGCACACGGCCCAAGCGTCTATCGGCCCGAGCAGTTCGTCGACCCGACGGTTCACCGCGTCGACTTGAGAGCGGCTTATGAGCCCACGCGCAACACCGCTCTGATTGGAAACGACCGCGATGCGAATGCCGGCAGCGCGCGCTTTGTCGACGGCGGCTCTAGCGCCGGGCACCGGCGTCACTTTGCCCGGGTCGCCGTTGTAAGGCACGTTGACGATCAGGGTCCCGTCGCGATCGAAAAGCAAGGCCTTGAGGCTGGGCACGATCGTCATCACGTCGCCGTAGCGCGTGCCGTCCGGCCACGGCCAAGTCGCTGCGCTGCCGCGAGTCCGCGAAGCCAATGATACGTGGCGGCCAGCGGGATGACGGCGCTCGTCGCCAGCATGGTAGCGATTTCTCCAGGGGTCAGCGGACCCGGGGCGATGCGCGCCCAGGCAAATTCTGCGGTTCCGGCAAGCCAAACCGCCGCCGCCGCTCTGCCGGCCTGACCGCGTCCGCAAAGCGCGGCTGTCAAGGCACAGAGCGCGGCTGCCGCGATGATCAGATGGCGGGCTCGCCGTCCGGGCCGAGCGTTGACTCGAGCGTACCAGTCCGGTCCGTGCAGCGCGCGCATCAATGCGTCGTCAGCGTTACCGGCCTGCAAGCGGATGCTGACCCAGCGATCCGCAGGCCGCACCGGATGCAAAACCCAGCGGCGGCCGCAGACGAGTTTGTAGCCAGCTGCCATGACGCGCAGCGCGAGGTCAGCATCTTCGCGGAATGCACGTGGAAAACGCTCGTCGAAGCCGCCCGCTCGCTCGAGCGCGACCCGCCGATAAGCCATGTCCGCAGTCGCCCAGCAGGCCTCTTCCAGACCTTTGATGTTGCGCTCCCAGTCGGTCGGCCGCCGGTCGGCGCGCAGCGGAACCTTGACGCGGCCTTGGGTGCCGCCGACGTCGGAGTCGAGCTTAGAAAGCTCGCTTGCCAAGCGGGCGCGCCAGTGCGCCTGCACGACGACATCGTCATCCAAAAACGCGATCCACTCAGCGCGCGCCGCGCGCCATCCGAGGTTTCGGGCTGCTGCCGGACCGGTGACCGCGCCCCTCAACACCCGCACTCGGGCTGCCAGCGGATGCGGTAGAGTGCGCCAAAGCAACGGCCGGCTGTGGTCACGGCGATCATCGACCAAGATGACGGCACTGGGCAGCGGGCCTGGTCCACGAGCCAGGGACTCGAGCAACTCGAACAGCGATGGCCGGCCGATCGTGGGGATGACTATGTCGAAATCCGCATCCGCGAGGTTCACGGAACCGCCGCAGCGCGCAGCCCAAGAGCCGGCGCGTGTTCGAGCGTGCCGTTGGCCGCGCCCCGACCATCGCTGGCCGGCTCGCTTCGGCCGGTCGGCAGTTCGCGCCTCAGTAAGAACGAACCCAGCGCCATAGCGTCGACCGGAGCCGACCCGAAGCACTCCAACGCATCGCGCGGATCATCGACCATGGGCCGCCCCGCGGTGTTGAGGCTCGTGTTGATCACCAGCGGTATGCCGGTCCGGCGTTCTACCGCTTGGAGCATCCGGGCGACGAGCGGCTCATCGCGCCGGTCAACGGTCTGGACGCGCGCTGTGCCGTCTACGTGTAAAGCCGCCGGAATGCGCGCCGCCCAATGGGGTTTCACCCGCTGAGTAAACAGCATGAACGGGCTTGGAAGCGGTCCGTCGAAGATATCGGCAGCCCGCTCCGCAAGCACCATCGGCGCCACCGGGCGAAACTGCTCCCGGCCTTTGATGTCGTTCAAGCGCGAAAGGTTGTCCGGATAGGATGCATTCGCGAGCAGGCTGCGGTGGCCCAAAGCCCGCGGTCCATACTCGCTGCGTCCTTGAAACCAAGCTACGACCCCGTTGCGCGCTATGATATCGCCCACCGCCTCGGCGATGTCGGCCTCCCGTTGGAGTGGAAGCGCCGCAACCTCCAGCCAGTTCGCGATCTGATCGTCGGTCCAACTGCGGCCCAAAGCTGCCGTGTGCATACCGACGATCCGGTCGCCCGACCTCGAAGCTACCAACAGAGCCGCGCCGAGCGCCGTCCCCGAATCTCCGGCCGCCGGCTGGATCCATACCGTGCGAAACGGTCCCTCTTCGGCCAGGCGGGAATTAGCTACGCAGTTCAAAGCGACGCCGCCGGCCATCGCAAGATGCGAATCGCCCGTGCGTGCGTGAAGCCAGCGCGCGATCTCCAGCAGCGTCTCTTCCAGGCAACGTTGCATGCTGGCGGCGAGGTCGGCGTGCTCCTGGTGCCACTGGGCGCCCGGGGCACTGCGCGGCACGAAGCGCTCGAGGTCTAAAGGCAGCGCCACGAAGCCGCCATCGGAAGTCGCATGCATAGCGGCGCGAAATTCGCTCAGCCACCGAGGCTTGCCGTAAGCTGCCATCGCCATCACTTTGTACTCGTCGGAGGAACGTCGGAAGCCAAGGTGCTCCGTGACCTCCTCATAGCGCAAGCCGAGCGAGTGTGGAAGCCCTTGGCGTGCCAAAGGGGAGAACCGCCCGTCAAGCACTTGGCCGGCCAGATATGATGAGCACTCTCCGCGCCCATCGAGCACGATGACGCTCGTCGTGGGCGCGGGCCCTGCCAAGTATGCCGATGCCGCATGAGCCATGTGATGAGGAACAAAATGCACGCGCGTTGCGTCTAGCCCCGGCAGAGCGCTTACCAAGAACGACGGCGCGCGCTCGACGAAGAGCGTCCGCAAACCCTCCCATTCATCGGCGGTGACGTCGCCGTTCGACCCAGCGGCGAGCGCTGGATCGTAGGAGTACGCGACGGCATCGAGGTCGCTTGGGCGTATGCCGGCTTGTTCAAGACACCAGGCAGCTGCTTGCTCAGGAAGTTCCCAAGTGGAAAATGGAACGCACGGCTTGCCATGCTTGCGCCGGCTGAATCGTTCCTCTTCGGCCGCTGCCACGATCCGCCCGTCAACCACTAGCGCAGCCGCCGGATCATGAAAGACGGCATTGATGCCGAGGACTCGCATGACAAGCGCTTACCCTAGAAGTCAACGCATAAACGACGCGCCGGCCCTAAGTGGCCCGAAATGGCCCTTGACGGAACCCGCCGAACGGCTCGATCCGATGCTCTCGCACAAGATCCGGTCCGTGCTGGTTATCGGATCCGGGCCCATAGTCATCGGCCAGGCGGCTGAATTCGACTATGCTGGAGCGCAAGCGTGTCGGGCTCTGCGCGAAGAAGGCTGCCGCGTCGTCCTCGTCAACTCAAACCCGGCGACGATCATGACCGACGTCGATATGGCGGACGCGGTTTACATCGAGCCGCTGGATGCGGCGTATGTAGAGGCGATCATCGCGCGAGAACGACCCGACTCGATGCTCGCGACTCTGGGCGGCCAAACTGGGCTCAACTTGGCAATCAGCTTGGCCGAGCGAGGTACGCTTGAACGCTACGGCGTCCGGCTGCTGGGGACGTCGTTGCAAACCATCCGCCTGGCTGAGGACCGGCTTGCCTTCAAGACTGCCATGCAAACGATCGGGCAGCCGGTACCACACTCGCGCGTCGTAACGGAAGTGGGCGCGGGACTCGAGTTCGCGGAGCGCGTCGGCTACCCGCTGATCGTCCGGCCGGCGTACACGCTGGGCGGGACCGGCGGCGGCATGGCGCGCGATGCTGCGGAGCTGCGCGAGACGCTCAGCTCAGGCCTGGCTGCCAGCATCATACATCAAGCGCTCGTCGAGACCTCGCTGCTCGGCTGGAAAGAGATCGAATACGAGGTGCTGCGCGACGCTGCGGACACGTGCATCGTAGTCTGCAACATGGAGAACATCGACCCGGTCGGCATCCACACGGGCGACTCGATCGTCGTCGCGCCTTCGCAAACGCTATCGGACCGAGACTATCAGCGACTGCGGACCGCGGCGATCGACATCATTCGCCACTTGAAGGTCGAGGGCGGCTGCAACATCCAGTTCGCGCTCGATCCGCATGGCGATGACTACCGCATCATCGAAGTCAATCCCCGAGTCTCCCGCTCGTCGGCGCTGGCCAGTAAGGCAACCGGTTATCCTATCGCCAAGATCGCGACCAAAGTCGCGCTTGGCAACCAACTGCGCGACCTCGTCAACCCCGTCACCGGTGTGACCAAGGCTGCGTTCGAACCTGCGCTGGATTATTGCGTCGTGAAGATACCACGCTGGCCGTTCGACAAGTTCCCGCTCGGAGACGCGCGCTTAGGAACGCAGATGAAGTCGACCGGCGAGGTGATGGCTATCGGCCGGACTTTTTCAGCCGCTTTGCTCAAGGCGATCCGAGGGTGCGACATCGGGCGCGACTGCCTGACCGGATGGCCGCAAGCTCGCTGGAGCGATGACCAGCTCGACGACGTTATGCGGTCGCCGACTCACGAGCGGCTTTTCGCCGTCGCGGAGTGTCTGCGGCGCGGGCGCGGCATCCCGGCGGTCTGCGAAATTACCGGCATCGACGCGTTTTGGCTTTGGGAGATCGAAGAGCTCGTGAGCACCGAGACCGCCGTTCGCGATCGGGCCGATGACGGGATGTTGGCGCGGGCTCACGCACAAGGCTACGCGAACGCGACGCTCGCGCGGCTAGCCGGACTGACGCTTTCTCAGCTTTGCGACCGAGGCGTCGCGACTACCGTCGTGCCCTACAAGATGGTCGACACTGCAGCCGCCGAGTTTCCGGCGCGCTCGCCTTATTACTACGCGGCGCCGGGTGAACGAGACGAGTTGCGTGAGCGGGTGGCGGCGGAGAACCCCGGCAAAGCGGTAGTCGTAGTCGGTAGCGGGCCAATCCGGATCGGACAGGGCATCGAATTCGACTACTCTTGCGTGCACGCCGCTGCCGCGCTGCGCGCAGCGGGAGTAAAATCCGTCGTGCTAAACAACAACCCAGAAACCGTGAGCACGGACTTCGACGTCTCCGACGTGCTGATTTTCGAACCGCCTTGTGCCGACGAAGTGGAAAGCGCGGTACGGGCGACCGGCGCTGAGGGCGCACTGCTGTCGTTCGGAGGTCAAACGCCGATCAATTTAGCGCGCGATCTCAACGCTAGGGGCATCCGAGCGCTGGGTACGGACCAGCGGGCGCTTGATCTGGCGGAAGATCGCGAGAAGTTCGATGCCGTCTTGAGAACACTGGGAGTCGCTAGGCCCCCCGGCCGCACGGCGCTCTCGTTTCGCAAGGCTCGTGAGGTTGCCAGAGAAATCGGGTTCCCCGTGCTGGTGCGACCGTCATACGTGCTCGGCGGCAGGGGCATGGAGATCGTTTACAACGAGGCCCAGCTGGCGGCGTACGCTCAAAGCGCGCCGCCGATCAGAGCCGATGCCCCGCTACTAGTCGACCGCTACTTGGCCGGCACGGAAGTTGAGGTGGACGCCGTTTTCGACGGCCGCGACATCGTCGTTCCAGGGATATTCGAGCACGTGGAGCGCGCCGGCATCCATTCCGGCGACTCGATGGCCGTGTATCCCACTCAGAACATCAGCACGCAAATGGAGGCTCGCATCCTCGACGTCACGACGAAGCTGTGCGCACGGCTGGGGATACGCGGGCTCGTCAACGTTCAGTACATCGTGCTCGACGGCGAGCTCTACGTCATCGAAGCTAACCCTCGCGCGAGCCGGACGGTTCCGATAATCGAAAAACTGACCGGTGCGCCGCTAGTCGCTGCGGCGACCCGCATTGCGCTCGGAGAACGGCTGAGCGGTATGAATCTCGCGCTCGGACTGTGGCAGCGGCCCGATTTCGTCGCCGTCAAGGTCCCCGTTTTCTCTTTTGCCAAACTCCGGCGCGTCGAGACGATGCTCGGGCCCGAGATGAAATCGACCGGCGAGGCGCTAGGTATCGACACGACCTACGCCGGCGCTTTGATGCGCGGCCTGATCGGCGCGGGGGTATCGCTTCCCCCGCCCGGCGGCCGCATCTTGTTGTCGATCGCCGACGACGAAAAAGAGGCGGCGCTCTTTG
>JALYUR010000004.1 GCA_030853635.1 Vulcanimicrobiota bacterium | reverse complement strand
CTTCGGCCGCCTTAACCTCGGCAGCTTGGGGATCATTGGCAGAGAGCTGCTTGAACATGTACGCCTTAAGCCAGTCTTTCACCAGGCCCTTTGAAAGTTTGTCAGCGCGGTCACACTCGATGAGAAGCGCGGGGGCGTAGGACTCTAAGATCGGAATCCACGCTCCAAGGCCATCGGGGTCTTGTTTTATCTCAGCCTTGGCTCGCTCGAACTGGTCTTTGATTGATCCCATCGGCGCTAAGAGTCCCGTTTTCGGCCAAACGAGTTGCGGATCAATCGGACCAAGCTGAGAGTGCCTACCCATTACGATGCGATCGGCCGCTAGTGCAATCATGGTAGCTGCCGACATGGCAGCGAGTGGAATAAAAACACGAATGTCATTGAATTTCGTGCGCAAGTACTGAACAATCGTCCGAGCGGCCTCACCGCTTCCACCGGGACTGTGCAGAAAGAGATCCAGCTTATGTCCCTTGAGGCCGTGGAACACCTCCATCATCCCTTGCATATCGCCGAGGTCGATGGACGTGCTCGGCTTTGAACCACGTATCCAGTCGGCGTAGTAAGTGATGATGTCGCGATCGGTTAGATTGTGTAGCTGCCCAAGATATTTTCGCCGCACACCGTCAAAATCTGGGCGCCCTTGGTTCGCGGCCGCCGTGGCGTTTAGTTCTACAAGGACTTCGCCCCACGTCGGCACGGATTTTAGGCCAAACTCTAGGTGTTGCTAGTCGTGGAGAACTTAACGGTACTATGGTAAAACGTCTTCGGCATTGATGGCTCGACACGAGCATACGCATCCAATGCTGCCCCTGCGGGTGTGCCGGAGATCGCGGCGCGCGCTTGCTCCATAAAATCCCGGATCGCTTTCTCGGCGTCCGGCTCGGGGATTTCAGATGGCTGCGGTTCGATCACAGGCTTGCCCCTCCATGTAACATAGCTTCAGTTGCCATTCGGCGATACCCTCAACGCGACCCGTGTGATAGCGCGCAAAGGGCCTCCAAACTATCACTGTGCCGTGCCGTTTCACGGGACGGCGGCTATGCAAGTTCGCCCCTTGGTCGGTACTACCGGCGCTGTGCCGAATGGCCGCCCTCACCTCTTCTAGTTGCGCCATTAATGTTACCTTGAGATGAGGATGGATGAGGATGAACGAGACATCGAGAGCGAGCCGCCGACTAAGACGCAGAAGTAACAGAGCTTCCAGGTGAACCCGACCTGACTCGAACCACCAAAACGGTCAAGACGCCGACAATCCGGTCAAGGATGGCCGGAAAGGTTCAAAACGGGCAAAGCCCGGATGTGTTAAAAGTCGGCCATCACGGCAGCGCCTATTCTTCCACACCGGCTTTCCTGGCGGCCGTTCATCCAAAGGTCGCAATCATCTCGTGCGGTCTGCACAACGTGTTCGGCCACCCCAGCCCTCGGACACTCGAGGCGCTTGACCTCATCGGCGCCCAAGTTCACAGAACTGATCTCGGCGGCGGCGTTTCGCTTTCGACCGACGGCATGGGCGTCGAAGTTCGCGACGCGCTGACGGCGCACGCGATTCCGCAATAACCGACGCATGGCGTAGGTCTCGCCGAAGAGCCACACTGAGTGCATGGCCGCCTCAGTAAGGGCCAACTCGCGTCGCTGCTACTCGATGCGGTATACTTGGCCGGTTTGCGCGCCCTCCACGCTTTTTAAAAAGGCCATTGCAACGCGCTTTGCTGGAACCGTGGGGGTTCCCGGAAAAAACGTGCCATAGGCGCCGAGCGATTCTTCTACCAGGCTTGGGCTTACAACGTTGATGCGAACGCCTGGTGGTAATTCGATTGCGGCGGCACGGCCAAAGCTTTCGATCGCGCCGTTGACAAGCGAGGCGCTTGAACCATAACGAACGGGATCGTTACTCAGCGTTCCAGCAATGAGTGTGATGGAACCGCCCGAATTTATGTACGCGGGCGCAACCAAGACCAGATTGACTTGGCCCATTAGTTTGTCGCGCAGCCCTACGTTCATGAGATCGGGCGTCATCGAACCGAGTGGTCCAAAATGCACCCCGCCCGCAGCGCTCACAACTGCGTCGACTTTCCCGAGCTGAGCGAAGAAGTTCTCAACCGCTGCATGATCCGCCATGTCCACCTGGTGGTTCCCGCTCGTCTTGCCGACCGCGATGACTTCGTGGCGGCCCTTAAGCTCGCTGACCACCGCGTAGCCAATGGTTCCGGCGGCTCCGAAGACTACTACCTTCACACGTTCTCCTTAGTGTTGGATGCAACCCAGTTGGGCCAGACGTGATCAGCCGATATGTAACTCGCGCGCCAAGTCGTTAAGCGGGAAGATATGATCGTCCGCTGCACCTAGCAACGCGATGCTGCTGTGCTGCAAAACGCAGCGGCCGCGCTGGGCCGCTTTGAATCTGTTCGTTACTTGAAATCTAAGCCTCGGCCGGACCATTAGCTAGGCCGCGCTAGTCCCGCGCGGAGAGCGCGATGCCGAACGTCCGATCTAAGCCCGTGTTGGGACCCTTGATCCGGCGGATGGGCGCCGCGTCGCCTTGGGCGTCGGCCGCGTAGACGTTGATCGCGTTGCCGTCCGAGACGTAAATGCGTCCGGACCGGTCGACCGCGATTCCATACGCTTGGCGCAACAACGTGCGGGGACCGGAGATCTCACGGATCGGCGCGATGTTGCCTAACGCCGAGCCGGCGAACTCGAGGATGGTCGCGCGGACGCTGCAGTACCAACTGTTATAGACGTTTTGCGTGACGTACAGGTTCTCGTGAGAGTCGAGCGCGAGCGCGGCCGGATACTGGGCCAACTCGGTTCTCGGCCCCATGATGACCCGCAGCGGTTGGGCGTCGCCCGACGCGTAGCGGCCGTATTCCGTGATGCTCAGCTTTCCGTAGTCGATGCCGGTGTTGAGCGCGTAGATCGTTTGATCGTCGTCGACGGCAACCGCGAACGGGTCGCCTAATCCCGTCCGGTCGTGATGTTGCGGCACGGGCTCCAGGTCGGCTATCACGCGGTTATGCCGAACGCAGCCAGCGTCTTCGCGGTCGAAAATCGATATTCCGTAGGCCGGCGCATCCGGGGCGCTGGCGACGTATACAGAGCCGCGGCTGTCGACGGCGAGGCCGAAAGATACGTACATGCCGCCGCACGCGATCGTTTTAGCGGGCGCGACGTTGCCGTATGCGCCGGCGGCATACACATTGACGTAAGAGCCGTTGAGGGAATAGACGGCGCCCTCTGGTCCGACCGCGACGTTGGTGGGGCCGCCCCAACCCAAGTGCGTCCTCGGACCGCCAATCGTTAGCACCGGCAGGACGTTGCCGGTATCGCTCAGCCTATAGGCCGTAATGGTACGAGCGTTAGCGGCAAAAATCAGCTGCGCGCCGCTTGCCGTTGTTAACGATGCGCCGGCGGCGATAACCCAGGCGGATAGACAAATAGCTAATAGGGCAGGCTGTATGCGCATAATTCGGCCTTTCTAGCTGAATCGGAGCCGCACGGACCGCTGACAAGGCCGTACACCGGGAGCGTGAAGAGTACCTACCGGTCAAGCGCCGGCGCGTAAGACGAATTCCTGGCGGTCAAAGCCGGTTGCTCTTGAATTTATACAGTCACGCGCCGCCCGAGGAGTGGCAACTCCGCCAGGGCCCTAGCAGATCGTATGGCGACGCACCCGGGCGACTGGCGCTAAGTTTGGGCAGCCGGCGCCGCGGCGACCCGCGGCCGGGTGGCGAGGCTGACGCCTATGCACACTAGCGCGTTTGCGCCGAGTGCGACCAGGCCGCTATTGAGCTGCGCGATTGTCGGCATAGCCGCGGCTGCCGACCAGGCTACGATGCCGATCCCGACGATGATGCCGGCCCCCACGCCCCAGGCGCTCGCGCGCGGCCAGACCAGACCGAGCACTACGCCCGGAAAGAACTGAGTGATGCCGTTGTAGCCGATGAGAAGCAGATCGACGAGCGTGGTTTTGGCGCCCAGCCACAGCGCCAGCGCGCAGGCCGCTGTGATGAGCACCAGCACGCGCGTCGCCCGTAGCCGCCCTCGATCCGTGAGTGCGAGGCCCAGCCAGTCTCCGAGCACGTTCTTGCTGATTATGCTGGCCGCGGCCAACGTTTGCGAAGCGGCGGGCACGAGCGCTGCCAGGCATCCGGCCGCGGCGACCGACCCCAACACCCAGGGCGGATAAAAGCGCTGCACGACGAGCATGAAAGACCGATCGGCTGCGGCTCCTTTCATGCCGGGCAAGATCAACAGTGCGGTAAAGCCGGCGAAGTAGACCAGCAAGAGCATGAGCTGATACAGCGGCAGGAAGATCGCGTTGCGGCGCAGCGTGTCCGCATCGCGTGCGGCATAGGCAGCAGCCATCGATCCGGGCCACATGAAAAACCCGAGCGCGCTCAGGATCACCGTCGACACGAACCACGTCGTGCCGTTCGTGGGCGTCGAGCCCGACAGCGTCAGCCAGCCTGGCTTTGCCGCCATCACCTTGGCTATTACGTGCGCTGGTGAGCCGAAGAAATGAACCGGCAACGCGATGCCGGCGAAGCACACGGCGACCAAAACCAACGCATCTTTGACCACCGCTGCCCAGGCGGTGCCGCGCAGGCCGACCGCAAACACGAACAGCGCGATCAGAGAAAAGGCGACCAGAACGGCTGCCTTGGCATCGAAAGCTCCGTAGCCCGCGATCGTGAGCAATATCTGCAGTCCGGTCAGTTGCAAGGTTACGTAGGGGATCAGGAAGACGAAGCCGATGAGCGCCGTCAGCACTCCCAGGGCGCGGCTCGAGTAACGCCAAGCGAAGAAGTCGGGACCGGTCAGCAGCTGGCGGCGCTTGGCGATCTCCCAAATCGGCGGCAGCAAGAAATACGACACGATGTACGCGACGGCACCGTAGCAGATGATGTAAAAGGCCGGCGCGCCTTTGCCGTAAGCCCAGCCCGCTGCGCCCAAGAAAGTGAAGCTAGTGTAGATCTCGCCCGCGAGCAGCAGCCACAAGAACAGCGCGCCGAAGCTGCGGCCGCCTACGATGTACTCTTGCGGATCCACCAGGCGCCCGCGAGCCCCGTACATCCCCAAAGCTATCGCCAAGACCACAATGGCGGCGACGATGCAAAGGGAGACCAGCGGCGGCGTCAACGGCGTCCTTCAAGCCGGTAAACGGCGTACAGGAACACAGGCGTGAGCAAGATCCAAGCCACGATCCAAGCGAGCAAGAACGGAAAGCCGAAAACCCGCGGTTCGATGCGATTGGCAAGCGGCACGCCGAAGGTCAGCATCAACGCCGGCACAGCTGCGACCATAAATGCGGCGCGCCGCCTTGCGGAGACAGGAGCACGGCGCATGCTCAGTCTTAGCGGTGGACCGAGCTCATGTCGGCGTAGCGATCGCCGGCAGCGGCCCCCCGCGGCGCAGCCTCGTCGATCTCTTGCAGATCCTTGGTCGACAGCACGACGTCCGCGGCGGCGAGATTCTCGTCCAAACGCGAGCGCCGCTTTGTACCCGGAATAGGCACGATGTCGTCGCCTTGATGCAGCAGCCACGCCAGCGCCACTTGGGCCGGCGTTAGCCCTTTGGTGGCCGCCACGCCTTTTACGCGGTGGACCAGCTCGAGGTTCTTAGCCAAGTTGCCGGCCTCAAAGCGCGGGAACCGCACGCGGCGCGAATCACCCTCGCCTAGCTCGTCGGTAGAGGCGATGGTTCCCGTCAGCAAGCCGCGGCCGAGCGGGCTGTACGCGACAAAACCGATGCTCAGCTCGCGGCACGCCGGCAGGACGTCTTCCTCGACATCGCGGGTGAACAGCGAATATTCGGTCTGCAGCGCGCTGATCGGATGGACCGCGTGCGCGCGCCGCACCGTCGCCGGCGCAGCCTCGCTCAGCCCGATAAAACGCACCTTGCCCGCGGCGATCAGCTCGCCCATGGCGCCCACGGTTTCCTCGATGGGCACGGCCGGATCGACGCGATGCTGATAGTACAAGTCGATGCAGTCGATGCCCAGCCGCCCGAGCGAAGCGTCGCACGCCCGGCGCACGTACTCGGGGCGGCCGTTGATCCGCACCCATGAGCCGTCCAACCGGCGCTCGTTACCGAACTTCGTCGCGATCGTGACTTGATCGCGCCGCCCGGCGACGGCCTGGCCGACTAGCCGCTCGTTGGTGAACGGACCGTACATGTCCGCGGTATCCAACAGCGTGCAGCCGCGCTCTATCGCGCGCTGGATGGTGGCGATGGACTCAGCGTCGTCGCGCTCGCCGTAGAATTCCGACATGCCCATGCAGCCCAGCCCAAGCGCCGAGACTCGCAGCCCTTGGCGGCCCAAAGTCCGTTGCTTCATGCGTGCGTCTCCCTTGCAGCTCCAAATATAGAGGCGTGCGCAAAGCCGGCCTGGCGCCGATGTGCGGAGAAGTCCACGCCTTGCCAATCGATCACTTCCACCCAGACGGCTTCGCCGCCGCTTAAGTCGCGATTGTCCGGCTCGAGCGCGATGAGACAGTCGGCCCGCGCGGCCGTCGCCACCAGCGCAGAACATTGATTGCCCAGAGGTTGTGCCCAAAAGCCGCTTCGGTCGTGACCCAGCTTTGCGAAAACGAAATGCTGCCGGCCTGCTCTGGCATGCATGGGTGCGCGCAAGCGAGCCGAGACGGTTTCGGGATCGCGCGCGATGCGCCCGCTCAGGCGCGCCATCAGCGGCCGGACCAAGGTGGTGAAAGCGACGAACGCCGCGGCAGGGTTGCCGGGCAGAACGCCGACCCAAGCGCGCCGGATGCGGCCGATGGCGGTCGGTTTGCCCGGGCGCAAGGCGACGGAGTCAAACGCGAACTGGGCTCCCAAAGCCGCGAGCGTGTCCTTGACAAAATCACGTGGGCCGTTGGAAGCGCCGCCGGTCGTCAGCAGCAGATCGGCCTCGCCGAGCGCGGCGGCCATGGCGCTCTCCAGCGCTTTGCGGTCGTCGCAGCAGCGCTGCACGGACACGACATCAGCGCCCAGCGCCCAGACGCTCGCGGCGATGAGTGACGCGTTGCTGTTGCGGATCTGTCCCAAGCGCGGGCGTTCGTGCACGGCGACCAATTCGTCGCCCGTGCAGACGAGCGCAACTCGCGGCCGGCGGAACACCGAGATCGACGATTTGCCGGCGGCGGCGAGCAGCGCTACCGCCCCGGGCCCTAAGCGCTCGGCTCGACCGACTAAGTGGTCTCCGCGCCGCGCATCTTCGCCCGGTGGGAAAACGTGGCAGCCGGCCGGCACGCCCGATGGAATAACGACGGCCTCGCCGGCCGCATGCGTGTCCTCGATCGCAACAACGGCGTCCGCACCTAGGGGAAGCACCGCGCCGGTGGCGATCGCCGTAGCTGTGCGCGGGCGGTGGTGCAGCTTATCGTCACCGGCATAAGTCGTCGCAGCTACGGGCAAGCGTACGCCGCCGGCATCCGCTCCCAACGTGTCGGCCGATGAGATCGCGAAGCCGTCCATCGCCGCCCGCGCGAACGGCACGATATCATCGTCAGAGCGGACGTCTTGAGCCGCGATCCGGTTGAGCGCTCGCTCGATACTGACGATTTCAGTGCCGACCGGATCGGCATGCTCGGCGACAAGCCTTGCTTGGGCGTATGGAATCATGCTCAGGAGCCGGCGACTGCCACCACAGCGGCGTTTTGTAGCGCGATGCGCTCAGCGCCGGCATAGATGTTGAATCGCGCACCCCGCACAAAGCCGATCAAGGTCATGTCGAACCTGCGCGCGAGCGACACCGCCAGACTGCTGGGCGCTGAAACCGCGCACACTGCGGGAATGCGAGCCGCTAGCGCTTTTTGAACGATCTCGAAACTAGCGCGGCCGCTCAGCATCAAGATCGCGTCGTTGAGCGGCAGCTTTCCGCTCAGAGCCGCCCAGCCGATCAATTTGTCGACCGCATTATGCCGCCCGACGTCTTCGCGTACGGCGAGCAGCTCGCCCCGGCGATCGAAGGCGGCGGCGGCGTGCAGGCCGCCGGTCGCAGCGAATAATATTTGGTCGCGCCTCAGCGCTTCGGGCAAACTGCAGATGACGCCCGCATCGACGAGCAGAGCATCATCTAGGGGCGACATGCCGCGCAACGCCAGCATGTCCAGACCGGCTTTGCCGCAGACGCCGCACGCGCTCGACGTGAAGAAGTGCCGCTCGAGCGGCGAGGGCGCGAACGAAAGACCGGGCCGCAAGGTAACGTTGACGATGTTGTAACGCTGGGCTGCGGCGGGCGCCGAGCCGGAGCAATAACGGATGGTTTGGATGTCGCCGACGTGTTTGATGACGCCCTCGCCGTACAAGAAGCCGGCGGCCAGTTCGAAGTCGTTTCCCGGAGTGCGCATCGTCACCGCGACAGTGGCCGCGCGCCCCGCCTCGACTATGCGGATCTCGAGCGGTTCCTCGGACGCGACTCGATCGAGACGATCGAGTGCCCGCCCGTCTTCGACGCGGGTGACCTTCGTCGACACTTGGCTGCTTGGGCGGACGTGAACCAAAGCGTCTTCCACAAATTCACCTAAATCCGATGACCGCTATCCCGTAGTACAGGCAGGGTGTTCCGGCGCAATCCCGCGCGTCACCTTGCAAAGGGGCACACTTGCGCCTCGTGAACTCAAGCGGCATGAGGTTAGAACAACGCATTCTGGCGCTGGGCGTCGCCATCTTGGCCTGCGGTTGTTCGCACACGGGCGGCTCACCCGAAGCGGCTAGGCCGCGACCGGCGGCGACGGTCGCGCTAGCTAACGCGACGGGCTTTCCGTTGCCCGCGGGCACCAGGCTGCTGGCCGCGCGCAGCTTCTCTCAGACAGTAAGCGCGGCTGCTGCCGGCAAATCGGAGTTGACGGCGGACAGCGCCGGTACCTATGCGGGCCACGAGGTCATCGCTGCCAGTTCGAACTCGTTCGGCGCCCTGAGCCGCTGGCTGCAGTCTCAAAAAGCCAAACCGCCGGCCGGCTTCCGATATCAAGCGGTGGCCGGGGCCAAGGTCGCCGACTTCCAGAAGGTGATCGAGCGCGACGGCATCGACTATGCGGTCTTTCGAGCCGAGGGAAACGCCAAAGGGCTCAGCGTCTTGGTCATCGCGATGGACCCCTCGGCTGCCAAGCGGAAACTAGGGTTCGCACTGGACATGGCCGCGCGTTATCGCGCGTTACCCGCGGTGATGCGCTCGGGAATTGACGATCAAGTCAAAAGCCGCACTGGCTTCTCGCTCGAAGAAGCTTTGGCGCCCGAGAGCCCGATCGGCGTGGCGCTGTCGGTGATCGCTCAGTTCGAGCAAAAGGATGAACGGGCGCTCATCCTCGTGGACGCAAAACGCGAATAAGACGAGCATTCCTTAGGCGCGAGCGGCCGTGACCGCATCCAGCGACGACATCGGCGTCGTTATCTTGGCGGGCGGACTTGCCAGCCGGCTGCCGGCAAAGCTCAGCCTAGACGTGGGCGGCTTGCCCTTGCTCGAGCGCGTCTATGAGAACCTGTCGCCCGGACGGCCGACGCTAATCTGCTGTCACGATGGGCTGGCCGCCGGCTTAGCGCGCAGTTTGCCCTGCCGCGTCGTCAACGATCGGTTTGGCCGGCGCGGCCCGCTTGGCGGCTTGCTTAGCGCGCTGGCGCACCTGCCGACGAGTTGGATATTTGCGGCGGCGGGCGACGCGCCGTTGCTGGACGCGCGGCTGATCGATCATCTGGCGCGCGCGCGCCTAAGCGATGACGAGGCGGTCGTCCCGACATGCGGCGGCATCCTCCAACCCTTGGCCGCCCTGTACGAGACTGCCGCGTTGCGGCTCCAAGCAGCCCGGCTGCTGCGCGGCGGCGGCTCGCCCGGCGTTCGTTCCGTGCTCGCGCAGCTGCGCCACCGCACGATCGCGATCGACGACGATTGGCTGTTCGCCAACGTAAACACCGCCGCGGACTACGGCCGGCTCGGTCGCCGGCTGGCCTCCGCCGCCCCGCCGCCGGGGGCCAAAGCGGCGCATTGACTCAGCCCGGCGCTCGCCTGTTGCTGTGTCCTACGCCGCTCGGCAACCTCGGCGACATCACCCTGCGCACCCTTGAGGCGCTGCGCTCGTGCGATGTTATTTTCGCCGAGGACACGCGCGTCACGGCCAAGCTGCTGAACCACTACGGAATCGCCAAGCCGCTGCGCTCCTATCATGCCAGAGTGCTCGCAAAGCGCGCGCGCGAGCTCGCCATGTTGCTCGACGGCGGGAAGTCGGTGGCCGCCGTCGCCGACGCCGGCATGCCGGGCATCTCGGATCCCGGAGCGGAGCTGGTCCGGCTGGCGCGCGCGCGCGGAGCCGCCGTCGAGTGTCTGCCCGGAGCGACCGCGTTCGCGGGCGCGCTGGTGCTCTCTGGGTTCGATGTCGGCCGCTTCCGGTTCGAATCTTTTCCGCCGCGCAAACCGGGCGCGCGCCGCGACTATCTGCGCGCTTTGGAAACTGAGACGGTGGCCGTCGCATGGTATGAAGCGCCGACCAGGGTGCTCGGATTGCTCGAAGACATCGAAGCAACGCTGAGCCAGCGGCGCGTGTTCGTGCTGCGCGAGTACACCAAGAAGTTCGAACAACAGGCGCTGGGAACGGCGGCCGAGGTGCGCAGCGAACTAGGACTGGTACCGCGCGGCGAGATCGTCGTCGTCCTAGAGGGCGCGCCCAAACGGCGCCTCGCGGAGCGCGAGCCGCAGCTCCTGAGCGCGGCGCTCGGCGTGCTGGTGGCGCACGGCGTGAGCGTCAAAGAAGCGGTCGATGCTTTTCGCAAAGTCGGCGGGGTGCCGCGCAATAGGTTATACGAGTTGGCGCAGGGCCTCGAAAGCGCCCAAGCGCTGCGCGGCGCGCGCAAAGCAGGCCCGACGCTCAAGACGCGTTAAAGACAAAAAGCAGGTCGATGCAAAAAGATACGTACTACCTTACGACGCCGCTGTATTACACGAACAGCGTTCCGCATATCGGCCACGCGTACAGCACGATTGCGGCCGACATCCTCGCGCGCTATCACCGCGTGACCGGCAACGGCCGCGCGCACTTCCTCACCGGGACCGACGAACACGGCCAGCGCATCGCCGATGTGGCGGCGGCAGCCAGCATGACGCCCAAAGCCTTTTGCGACGAGATCGTCGGGCGATGGAAGACGCAATGGCGCGAGCTCGACATCCGATACGACCAGTTCATCCGAACGACGGATCCGGGCCACGAAGAGGCGGTCGGTCGGATCTTCAGCGCGCTGCGGGATCGCGGCGACATCGCTCCGGGCAAATACGAGGGCTGGTACTGCCGCAACGACGAGACCTTTTGGCCGCAGTCCAAGCTGATCGGCGGGAACTGCCCGAACCCGGAATGCGGTCGGCCCGTGGAGTGGGTGTCCGAAGACGCCTGGTTCTTCAAGATGTCTGCCTACCGGGCCCGGCTGATGGAGCATTTCCGCGCGCAGCCAGATTGGGTGCGGCCGCAGAGCGCCTGGAACGAGATGATGGCGATCCTGGAAGGCGGTCTAGAAGACCTGTGCGTCTCGCGCACCGCGGTGCAGTGGGGAATCCCCCTGCCGTGGGGCGGGGGCACGATCTACGTTTGGTTTGACGCGATATGCAACTACATCACCGCCGCAGGCTATCCGCACGACATGCGGCGCTTCGCATCGCTTTGGCCCGCTGATGTGCATCTCATCGGCAAAGAGATTTTGCGCTTCCACACGATCATCTGGCCGGCGATCTTGATGGCGCTGGAGCTGCCGCTGCCGCGGCTGGTCTTCGCCAACGGCTGGATCACCATGGAAGGCCGCAAGATGAGCAAGAGCGTGGGCAACGTCATCCGGGCGACCGACATGATCGAGCGCTTTTCGGTCGATTCTACGCGCTACCAGCTGTTCGCACAGGCGCCGTTCGGGGCTGACTTCACGCTCAGCGACGAAGGTCTGATCCGCCGTCACAACTCGGACCTGGCCAACGGCTTGGGAAACTTGGTTCAACGAACGCTTGCGATGCTGCAGCGCTACCATAAGGGGATCGTGCCGGATCGGCCCGGCGTCGCCGCCCTCGGCCTTGCCTTCGAAAGCGCCCATGCGTCGGTGCGCGCAGCGCTGGATGCGCTAGATTTTCGCGGCTGCTTGGCCGCCATTTGGGAACGGGTCGGTGCGCTCAACGGGTACATCGAAGATACCAAGCCGTGGGTCTTGGCTAAAGACGGCCAAAGCGAGCTGCTCGACGCGGCGCTGTACGACTTGTGCGAGGGTTTGCGCTGGATAGCGGCGTTCGTCTACCCGTTCATGCCGGCGACCGCTCAGGCCATCTGGAGCGGCTTGGGCCAAACGGGCGTGCCTGGCCGCATGTGGGAAGACGAGCTGCGCTGGGGCCGATTGGCGCCCGGAACAGCAACCCAGGCGCCGCCTGCCCTTTTTCCGCGCATCGAGGCTCCGGTAGCGGCCGGATGATAATCGACACGCACGCGCATTTGGATGGCCCGGAGTACGCAGCCGATCTGAGCGAAGCCATGCGGCGCGCTCAGGCCGCCGATGTCGGCCTGGTGGTCGGCGTGGGCCAAGACGAAGCGACCAGCGCCCGAGCGATCGATTTGGCCGCTGAGTTTTCCGGCCTGGCACCCGCGGTCGGGGTGCACCCGCACCAAGCGCAGGCGGCGGGGGGCTTGAGCTGGCTCGAGGCGCTAAGCCGCGATCCCGCCGTGGTAGCGATCGGTGAGATCGGTTTGGACTACCACTACAACTTTGCGCCGCGGGGGGTGCAACGCGAGCTATTCGCGCGCCAGCTCGAACTTGCGGCGCGCCGCGGCTTGCCGGCCGTCATCCACTGCCGCGAAGCCGAAGAAGAACTCGGCGAGCTTCTGCGCACCGAGTACCGGGGCCGCGGCGCCGCCGTCATCCACTGCTTCACGGGTTCTTATGCGGTCGGCAAAGCGTTCATCGATGAGTTTGACGTGTACCTCGGCATCGGAGGCGCGGTGACGTTCAAGAGCGCGGTAGCGCTTCAGGATGCCGCCGCCCGCCTGCCGCTGGATCGATTGGTGCTCGAGACGGACTGCCCGTACATGACGCCGGTACCGCATCGCGGCCGGCGCAACGAGCCTGCCTACGTCCAGCTCGTGTGCAGGCGGCTCGCCCAGCTGCGCGGCCAGGCCGACGACGCCATCGCCGCAGCAACGTCGCAAAACGCGCTGCGCCTCTTTCCTCGTCTAGCCGATCGGCTCGCGGCGGCCGGCCGCCAAGACTCCAACGCCGCCCAGCCCGATAGCGTTGACTAAAGGCGCGCCCGTGCGCGACATGTTCGACCGGATCGCCGGTCGCTACGACCGGGTCAATACGGTCATGACCGCCGGGATCGACGCGCTATGGCGGCGCCTGGCGGTCGCCCAGCTGCGCGTCCGCCGCGGCGCCGAGCTGCTCGACCTGTGCTGCGGAACGGGCGCGCTCGCGCGCGAGGCCGTCGACCGCATCCCCGGCTGCCGCGTCACCGGCGTCGATTTCAGCCGCGCCATGCTGGCGATCGCGCAACGCCGCAAAGGCAGCCGCAACATGCGGCTGGTGGAAACGGACGTGCTGCATCTGCCGTTCGCCGACGGCTGTTTCGATGGCGCCACCATGGGTTTTTCGATGCGCAATGTCGTCGACATCGCAGGCTGTCTGCGCGAGACGGCCCGCGTGCTTAGACCCGGGAGCCGCTTTGTCAACCTCGAGCTGAGCCGCCCTGGCAATCGCCTATGGCGACGCCTGTTCTTCATTTACTTCTACGGGCTCGTACCCGTCATCGGCCGGCTGATCGGGGGCGATGCGGCTGCATATCGGTATTTGCCGCAATCGCTCGTCAACTTCCCAAGCGTGGCGGCACTGGCGGCGCTGTTCAAAGCCAACGGCTTCGCCGACGTTGCCTGCACGCCGCTCATGGGCGGCGTTGCGACGCTGCACGTCGGCACCAAAGCCGCCCCCGCCGGTCCTCGCAAAATGTCCGCGGTTGTGTCGGCATGATCGATCGTTCGCATCCGCCGTTCGACGAAATAGTCGATCGATTCGTCAGCCAAGAACTAGCACGGGAAAACGTTCACATCGCCGGCGCGGTGCGTTCCATGCTCGAAGCCGGCGGAAAGCGCTTGCGGCCGCGCATCGCTATGCTCGCCGCGCCGGCCTGCGATCCGCAGGCCGAGCCGGATCCCGTCATCGCGTCGTGCTTGGAACTCATCCACGTCGCAACCCTGATCCACGATGACGTCGTAGACGGCGCTCAGACGCGCCGCGGCCGGGCGTCCGTCAACCGGACGTACGGCAACCGGTTTTCGGTGCTCGCCGGCGACTATCTCTTTTCATGGGTGTTCAAGAAGGTCACGCAAAGTTATGCGAATCCCGTGCCGACGATTCTGGCCGCGATGCTCGCGGAGATCTGCAACGGCGAGGTCAAGCAGTTGCGTGCGACCGGCGACCTGAGCCTCGGCAAGAATCGATATCTCGAAATCATCGGCAAGAAGACGGCGGAGCTGTTCGCAGCTTGCGCCGAATGCGGCGCCATAGTCGCGCTGCAGCGCAAGGCCGATTGTGTCCCGGGCCAGGTGCGCGAGCTTAAAGCGGTGCGCGCGTTGCGCGCTTACGGCTGGGCGTTCGGGATGGCATTTCAGATCCGCGATGATTTGCTGGACCTGACGGCCGACGAAGCGGCGTTAGGCAAACCCGCCGGCTCCGATCTGCGCGAGCGCAAAGTGACCTTGCCGCTGATCTACGCCATCGAAGACGGCGACCCCAAGCTGCTCTCGCTGCTCGGCCCGGCATTCGAAATCGAGCGGGATGCGGGGTTTGCAAATTCTGCCCTGGACAGCCTGATCGAGCGCATCCGCCGCAGCCCCGGGGTGCAGCGCAGCGTCGAAACGATGTCGGGCTTCGCCCGGTCTGCTCAAGCGGCGCTGAGAGTTCTGCCGGACACCCAACCGCGCGAGCAGTTGGCAGCCCTGGCAGGTACGCTCGTCGAACTAATTCGTTAGACGGGCAGGCGGCCGACGCGGCCGGCGCTGAAACGGGTTACGGCCGGTTCTGAAAGGATGTCAACCTTATGGTTCCTATTTTCGCTATCATCGACGCTCCGATCATCATGGTCATCGGTGCGGTGGTCGTGCTGCTGTTCGGCGCAGATCGCTTGCCCAAACTCGCGCGCGCCATGGGTCAGGCGAAAAAAGAATTCGACGGCAGCCTGCATTCCGCGCCGCCCGTCGAACCACGGCCCTCGCCGCCGGCGGCTGCGGCCCAGACGGCCACGCCGGTCGCAACTTCCGCCGCGCCGCCGCCCGATCCGGCCGCCCCATCGGATCAGTACCCCCAGTAACTCGGGGTCGCAGGCTAGGCGCAGCAAAAGGTGGCTGTGAGTCTGACGCCGCCCGATCAAGACGGGGGCGCGGTGGTCATGCGAGGCCGCAAGGCCGACGAGGCGGAGATGACTTTCACGGAGCATCTGCGCGAGCTGCGCAATCGCCTCTTCATCGCAATCGCCGCCGTCGGGCTCCTATCGCTGATAGCGTTCCCGGAAATGCCGAAGATCCTAGGCTTCGTCGAACATCGCTTTTTGCCAGGCGTCTCGTTGCACGTGTTTTCGCCGGCGGAGATCATCCGCGTCGAACTCAAGCTGTCGGTCTTGGTCGGCCTAGTCATCGCGTTCCCGGTCGTCCTCTACGAAGCTTACGCATTCGTGGCGCCCGCACTCGACACGCGCATCCGAAGCCGGATCGTATGGTACGGCCTTTGCTCGTTTGTCATGTCAGCTTTGGGCATATCGTTTTGCGGCTTTTGGGTCTTACCGTACGTCATCCGAGCCTTGCTCAAATTTACGGCCAATGCGGGACTGGTGGGAACGTATCAATTGGATCCCACCGTCGGTTTCATCACGATCCTGCTCGGCATCTTCGCCGTCATCTTTCAGCTGCCCATCATTTTGTCGATGCTCGCGAGCGTCGGTCTGGTGAGCGCGTCTTTTCTGCTGGGCAAGTGGCGTCAAGCCACCGTCTTGTTTTGCGTCGTGGCCGGCATCGCTGCGCCAGACGGCAGCCCGCTGACTATGGCTCTTTTGGCCCTGCCTTTGATCGCTTTGTATGCGATCAGCATCATCGTCGTGCGCTTGACGCAGCCGAAAGTCGCACCGCTGCACGCCCGGTCCGACCCGGGCATAGGATAGCGCGAAAAGCCCCAAGAACGCGGCCGACTCAAAACTCATGAGCATCGCCGCCGGTCGCCGCCCGACGAAGCCGTTCGTCGACGAGCTGCTCAACGTTCTCAGCAACGTGCTGTTCCCGGTCGTCGTCTTTTTGGTCTGGGCGGTGGCGACGATCGTCGGGACGGCGGTCGACCAGAACCAGCCGCCCGATCGCTACTATCAAGAATATCCAGTGCCCGTGGCCAACCTGGTGCTGCGCCTGCATCTGACCAACGTCTTTCATTCCATTCCGTACATCTCGCTGATCGTGCTGCTGTTGGCATCCATGAGCGTCTGTACGTTCAGGCGCGTCATTCCAAAGCGTTTCCCCAAAGATCGAGCGGTGCCGATCAAACACTTCGCGCTAAAAGCGGCGGAGCCGGTTTCGGGCGACCCCGCCGCTGCCGCCACGGCCGCCGCGCAATATCTGGCAAGAAGCGGATTTGCGGTGCGTTCCCAGAGCGTCGATGGCGCTGCGTGGCTCTTTGCGGACAAGCAGAAGTGGGCGCGCTATGGGGTATTGGTAGCGCATCTCGGGTTTGCTACGATCGCGATCGGAGTCTTCATCGGCTGGTTCGCAGGCTATCGCGGGCAACTCCAGGTCTTCAGCGGCCAGACCGTAGCCGTCCAGCCGGCCAATCTGGTCTTGACGCTGAATCGGTTCCGGGCCGACTTCACTCCGGTGCAGACGCCCAACGGCATCATCTATCAAGCGGCGAAGTTTCAGTCGGACGTGGCCGTGCGCGATGCTGCGGCGGTGCGGCATACCAGCATCCTCGTGAACCACCCGTTTGTGACGGCCCAAAAGGTGTATTTCTATCAGGCGTCGTTCGGCTTCGCCGGACAGCTGGACGTCCGGCGCAACGGCAGACCGGCGCGCTTGGAAAGCCCGAGCGCCAGGATGATGCCCGGCGACGGGATCGATCTGCCCGGCACAAGCCGGGCCATCGAGTACGCGACGATGCTGGGACCTTCCGACCCTTCGCAACTGCCGGTAGGCGTCCCGCTGCCCAAGGTCGACGAGTATGCGCTCTGGATTTTTCACGACAAGATTCCTACGACGAACAAGCCCGTGCTGCTGACGATCGGCCGGCGCATCGATGTAGGCGACGGTTATACCGTCCAAGCGTTGGCGCCGATCCCTTGGTCGGGTTTGCAGTACCGATACGATCCCGGCGAATTGTGGGTCGGCGCGGGAGCGCTGATTTTGGTGGCCGGCTTCATCATGGCCTTGTTCTTCGTGCCGGTCAAGCTGTACGTGCGGGCCGCGGCCGCGGCAGACGGAACTCTGTTGGAAGTCGCTGCGACGACGACCAAGGGCAACGCCATCTATGAGGAAGATTTTGCGATGCTGATGAAGGGACTGCGCAGATCACTCGACGTGCCGTCGGAGCACGATACCGCTGCGGTGAAAGCTTATGCCTGAAACAAACCCGTACTCTCAGTACAACACGAACGCGGCCGCGCTGATGAACGCTCACGTCGCCGGCTACATGGCCTGGTATCAAGCCGCGGTCATCATTTACGCGTTGGCGGCCATCGCTTTTCTCGCATACTGGGCTTTCGCCGGCCGTTTGACCATCCGGGTTGGGTTTGGGTTGGCCGCCGCGGGGCTGGTGTGTCAGGCCGCCAGCCTGGGCCTGCGGTGGCGCTTCAGCGCGCACGTTCCGTGGAACGACCTGTACGGGTCGCTGTCGGTCGTCACGTTTGCGGCCGTAGCGTTATTTTTGATCTTCGGCGTGCGCTTTGCTATATGGTTCGCAGGACCGCTCGTGCTGGGAATCGCCGATGCGCTGCTGGCATACGCGCGCGGCTGGAACAAAGGGCTCGAGCCGCTCGTGCCGTCGCTCCAAAGCCCGTGGATATTAATCCATGTCCCGGTGGTGCTATGCGCTTACTCGGCTTTTCTGATCAGCTTTGCCACCAGCATCATATACTTGCTCAAGAAGCGCGACGAAGAACGCGCTGCGGCGATTGGGGGGCATTCCGTCGGGGCCGCGGTGGCCGCGGTTCCGCCCGAAGCCGCGCTGCGGCGGCCCGCGTACTTGCGCTGGCTCGAGCGCGTCCCCGCGTCGTCAAAGCTCGACGTTATCACCTATCGCGTGACCGCGATCGGCGAACTATTGCTGACGGTCGGGATCATTTTAGGAGCGCTCTGGGCGCACGTGTCGTGGGGTAACTACTGGCAGTGGGACCCGAAGGAAGACGCGGCGCTGGCCTCCTGGGCCGTGTACGCCGCCTACCTCCACCTGCACACGCGCCCCGCCTGGCGCGGACCGAAGGCGGCGTGGGTCTGCATCGCCGGATTCCTCTCGATCCTATTCTGTTACTTCGGCGTCAACATCTATATCAGCGGACTGCACTCTTATAAGTAGGCGGCTGGTTCGAGACCAGCCACATCCTCGGCGCGCGCTTGAGCACCCACAGATGCAGCCCCGCCGCTTTCAAACCGTCGTACTCCCGCGGGACGATGATGCAAAACACCCGCCTGCGGCTGGCGAAGAAATCTTGCGGCCGCACGTTGCCCTGGAGCGGGCCGATGAACGTGATGCCGTGACCTCCGGTGTAAAAAAGCAGCGAGAAACCGCCGCTCGCGCCCGTGATGCCGACCTGATCGCCCGGCCGCCACATCGACATTACCGTGGACGCCATGCTTTTCATCGGCTTGAAAGTCTCGACGCGCGGCAGAACCGAAAAAACCAAGGCGCATACGAATCCGGCCATCATCGCGCTCAAGCCCACCGGGGCGATCCAGGCCCGGCCCAAAGCGGCCGTTACCACGAAAGTACCGATCGCGCCCGGGACGACTACCCAGCCAAGCAGCTCTAAGGACGGCACCAGCGCGAGCGTCGGCCCGAGGTAATTCAACCGGCCGTAGATGATGAGTCCGACGCTGAGCAGCAGCAACGATGCGGGCAACACGATTAACGCTCCGCGCAGCGAACGCAGATCGTTGGACTCGATCGCCCGACCTAGCATGGCGCCGACCAACACGGCCAGCGGCGGGAAAAAGAGCGCCGCATAGTTGGGCAGTTTTGTCGCGGCGGCAGAAAAAAACAAAAACGGTACGACGGTGCAGCACAGCAGGAACTTTTCGTCGGCTCCGCGCCGCCGCCACGCTATGCTGATCGCTTTGGGCACGAAAGCGATATAAGGGAAGAAACCCAAAACTACGATCGGGACGTAATAGTAAACCGGCCCCGGCTGATTCTCAAACGGGGTCAAGAAACGTCCCACGTTAGAAAGCCCGAAGTAATCGCTCACGAAGTGAGGTCCCCAGACCAAGGCCTCCGCCCCAAACCATGAGCCGGCGAGCAGGCAGTAAACCAATGCGGCAAAAGCCCACGGCAGCCGCCCCAAGCGTCTCCAGTCGCTGGCCCAACCTGCGTAGGCGATCAGCACCAGGGCGGGAAGCACAACTGCCACGGGACCTTTAGTCAGCGTTCCAAGCGCAGCCGCGACGACGGCGGTCCAAAAAGCCGGCAGGTCGCCATCGCGCGCGCCGAAGTAAACGCCGAAAAAAGCCACGGTGGTGAAGAACACGAGCATCGTGTCCAAGATCGAGAGCCTGGCGAGGACGATAAACTCAAGTCCGGTTCCCAACGCCAGCGCAGCAGACAATCCGGCGATTTCTCCGTACAGCCTGCGGGCGGCGTAATAGACCGCCCAGACGCACAAGACGCCGAACACCGCGCTGGGCAGCCGCAGGCTAAATTCATCGAGGCCGAAGAAGCGCACTGCGCCGGCCGCAGTCCAAAACCACAACGGCGGATGCACGAACCACGGCGTAAAGTTCAGGTGCAGCGTCAGCCAGTCACCCGTGCGGTCAAGCTCCTTGACGATCTCGCCGTAGGTCGGCTCGCTGTTGTCCCACAGACTGCCCGCTCCCAAGCGTACGAAATACAAGCATGCCGTCAGAAATAAAACACCTGCGCGCGCAAGCGCGAGCCGAGCGGCGTTCGCCCGTAGATCGTGGGAAAGCACGTGCCGCAACTTGGGTCAGCAACGCGGCGACGCCTCCCGCTCCGCGCGCACAAATCTAAAGGACCGAAAATATGCCGGCTTGAAAGCGACCGATTCGCATGCAGCTTTTACGCATCGTCACCCGCACTAGCGCTTTAGCCATGGTGCAGGCTGCGATGGTCGTCGAGCGCATCGAGGCCGCATCCGCCGAGCGCTGTCAGATCATCGGAATAACGACGCGCGGCGATAAAGCTTTGGACAAGAGCTTGACGCAGATCGGCGGCGACGGCGTGTTCGTCAAGGAGCTGGAGCGCGCTCTGCTCGACGAACGAGCCGATGTGGCCGTGCACTCCCTAAAGGATTTGCCGACGGACATCGACCCGCGCTTGAACGCGGGCGCCGTGCTCGAACGCGGCGACCCGCGAGACGTGCTTGTATCAGCCGGAAACGCGTATCCGAGCATCGCCGGATTGCCGCTGCGCGCCGTCGTAGGCACGAGTTCGCTGCGCCGTCGTTCTCAGTTGGGCGCCCAGCGCCCCGACCTGCGCATCGAGGATCTGCGCGGCAACGTCCACACGCGAGTGCGCAAGGTGCTAGAGGGCAGCTACGACTGCGCCGTGCTCGCCTACGCGGGCTTGGAGCGTACCGGGCTGTTGAGCACCGTCGGCGGTGGCTCAGTCCTGCCGGTTGCCGAGATGGTGCCGGCCGTGGGTCAGGGCGCGCTGTTCGCTCAGTGCCGCCGGGGCGATGTGCGGGCGCTGCGGGCGCTTAAGCCGCTGAACGACAGCGCGACCGCGCAAGCCGTGGCCGCCGAGCGCGCCTTTTTGCGGCGCATGGGCGGGGGTTGCGCTGTGCCGGTGGGCTGCTACGTCCGCGTCGACGCCGGCGGATGGACGCTCGATGCTTTCGCCGGCTCGCCGGACGGGCGCGCAGCGGTGTGCCGCCGGTGCTGCGCCTCTCAAAGCGACGCAACGCAGTTATCCGTTCGGGCGGAAGCCGTCGCGTCGGAGATGCTGGCGTCGGGGGCGGCCGCGTTGATCGCGCAATTCAAGGTCGGCGGGGCGACGGCATGACGCAGTCCGGCATCGCCCAAAGCGCATGGGGCGTGCCGGTCATTCGTCCGCGCCGGCTGCGCGGCAGTGCCGTTATGCGTCGGCTCGTCGCAGAGCACACGCTGACGGTCGATGATCTGATCGAGCCCTTGTTCGTCGTGCCGGGGTCCGGGGTTCGGTCCGAGATCTCGTCGATGCCCGGCGTCTATCGCCAATCGGTCGACCGGCTGGTCGAGGACGCGCGTGCCGCCGCCGCCTTAGGCATTCCCGCCGTCTTGCTGTTCGGCATACCCGACCGCAAGGACGCGCTGGCGACATCGCTGTGCGACCCGGACGGTCCGGTTCAGCGGGCCGTGTCCGCGCTCAAACACGCGCTGCCCGAGCTGCTCGTCATCGTCGACTTATGCGCTTGCGAATACACCTCACACGGCCACTGCGGCATCCTTTCGCCCGACGGCAGCATCCACAACGATCGCACGGTCGAGCTGTTGGTGCGCGGGGCGCTATCGTACGCGCGCAGCGGTGCGGACGTGATTGCTCCGTCCGACATGATGGATGGCAGGGTCGGCGCGATCCGCCATGCCTTGGACGCCGAGGGATTCACTGGGACCGCGGTCCTCTCATACGCCGTGAAATATGCGTCCGCTTTTTACGGGCCGTTTCGCGAAGCGGCAGATTCTAAGCCCGAGTCCGGCGACCGCCGCAGCCATCAGATGGATCCTCCTAACGCCCGCGAGGCTCTCAAGGAAGCGGCGCTCGACGTCGCCCAGGGCGCCGACATCGTCATGATCAAACCCGCTCTTTCTTATCTGGACATCGTCTATCGCGTCAGCTGCGCCGTCCAAGTTCCCGTCGCGGTCTACAACGTGAGCGGCGAGTACTCGATGATCAAGGCGGCGGCCGCGCGCGGCTGGGTCGACGAGCAACGCGCGGTCGATGAGATGCTGGTCGGCTGCAAGCGAGCGGGGGCGGATTGTATCGTCACCTATTTCGCCCGCAGCGCAGCGGCGAAAATGGCCACGCGCGCTTGATGCGTCCAGCTTCGAGATCTATCGAGCTATTCGAGGCCGCATGCGCCGTCATGCCGGGAGGGGTGAACTCACCCGTGCGCGCCTTCCGTGCGGTCGGCGGTTCGCCGCGCTTCATCGCGCGCGGCGAAGGCTCGAAAATCTACGACGTCGACGGCGCGGAGTACGTCGACTACGTGCTGTCGTGGGGAGCGCTGGCTTTGGGCCACGCGCACCCTGACATCGTGGCGGCCATCGAACGAGCCGCCCGCAACGGTACGTCTTTCGGCGCGCCCACGACGGCCGAGACCGAGCTCGCCAACCTTATCGTCGAAGCAATGCCTTCCATCGAACAAGTGCGTTTCGTCAATTCCGGCACCGAAGCGTGCTTGAGCGCTCTGCGGCTGGCACGGGCGTTCAGCGGAAGATCGAAGATCGTCAAGTGCGCGGGCTGCTATCACGGTCACGCGGACTCACTGCTGGTCGCTGCCGGTTCGGGAGCGCTGACGCTGGGGGTGCCTGACTCGCCGGGAGTTACGCCGGCTACCGCGGCTGATACGCTGGTGGTCCCATACAACGACGAGGCGGCGATCGCCCAGCTGTGCGACCGCTTCGGCGATGATATCGCCTGCGTGATCGTGGAACCCATCGCCGGCAACATGGGCTTGGTTCGCGGCCGGGCCGCCTATTTGCGAGCTCTGAGATCGCTGACCGAGCGCATCGGCGCGCTTTTGATCTTCGACGAAGTGATGACCGGCTTTCGAGTGGCCTTCGGCGGGGCCCAATCGCTGTACGGCATCGTACCGGACCTCACGTGTTTGGGCAAGGTCATCGGAGGCGGCCTGCCGGTCGGGGCCCTGGGAGGTCGTCGTGACGTGATGCAGCGGCTGGCGCCGGCCGGCGACGTGTATCAGGCGGGAACGCTTTCGGGTAATCCGCTAGCGATGGCCGCGGGCGCGGCACAATTGCGCGCGTTAGGCGACCCACAAGAGTTCGAACGCGGGGCCAATGCGGCTGCCGCTTTAGTCGACGGGCTGCACGCGGTCTTCGAAGAGAGCTCTATCCCCATCAGCATCGATCGTGAAGGTTCGATGTGGGGGATTTTTTTCAACCGCGGACCCGTCGTCGATCTTTCGACGGCCAAGGAATCGGATACGGTCGCGTTCGCCGCCTTCTTCAACGCGATGTCCGATCGCGGCGTCTATCTCGCGCCATCCCAATTCGAAGCGGCTTTCGCATGCTCGGCGCACAGCAAGGCCGACGTGGATGCGACCATCGCAGCGGCGGAGCAGGCGGCGCGCGTCATGGTCGGCGCGGGCGCTACTGCAGGGGCGTGACGGCGAAGCAGACCGGCAAAGCCGCCCCCGGCGGCCGTGGGCGCCGCCTTACGCCCGCGCGCGCGCGCGACCGCATCCTCCTCATTAGCTTACCGCGCCTGTTCCTTTATCACAGGTCGCTCGAAGACGCGCATGGCGAAGGGGTGGCGATGCTTACGTCGCTGGACCTTGCCGGGCGCGTCGGCCGGGGCATATCGCCCGCCCAGGTACGCAAGGATCTCTCTTATGTGGGAAATTTCGGCCGCCGCGGGCAGGGATACGATGTGCGGCTGCTCGTCAAGAAACTGGCCGGGGTGCTGGGGCTCGACCGGGACTGGCGCATCGCCATCGTCGGCTTCGGGTTCCTCGGCCACGCCCTCGCGAGCTTTCTGGAATTGCGTGAGGCCAAGTTCCGCATCGCGGCGATCTTCGACCAAGAACCGTCGATCGTCGGCACTCGTTGGGGCGGTCAGTCCATCCATCATGTCGTCGATATGGAGAACGTGCTGCCGCAACTGGGTTGCGGGATCGGCATCATAACGGTGCCGGCGACCGCCGCGCAGTCCGTAGCCGAGCTTTTGGCCCGCTGCGGGGTTAAGGCATTGCTCAACTTCGCTCCGACCAGCTTGAAACTGCCTGCGGCAGTCGCCGTGCGCAGCATCGATTTAGCGGCGGAACTGTCGATTTTGACGCATAACCTCGCCCCTAAGAGCAGGTAATGTCGTAGGTTTTCGTCCGTTGCGGCGAGGGAACGAATAGCTACTGGTGAAAAGGCGCCCGTCTCGCCATGCGTTGCGAGGAAAGACCGGGTAGCTAAACCGCGTGCCTATCGTTTTACTGGGCTTGAGTCATCGGACCGCACCGGCGGAGGTGCGCAACCGGCACGCCTTCTCCCTCGACCGGGTGACCGAGGCGCTTAGCGCCCTGCGCGACTACGAAGCGGTGCGCGAAGCCGCGATCGTGTCGACGTGTAACCGGCTCGAGATCTACGCGGACGTCGTCGACTTCGAGGTGGGCGTCGCCCAGTTGCGCGACTTTTTGACGACCTACCGCAACATGCGGGTCGACGACTTCGATAAATACCTCTACACGTTGCTCGGCGCGCAAGCCGTCGAGCAATTGTTTAGGGTGGCAAGCGGGCTGGATTCCATGTTGCTGGGCGAGGCCGAGATCATCGGTCAGGTGCGGGCGGCTCATGAGGCGGCCAGCCGGGCCGACAGCGTCGGGCCGCAGCTCAACCGGCTGTTCAACGCCGCCGTCCATACCGGAAAGCGGGCGCGTACCGAGACCGCCATCGGCCGCGACGTCGTTTCTTTTGGCTCGGCCGCCGTCGAGCTCGCCGCTCGCAACTGCGATCTGAAATCGGCGGATGCGGTCGTCGTCGGTGCGGGCAAGATCGGCGCTTCGGTTGCCAGGCACTTAGCCGCGCGCGGCGCAGCGCGGATCACGATCGTCAATCGTTCGGCGGCCCGCGCCCAGCGGTTGGCGGCAGAAATCGGTGGACGGGCGTTAGGCGCGCAATCGCTGCTCGACGCGCTGCACGGGGCCGACCTGCTCATCAGCGCGACCGGTTCGCAATTCTACCTGTTGAGCGCCGCGCAGCTGAAAAGCGCGCGCAAGGGTCGGTTTCGGCGCCCGCTGCTAATCGTCGATATGGCCGTGCCGGGCGACGTCGATCCGGGGGTTGCGGCCATCCCGCGCGTGCGCCGCTACGAGCTTGACGATCTGAACCAGGTCATCCACGACAATTTGGAGGTCCGCAAAGCCGCGATTCCCGCGGTCGAGTCGATCATCGCGGCCGGCGTGCGTGACTTCATGCGCTGGTATCAGTCGCGCGCGGCCGTGCCGCTCATCGCTTCGCTGCGGCGCAAGGCCGAAGACATCCGGTCGGCCGAGATGGCCAAGCTCTTGGTCAAGCTGCCCGACCTGAGCGAACGCGAGCGTCACAGCATCGTCGCCGCAAGCGTCGCGATCATCAACAAATTGCTTCACGCTCCGGTCACGCGGTTGCGCGAGACGGCGGCCGACGGCGCCGAAACTACGCCGGAATACCGCACTCTAGAGCGGCTTTTCGACCTGGCGGGATTGGAAGAACAAGTCCATCGGCAGCTCGGGGGAAAACTGCGCGCGCCGGCCGAGCTGCGGGCGCGTCGCTAGCTCATCTCAAGGGCTGCCGCTTGGCGGCCTCCGGATCATGGTCACCCGTAGTGCCCAGACGGCCGACGACTTGGTCCACCTGCTGCAAGCGCGCGGTGCACAAGTCGATGTGGTGCCGCTTATCCGCATCGGCCCGCCGCCCGACGAATCGTCCTTGCAGCGCGCGCTGGCCGATGCGGGCTCCTTCGACTGGATAGCGTTCACGAGCGTCAACGGCGTTCAAGCATTCGCGCTCCGGTGTCAGGCCACGCTTGCATCCGAGCCGCAGATCGCCGCGGTCGGCTCGGCGACGGCGCGGGCGATCGCGGTATGGTTGCACCGCGGCGCCGACGTGGTCGCGTCGGCGTTCAGCGCCGAAGGGCTCGCGCAGTCGCTGATCGCCAAGGCGTCGGCGGGCGCTCGGGTGCTCGTCGTTGCGGCGCAAGCCGCGCGGCCGGCGCTGAGCTCGATGCTACAAAGCGCGGGCTTGAACGTAACCCGTGTAGCCGCCTACACGACGATCGAAGAGCCGCCTGGCGATCTACTGGTGCACCTTGCACAAGCCGACGTCGTGACGCTTGCTTCCGCCAGCGCGGTCCGATCGCTAGTCCGGGGGCTAAAGCGGGGCGGTCGGTCCGCCGATTTGCGCGGCAAGCTAGTCGCTTGCGTCGGCCCGGTCACTTTCAGGGAAGCGATGCATTACGCGCTGCCGGTTGAGGTCGTGGCGGATCCATCGACGTCCGAGGCATTGGTCGAGGCGCTTTGCCGTTACTACCGCGGCGCCTAAAGCCGGGTTGCGCGACGCGGCCGGGGCGCCGCTAACGCGCCGGCACTGCCGAGGGATAAGCTGAATCGACGTATTTGAAATTGCCGGCGGAGTAACGGTACAGGTAGACGTTGGGCTGGGCCGGGTCGCCGTTACGTGAAAACGACCAGGTGCCTAGGATCGTGGGAAAACTTCCGATCGATAGTTGACGATCGAGCGTCCGCCGGTCGCCCGAGCGCGCTTGGCGAGCCGCGGCGATCGCGACCTGCGCCGCGACGTAGCCGAAGACAGCGAACGGCGTCAAGGTACCGTGCGCGCTTTGGTAGCGGCGGATCAACGACTGCGCCTGCGGCAGCCGGTCTACCGGCGGCATGCAGGCACTGACGGTCATGCCATCCGCGTCGTGCGCCAAGCTCTTCACCGTCGCTTGGTCGAAAAACGATTGCGTTGCCAGCAGTGGGGCTTGGACCCCGGCCGTGCGCATCGCCTCAATGACCTTGGCCATGTCCGAGCCGGTACCGCTGACGTAGAGCAGATCGGGCTTGTAAGAGTGCACGCGGTCGACGAGCGATTTGATTTGTTTTAGGTCGTTGTCGATGCTGAAGTCTTTGGCGGTCATCGTCTTGCCGGCACCGGCGTAATTCATGAACCCCTGACCCGCATCCGCGCCATAGTTGTTCTCTTGGTAGACGACGGCGACTCTCTTAGCCTTGAGCGCTCGATCGGCGTAACGACCGTCCTGCTCGCCCTCGGTTACGTCCGTCGGACATAGCCGGAAGACGTCGTCGTAACCGCGCTGCGTGAGCGCCGCGAGCGAAAGAGTCGGGATGATCACCGGCATGTTCTGCTCGTGATAGGTCGGCAAGGCGAGCCCCGTCTCATCCGCGCCCAGGTGGCCGATCACGAATGATGTCGAATCGTCGACCATCGCAAACTGAGCTTGCTGCTGCGCGACGCCGGGGTCGCCTTGGTCGTCGAACGAACGCATCGTCCAGCCGAAGTCCGCTATGCCGCGGGCGGTGTTGGCGTCGTCAACCGCCTGCTGCACGCCCGCCGAAAGGTCCAAACCTGCCTGGCGCTGCGGCCCGGAAAGAGGGGCGACGACCGCGATCGTTATGATCTTGGCATAGGGCGGGAAGTCGGCGCAAGCGCTGCGCGGCGCGCTCAGCAACCCCGTCGACGCTGCGGCTGCGGCGATCAGCGCAAGGCGCAATCGTCTGGTGTGGATCATCATGGCTTCCTCTTTCCCTTCATCACGGAAGCCACCTAGCGGGTTCCTCAGCGCCACGACGCGGCGGTCGTCGCCATAAAAAAGACCGAGAACCCCATATTGGCTCGGAACACGGCCGCATTCAGCGCTAACATATCCGTCTGCCGGCGCACGAGGACGGCTTCGTATAGCCACAGCAGCAACGCGGCGGCGATGCCGGCCCAGTACGGGCCATGCGCGCCAACGGCGAGCCCAACCCAAGCGAGCAATGCGATCATCACGAGATGGAGTCCAAGCGCGCTCCAAAGGCTGCTTCGCTGGCCAAATCGCACCGGAACCGACCGCACTCCTGCGCCGATGTCGAAGTCGCGATCCATCAGCGCGTATAAGATGTCAAAGCCCGCCACCCACAAAGCAGTCGCTGCGAACAGACCCACGGCTGCGGCTTCGAAGCGTCCCGTGATCGCAAGCCATGCCCCCAGCGGTGCGAGCCCATCTACGCCGCCGAGCACGAAGTGAACGGCCCAAGTCCAGCGCTTCACGAGCGGGTAGACCAGCAACGCCAGCGCCGCGATAGGCAGCAGCGCAAAGCATATCGGGTTGAGCGCTAAAGCAGCGAGAGCCAAGACGACGATTCCGGCGCCGGCCGCCCAGACCATCGTCGCCGGCGACAATGCTCCGGATGCGACCGCGCGGCGCGCGGTCCGGGGATTCTTGGCGTCCATCTTCGCGTCGAGCAGGCGGTTTGCAGCCATCGCGGCCGTACGGCCGCCGATGACCGCGACCGTGATCCAAACCAAGTTGTGTGCGGTCGGCCAGCCGCGTTGAGCGAGCAGGGCTCCGGTATATGCAAACGGCAACGCGAACAGCGTGTGTTCCAGTCTCAGATCTCCGACGAAGGACCGTAACTTGTTCATCCCCGGTGGAGCGTGCGAGCCAATCCATATTCGGACCAGCGGCGGCGGACCAGGGCCTCGATGTCGGCCGACATCGCTATCTCCTCCGGCCAGGGGCGCTCGTAACCTTCGTCGATGCCCTTGCGCGTGGCGTCGATGCCCAGCTTAGTCCCCAAGCTGTGCAACGGCGCGGCATGGTCGAGCGCGTCGACCGGCCCGGGCGCGAACACGAAATCGCGGCCGGCATCGACGTTGTTCAGCGTTATCCAAGCGACTTCACTGACGTTTTGTACGTCGACGCCCTCGTCGACGACGATGATGTTGCGCGTCAGCATCAGCATGTGTCCCAAGCCCCACAACGCGTACATCACCTTTTTAGCTTGCCCGGGGTAGCGCTTGCGGATCGCGACGATCGCCAGATTATGAAATCCACCCTCGACCGGAAGGTTGTAGTCGACGACTTCGGGGACCGTCTGCTGCAGCAGGGGAAGGAAGAGGCGCTCCGTCGCCTTGCCGAGCCAGCGATCTTCCATCGGCGGCTTTCCCACGATCGTCGTGACGTAGACCGGGGACCGACGGCGAGTCATGTGAGTGACGTGGAAGACGGGATAGTCTTCGGTCGGAGTGTACACGCCGGTGTGATCTCCGAAGGGCCCTTCCGGGCGCAGTTCCGCGTTGTCCACGTAGCCTTCTAAAATGAATTCTGCCTCGGCCGGAACCTTCAGATCGACGGTCTTGCATCTGACCATCGGCACGCTGCGGCCGCGCAGAAAACCGGCGAGCATCATCTCATCCATGCCCGCGGGAAGCGGAGCAGTCGCCGCATAGGTGACGACCGGATCGGCTCCGATGGCGACCGCGACGGGCATCCGAGCGCTAGCGCCGAGGCTTCGCTGGTGGTCGCGGCCGTGCTTGTGCCGCTGCCAGTGCATGCCAGTCGTACGGGCATCGTAGACTTGCATCCGATACACGCCGACGTTTTGAGCGCCGCCTTCGCGCCGCTTCGTGAACACCAGCGGCAAGGTGATGAACGGACCGCCGTCTTTAGGCCAGCACCTCAGGACGGGCAGCTCGCCAAGATCGACGTCTTGTGCTTGGACGCCGATATCCTGGCAGGGAGCTTGCGAAACGGTCCTAGGGATCAGACCGCGCAGATCTGCCAGAGAGCGCAGCCCCGTCAGTTTGGATGCAAAGGAGCCCGGCGCTGCCAACGCGAGCAGATTGCGGATCTTGTCCCCCAGATCGTCCAGGCGTCGCACGCCCAGCGCGCGGCACATCCGGCGCTCGCTGCCGAAAGCGTTGATGAGCACCGGGAAGCGCGATCCGACGACGCGGCGGAAGAGCAGCGCCGGGCCGCCGGATGGGCTCTTCATGCAGCGGTCCGCGATGGCGCTGATCTCCAGATGCCGATCTACCGGTACGTCGATCTCCACGATGTCGCGGTCCTTGCGCAAAGCCTCGATGAATCGCCAAACATTGTCGTACACAGCGGGCGACGGTTCTCAGCGCTGCGGGTCAAAGCCTCGCAGCGACGATGCGTGGAACCAGCCGGCGCCCGCAATCGTTCTCATAACGAGCAGGTTCAAGAGCCGCGCGCTAGACGCCAAAGACGCGGCGTGGATTTTGCAAAGGAGCGATACTCAGATGACCCTCAAGAAGATGCTCGCGGCCGGCCTTTTGGTGACCACCATGTCGGTGGCGCCGTTTGCAGCCGCGAACGCTACTCCGTTCCTCAATAAGATACTCGAAGGCGCCGGGGGCATACTCGCGGTGCGCGCGATCGCTACGCCGCTCAACGGCTTCATCGATAATCTGCTGGCCACCAACCATGTCGCCAACAGAGGCAAGACCAAAGTCGTGCCCATCGTCACCATCGGTTCGGCTACCTACGTCGGAGCCGCGCAGGTCAGCGGGCCGGCGTACGCCGTCGATCGGACCCAAGCCGTCGGCGAGTTCTCCGCGGGATGGAATAACGACGTGTGGCAAGTACGGACTCTGATTCCGGTGGACCAGCTCAACGTCCTCAAGGGTTTCAAGCGCGTTTACGGAGTCGGCGTGTCGGCCGTCGTCAACGCTAGACTCTAGGCCGTCGTTCGCCCAATGCTCGGCAGCCGCCGCGTTTACGCGGCGGTTTGCGTTTGGCAGGCCATGACCGCGACGGAGGCGACTTCGGCAAAGCCGTTGTAACGCCAGGCATGATCAGTCTTGCTTTGATGCTCAACCGAATAGCCGCGTGCGCCGTTTGCTTGACTCTGGTGACGATGTGGGCGGCGCGCGCCGACGACGCAGCAACCGGACCCACCGTCAACCTCTCGCTGGATCAAGCTATCTCACTGGCTTTGGCCGGCAATCTCTCGTACCGCTCGGCGGTGGCGGACGAGAAGGCGGCGCGCGCTCGCGTGCTGCAGGCCGGCGCAGGCAGGCTGCCGGCCGTCAACGCCGCCTACACATACGTGCACACCCAAAACGCCGCCTCGTTCAGCATTCCGGTGCCGGGGCCCGCCGGCGTCACCTTTCAAAACATCCAGCTGTCGGCCAAAGACGTCAACAGCGTAAACGCGACGCTGCAGTACGGAATCTTTAGCGGCGGAGCGGTGCAGGCCGCGATCGGCCAAGCCGCAGGCGGCTTGGCCGCCGCCGAGAGCCAGCTTGCCGCTGCCCGCAACACCGTCGTGAGGGACACGACCAACGCTTACTATCAATTGATTCAATCGCGCCGCCAAAGCACGATCGCGGGCGAGGCCGTCGGCGTCGCGGCCCAAAACGTGGCGACGGCCGGCCAGCTATTGCGCGCCGGAAGCGCGGCGCGCGCCGACCTGCTCAAGCAGCAACTCAGTCTTGCCAACGCGCAGGTCAGCTCGATCCAAGCAGGCGCGGCCGCGTCGCTGGCAAACGCGGCGTTGGCCAACCTGATCGACATCAATCTCGGCAGCGACATCCGTCCAACCCAAGCGCTGGGACCGACGGGCCAGACTTATGCGCTGGCCGAACTGTTGGCGCGCGCTCAAAGCCGCCGGCCGGAAGTTGCCGCGGCTCAAGATGCGGTCGCAATCGCGCAAAGCGCCGTTGCGGGGGCCAAAGCAGGCCGCCTGCCGGCGGTGGCGCTTTCCGTAGAAGAGGGCAGCACCAAGCCGAATTTTCAAAACGTTCCGCAGCCGCAGCTGTCCGAATCGCTGGCCGCAACCTGGCGGCTATTCGACGGCGGCCTCACCCGAGGGAGGATCGAAGAAGCGTCGGCCGAGCTGGAGAAAGCTCAAGTAAACGTCCGGCAAACCCAAAACGGCGTCGACTTGGAAGTCCGCCAATCTTATCTCAACTACGTCGCTGCCGGCGCTCAAGTGGGTGCCGCCCAAGCGGCGCAGACGTCGGCCGACGAGAACCTGCGGGTCAGCCGCGTGCGCTTCGGCGCCGGCGTCGGCACGTCGCTTGAGTTGTCCGACGCTTTGCTCGCCGATACTCAAGCGCGCACGCAGTACGTCAGCGCGCTCGCTAACGTGCGTATAGCTCTGGCAGCGCTGCAGCGCGCCGCCGCCTTATAGCGTAGGCGCCTGCCTAAAAGGCATATCCGGTGCGTCGTCGGAACGTTTCCCGCCATGGCTAACCATAGTGTGTCCGCGGACGTCGTTTCGGCCAAGCGCTTCCAATTGTTGGACGATGACGGCCAGATGCGCGCGCTGCTGACCACCTCGCATTCTCAGCCCATCATGCAGTTCATGGACGAACATCACAAGGTGCGCCTCGACATCAGGGTATCCAACGACTGGCCGGTCATGCAGATGCACGATCGAAACGGCCGCATTCGCGTCGAGTTCGGGCTGGTCAACGACAAACCGACTCTTTTCTTCAACGACCCTAACGGCGTGTTGATGATGGGCCTAGCGCTGTCCAAAGCCGAGTCCGCGCCCCGCTTGGTATTCATGGATCAAGACCGCAACGTTCGCTTCGGCATAGTGCTCGATCCCGACGGCACTCCGCGCGTAGTAGCCGCCGACCACGAAGGCAAGCGTCACCGGCTCATGTGGTTCACCGAAACCGGCCAAGACGCTATAGAGTCAAAGGCCGGCCAACAGTCGCCCTAAAGCTGGCCGTCGCTGTAGGCCACCCACACCAGGCCCAGCTCCAGTTGCATGGTCTCGGGTCGGACGCCAAGCCTGGCGGCAGCATCCAACGGTGCCGCCGGCTGATCACCGAAGAGGGCTAGACTCGCCTGCAACGGCCGGTTCGTTTCGGCGGCGATGATTGCGGCGGCGGCGATTTCGGCCGGCGTGCGTGCGCCGAGCGCGCCCGCCGGCAGTCGGCCCGCCACCGGCCCGAAGCGCTGTTTCAGGAGCGTGCCAAACGAGGCCAGCCGAGCGGGGTCGGCATCCACGGCCGCCATATCGATGCGATCCATGATTTGCAGCGATTCCCCGTCGTTCAAAAGCCGTGCAGCCACATCCGCCGCCCCCGCCGCCTGCTTGGCTGCGATCAGCGCTTGGCGCAGGGGCGGTTGGAGCTTGTAGTAATCCGCCGCGCTCATGTCGCCGCCTTTGTAGCTCGAGACGGCGTCGAAAGCGTCGAGAAAGCGCGCGATGACTTTGCCGCAATCCCGGCCGACGGCCATGGCGCCGCGCGCCGCAAGCGCGGCCTCGCTCAGCCGCACGTGCGCCTCCTCGGAACGGGCGATCAGCTTGGCCATCCGAACGCCGTCGACTGGGGCTGCGGGATCTGGCTTGGCGACTCGCCCTTTTAGGTCGGCAGCGAGCTTGACGTTATCGTCCGCAAGCTCTTGGGCTTGGTCTATCGTTTGACTCACCTCATCGTAGGAGTGGTCCATCGACTGGGCGATCCGTACTTGGCCTGACAATGTGCGGTCCAATCGGCTGCCGCGCTCGATGCCGGTTCGGCTTTGCGCGTCGACGTAAAAACCCACCGAGTCGAGGTACCGTTGATACTCGCCGAGATCTCGCCCGGCGGCCGCGATCTGTGCCTTCAGGCCGGCTGCGGCGCGCTCGGCCGCTGCGGCTGCGGCGGCGGCCCGCCTGGCGTCTTGAGGCAGAGCCGGCACTTTACGCGCCGGCGGCGGATCAAAGATCGCCGCCAGAGCGGCTTGGTGCGCGCGCGCGAGGCGGCTGCCGGGTTCGAGCGCGAGTACGCGCGCCAGCTTGTTGCGCGCCGCGAAGTACTGACCGGACGTTTCATCGTGCAGCCCTTGAGCCAACAAATCGTCCGGCGAAGGGCGGTCGAGCGCAGGATAACCCCGCAGGTGAGCGATGCGGTCGGGGAGGGCGGGGTGAGTCTCGAAGTAGCGCCCGACCAAGCTCTTGTGCTCAGGATGGATCGACTGTAGGCGCTGTAAAAAAGCGGTCATCGCATCGGGGTCGTAACCCGCTCTAGACATCAGCATCAGACCATATTGGTCGGCTTGGAGCTCGTCGACTCTAGAACTCTTGTACAGCACGAGGTCCGCCGCTAAGCTTCCGAACCGATTGACGGCCGGTGCGAAAAGGCCGGCGACGTCCAAAATTATCTCGAGGGCTTTGGCCTTTTCCGTCAGCGTCACGATGTGCCGCCGTTCGACGTGGCCGATCTCGTGAGCGAGCACGGCGGCCAACTCGTCGTCGGAGTGGACGAAGTTGAGCAATCCAGCATCGACGAAAACGAATCCCCCGGGGATCGAGAAGGCGTTTACTTCTTCTGAATTGACCACGCTCATGGCGTACGGCACATCCGTGCGCGCGGCATGCACGAGCAGCCGCCTGCCTACGTCGTCGACCCAGCGATCGAGCAGCGGGTCGTCGACCCTTCCTTCCTGGGCTAAAATCTCTCGTGCGATCGACCGGCCCCAATCGATCTCTTGAGCCGTCGTCATTGCGGCAGCCGGCCCAGGGACAAACATAGCCGCCGCCAGCAGCACGCTTAGCGGGAGCCGCAAAACGTACGACGGCGCCACAGTACTTGGGGTAACGCAGCGCCCGGCGGCAATGTCGCGGCGGCCGACGCCGCCGGCTAAGTGGCGACCGGCTCGGCCAAGCCCTTGCGAGTGAGATTGATGCGGCCTTGGCTGTCGATCTCGGTGACTCGCACGATGACCTCGTCACCGATGCGCACTTCGTCCTCCACACGGTTCACGCGGTGCGGCGCGAGCTGCGATATGTGCACCAGCCCCTCCTTGCCGGGCAGGATTTGAACGAAGGCGCCGAAGTTCATGATGCGCCGCACCACCCCGGTATATACTTCGCCGATCTCGACATCTCGAGCGATGTCCTCGACCATGCGCTTGGCTTTTTCGCCCGATTCGGAATCCGGCGACGATATGAACACCCGCCCGTCATCTTGGATGTCGATTTTCGCCCCGGTCTCGGCGACGATCTTGTTGATGACTTTGCCGCCTGGGCCGATGATGTCTTTGATCTTATCGGGGTGGATCTCGAGCACGAACATCCGGGGCGCGTAGCGCGACAGTCCGCGCCGCGGAGCGGGCATCGCTGCTTGCAGCGCGCGGATGATGAAAAGACGCCCATCGCGCGCTTGCGCCAACGCCCTGCGCATTATGTCGATCGTGACGCCGGCCACTTTGATGTCCATCTGAATGGCGGTGATTCCGTCGACCGTTCCGGCGACTTTGAAATCCATCTCGCCGAGCGCATCTTCCAGGCCTTGGATGTCGGACAAGATGGCGGCCCTGCCGTCCTTTAGGATAAGGCCCATGGCGACGCCGCCGACGTGTTTGGCCAGCGGCACGCCGGCATCCATGAGCGCGAGGGTGCTGGCGCAGACCGATCCCATCGACGAAGAACCATTGCTCTCGAAGGTCTCTGAGACCAGGCGCAGCGTGTAGGGGAACTGATCGGGTGACGGCAGCATCGGGATCAAGGCCCGTTCGGCCAAATGGCCGTGGCCTATCTCTCGCCGACCCGGGCCGCGCATCGGGCGGGTCTCGCCCACGGAGAACGGCGGAAAGTTGTAGTGATGCATGAAACGCTTGAACGTCATCGGGCCGAGACCGTCGATGCGCTGCTCGTCCGAGATCGAGCCGAGCGTGGCCGCAGTAAATATTTGCGTCTCTCCGCGCGTGAAGAGTCCGGAGCCGTGCGTCCGCGGTACGACATCGGCGCGGGCCGTGATCGTACGGATTTCATCGAGCCGGCGCCCGTCCGGGCGGCGGCCTTCGTCTACCGCCATCGTGCGCAGTTCATCTTCTTCGCAGGCTTTTACGGACTTGGAGAACTCGCCGTTGCGCGCGTCTTCCAAGGACGGGCGGATTTCGGCTTCTAGCCTGTGACCGGCAACTCGGCGGAGCGCCTCCTCTTTGGAAATCTTCTCGAAAGCGCGAGTCCGGTCGGCCTTGCTCGTGACGCGCATGGCTGCAGCGATGTCCGCGCCGAATGCCTCGGCGACGAACTCCTGCATCGCTTTGGGGGCTAGACGCAGACCGATCTCTCGCTTGCGCTTACCGGCCCGCGTAGCGAGATCTGTCACGATCGCAAGGACCTCGCGGACGCGAGCGTGGCCGAACTCGACCCCAGCTAGCACCTCGTCCTCCGAAATCTCCTTGCAGCCGCCTTCGACCATCATGACGTTGTCGGCGGTGCCGGCTAGGATCATGTCGAGCGTGCTACGGTCGAGCTTGCTCTTGTCGGGGTTGACGACGTATTCGCCGTCGATGAACCCGACGCGCACGCCGGCGATCGGATTGTCGAAAGGTATGTCGGAGACTGCTAAGGCCGCGCCTGCGCCTATGAGTGCGACGACGTCCGCATCGACCTCGGGATCGATGGACAGAGTCGTGCACACGATGTGGACGTCGTTGCGGAACCCATCTGGGAAAAGAGGGCGGATAGGCCGGTCGATGAGCCGCGCCGTCAGCGTCGCTTTCTCTGACGGCCTGCCCTCGCGCTTGATAAAGCCGCCGGGGATCTTGCCCGCGGCATACATGCGCTCCTCAAAATCGACGGTCAGGGGGAAGAAGTCTATGCCCTCACGGGGGTTGGCGCTGCTGGTGGCGGCGGCGAGCACGCACGTGTCGCCGTAACGAACGAAGACCGATCCGCTGGCTTGGCGCGCTAGTTCACCCGTCTCGATGGTAAGCGTGCGCCCGCCCAGCTCCATGCTAACGGAGTCTGGCAAAGTGGGGATTCCTCCTACGGTGATACCGATGATGGCGTTAGACGATTGCTTGAGGCGCAAGCTTCTCAAGCTGGCGGTTGCATCCCTGGACCGGGCGCATTGGTCGACGGAGGCTAGTTCAGTGACGCAGGCCTAGTTGTGCGACCAGCCCTCGGTAGCGCTCGCGATCTGATTCTTCGACGTAGCGAAGGAGGCGCCGCCGCTTGCCCACCTTGGCGAGCAAGCCCCGGCGGCTGGCATGGTCCTTCTTGTGGATCTTCAAGTGTTCGGTCAGCTCGTTGATGGAGGTAGTCAACAGGGCAATCTGAACTTCCGGCGACCCTGTATCGCTTTGCTTGCGCGCGAACTTCGCAATGACCGAGGCTTTATGCTGCGTCGTCAATCCCACGAGGGCATAGGATAACACGCACCGCCATGCGCCGTCAAACTCGGCGCCTTAAGGCTGCGGCACGAGCAACATTTTCCCAGGCCGGAGCTGCGCGCCCGGCCGGATGCCGTTGAGGGCAGCGAGTTCGTAGACCGTCTCACCGACGTCTGCCCCAGGGGAGGTTCTGCCGGCTGCAAGCGTCCACAAGGTATCGCCTGAGCGGACCGTTATTCGGTCATACCGCGGGGGGCTGGCCGTGTAGACCCGCGCGCTAAGGAACATAGGTGCGCCGAACACCAGCACGAGGGAGAGGCACTGGATAAGCGGAATCAGGCTTGCCCGCGCGCGCCGGCGATAAGGGAATGTGCTGGAGTTTTTCATGAGGCGCTGCTTTCGAACGTATGTTTGTAGGAGAATCTTACCCCTCTAGGACCGGCTTGTCAAGGTAGATCGAACGTATGTTTGCAAAAGCGGCACCGGCATGTTAAGATAACGCCGGCCTAACCCAGGCCTTCGTCGGCAAAGGTGCAAGAAAGCGGTAGCCCAGTGGACTCTAAAGTAACCGGCCGCCAGCAGGCCATTTTGGACGTCATCAAGAGTTTCACCCGAGAACACGGGTATCCGCCGTCGGTGCGCGAGATCGGCGAACGGGTCGGGCTATCCTCGAGCTCGACCGTGCAGTGCCACCTTCGGACGCTCGAAAAAAAAGGCATGATCCGGCGCGACCCGACGAAGCCCAGAGCGCTCGTCTCCGGGTCCGACGCCGTGTTCAACGTAATCGCGCTGCCCATCGTCGGCCGCGTGGCAGCCGGCGTGCCGATCACGGCCGTCGAGAACATCGAGGACGAATTGGCGCTGCCGGCCCACTTCGTGACCCAATCGGGGTCGTTTATATTGCGGATCAAAGGCGACTCGATGATCGATGCGGCTATCTTGGATGGCGACCTCATAGTCGTCTCGCCTCAGAAAATCGCCGCCAACGGAGAGATCGTCGTCGCCCTGATCGACGATGAAGCGACGGTCAAGACTTTCTACAAAGAGGATAACCGCGTTCGGCTGCAGCCCGAGAACAAATTCATGGCGCCGATCTTTACCGACAAGGTAGATATCATCGGCAAGGTCAGTGCCGTGATCCGGCGGCTATAGCGCGACGCAATTCACAGGGCTAGGAAGCGCCCCGCGCCGAACGGCGGCGCGTGAGACCGCGCGTTGCCATCACCGTCAACCCAGCTGAAGCAAGCGATGCCAACGCGCGGCTGACCTACCGGCGTGCCGTCGAATGTGCCGGCGGTGATCCGGTCCTGCTGGAGCCGGTTGAAGGCGTCGAAAACATCGCCGCGTCGCTAGCCGCCTTCGATGGGCTGCTCGTTCCGGGCGGCAAAGACTTAGCGCCGCACGAGTACGGAGGTCGGCCGCACCCGGCGGTGCTGGCCGATTCTCCGCAGCGGGATGCGTTCGAGTTAGACGCGCTCCGCTTGGCTAAGGCGTCTGGGCTGCCGACCCTTGCGATATGCCGCGGCGTCCAGGTGATGAACGTCGCTCTGGGCGGAAGTCTTTACGAGGACATCGCCGACCAGTACCGCAGTCCGTCCGGCGCCAAAATCCGGCACGTGCAGACGCCGGAACACGCGCGCTCGGACACGACGCACCCAGTCGATATCGTCGGCGGGTCGAAGACGGCGGCTATCTTAGGCAGCCGCAGCCTCGCCACTAATTCGATGCACCATCAAGCCTTGCGGCGGGTGGCGTTCGATCTCGCCGCCGTCGCGACGGCGCGCGACGGAATCGTCGAGGCAGTCGAACTCAAAGAGCACACGCACCCTTTCTTCATCGGCGTGCAGTGGCACCCGGAAGAGTTGATCGATCGGGACGCGCCCAGCCGCATGCTTTTCGCGCGATTCGTCCGCGAGGCGGCCATGCGCGCCGAGTCGCGCGTCCGAAGCGCCGAGTCGACGCTCAAGCCGCGTTGAAAAGCCCCGCAGGCAGCGGGTTGAAGCAAGTGATCCGGGCGCTGGAAGCGCGCTTGCTGCCGACGTTGCAGCGGTGGTCGCAAGAGCCGCATATGGCCGCGGTGCGGTGGGCGATCGGGCCGGCGTTCGGTGCGCTCGTCGCCGTCACGATCGTCGCCTACTTCCTTTTGCCGCAGCAGCGGCCGCTCGCGTTGTTCTTCGCGGCCTATCACGTCGGCTTCGGAGCGATGGGACTGGCGTTGGCAGCCGCGCTCGCCGACCGGCTGGCGCGCGCGTTCGAATACAGCCGAGCGGCGGCCGTCGCTTTAAGCGTCTGTGCGTTCTTCGTCTCGTTGCCCCAGCCGGAACCTCACGATCTAGTCGCCGCGGCCGGGCAGCTTGCCTCCACCAGCATTTTCTTGGGGCTCGTCGTCGCGCTGTGCACCGGGGAATTCCTGCGGCTAGCCTACCGGTATCTGGCTAGCCGGGCGCTGGCGCTGGCGGTGGCCGCCGGCGCATCAGCGCTTATTTTCGGCGGCTTGGCGGCGGCCCATCTGAGCATCGCTGCGGCACTGCTTAGCGCGATCAAGCCCTTGGTCAAAGTAGGCGATACCCTCCCGGCGCTGCTCTTGGTCGTCCTCATCCAGATGCTGCTGTGGACGTGCGGAGTTCATGGCCCGGCGTTCCTTTCGGCGGTCGTCACACCCGTCTATCTGCAGGCCATCGACGAAAACAGCCAGGCGCTGCTGCATCATCAAGCCCCCGAGCACATCGTGACCGTCATGACGTTTTTGTTCTTCCAACCCGGCGGTTCGGGCGCAGCCTTGTCACTCGCGATGCTGCTCGCGGGATCCAAGGTGCCGCGCTTGCGCAAGCTCGGCTGGGCATCGCTGCTGCCGACATTCGCCAACGTCAGCGAACCGCTGATCTTCGGCGTCCCGCTCGTGATGAACCCGACGCTCTTGCTTCCGTTCATCTGCACCCCGCTGTTGCTGGCCTGCATAACTTACGCCGCGATGAGATACGGGCTCGTGGCCAAGACGGTCATTTACTTGCCCAGTGCGGTGCCGTCCGTCATCGGGGCTTGGGTAACGACCAAGGGCGATTGGCGGGCCGTGCTGCTGGTCGTGGTCAACGTGACGATCGGCGTCGCATGCTACCTGCCGTTTTTGCGATCGCTCGAGGCCGCGCAACGGGGCGAGCCGCTGGCCGAGGGGCTGGCCTTGCAAGGGCCTGACGCCGCCGCGAAGCTTAAGTGAGCGCCCTGACCGATCAGCTCGCGGCTGCCGCCGGCTCGCTGGACATTCCGGCGCAAACCGTGCGCCGCGGCGCTGCGGCGGCAGCCGAAGTGAGTCAAGCATGGCTGGCACGCGACGAAGATGCGATCGGCTTGACTGCCAAAGTGATGCGCGCTTTTGCGCGTGCCAGACTGAACGAATCGCACCTTGCGGGCACAGTGGGGTACGGTTATCATGACGTCGGCCGCCAGGCGTACGAAAACATCGTCGCCTCGGTGCTCGATGCGCAAGCCGCGTTGGCGCGGCCGCAGCTCGTCAGCGGCACGCATGCGATCGTGCTGGCGCTTTCGGCCCTGCTGCGTCCGGGCGACCTCTTATGCTCGCTGAGCGGCCGCCCGTACGACACGCTGCGCCAAGCGCTGGTCGATCACCCAAACGGGCTTTGCCAAAGCGGTGTTCAGTACGCCGAGGGCGACGATCTCGACGGGTTGCTCGACTTGCGTCCGGCGGTAGCTTTCATCCAGCGCTCGCGCGGCTACGCGCAGCGCCCTTCGCTTACGATCGCGGACATAACGTCGCTGATCGAGCGCGTGCGTGCGCGTTCGCCGTCCAGCTTGGTCGTCGTCGATAACTGCTATGGCGAGCTGGTGGAACCGCTCGAGCCGTGCGCGGTCGGCGCAGACCTCGCCGTCGGATCGCTGATCAAGAACCTGGGCGGCGGCATGGCGCTTGGCGGAGCGTACGTCGCCGGGTCGCACGCCCTAGTGGCGCGCGTCGCCGACCGCGCCTCCGCTCCCGGACTCGGTGCCGCAGTCGGGCCCAGCTACGGCTTGACTCGTTGGGCCTTGGCCGGGCTTCACCGCGCTCCCAAGGCGGTATGCGAAAGTTTGAAACTCGCCGACTTTGCGGCGGCGCTGTTCGGCGGTCTGGGTTACGCCGTCGACCCGCCCGCCGGCGCCAAACGCACGGATATCATCCAATCGATCGCGCTCGGCAATCCGGAAAAACTTATCGCGTTCGCCGGCGGCTTGCAGCGTTTGTTGCCGGTTGATTCGGCCGCCGCGCCCGAGCCGGGCAGCGTCCCAGGCTACGCCGACCCAGTGATCATGGCGGGCGGCGGGTTCATCGGCGGGTCGACTCTTGAGTTGTCATGCGACGCGCCCGTGCGCCCACCTTATGCGATGTACTTACAGGGCGGGATGGATCTGGCCCACGGCATGCTCGCGACCTTGAGCGCCGCCGCAGCGGTGGTCGCGTTGGGTTAGTGCCGGCCTACAACAGCCCGTCGACGCCGGCCGCACCGGACGCTTGGGGCGGCGGGCGCCGCGGCATAACCGCATCGCCGCACGCGGATTGTGGGCCTAGCGAGCCCGCCTCGGCGCGCAGCGACTGGTCGATCGACGAAAGCTGCGATTGTTCTGCGGCCTGCAGGCCTTTGAAGTCCGTCTCGAGACCCTTGACGAGCCGGCCGGTTTGCCACAGTTCGAAACCCGACGCCGCAAGCCCAAGCAATCCAGGAATAAAACTCATGAATCTTTTGTCTCCCTTCATCCTGATGCGCGTAACTAAAAGCCCGAGCGCTCATCACGCCTTAGGCGTCGGGCGGCAAGAGCGCAACGGCAGGCAGGGCCCTACGGCGCGAGAATAGCCGGGCATGAGCGACGATTTACAAAGACGCCAGTACGTTCGCGTCGGCGTCACATTTCCCGTGGACTTCACCATGGAGGACGACGCATCGGCACATTCGGGTTCCGTGCTCGACCTGGGCGCGGGCGGGATGCGCCTCGTATCGTCGTACGATCTGCCGGCACGCTCGATCATCGGGCTGACCTTCACGCTTCCGGGGACCGATCGGGCGATGGGGCTGCGCGGTGTCGTCGTCCTTAGTTTTTTCTCGCGCACCGAAGAGAAGTTCCATCACGGAATCGCGTTCACGTCGATGGATGCTCAGTCTAAGCAGGCGATCGTCGAATTCGTCGAGGAAGCCGCCGCTCGACGCAGGTCTTAGCGGGCGCTGTTGTCCTTGCTCGACTCACCCATAAAACCGTAGAAATAATACTGGCTGCCGTCGGTCATCGCTATAACGACCCGCGTATCCTCATAAGTGGCGCTCGCCACCTGCTTGCCGGCTAGCGTGTCGAGTATGCCTTGGGCGAAAGTCTTCTCCGCTTCGCGCAGGGCGGCCGGATCGATGTCCAAGAGCTCTGATTCGTAAAGGTCCCTCAAGCTGTGATTTTCCTCACGCGGTCGATGCCCGCCTTGGTCGACCGCTTGGAGCCGAGCAATTGCGCCCGTTTCATGCTCTTAGTCTTCGGATGGCGGCCGTCTGTTACTTAGCCTTGGTACGCGATTGCGCGTCACGGACTCCTGCTCGTGCGGCGATCATCGCGGGAGCAAAGCTCGCCGTGGGCGAACTTGCAGTCCACCAATGTACGTCATAGAAGCGATGGATGGCCCGCTGGACGGGCAGCGCTGGGCGTTCGCGCGCGAGATAATCATCGGCCGCGATGCCGCCTGCGCCCAAGCGGCGCTGACGACCGATAGCGCGGTTTCCCGCCGTCATGCGCTCGTGGCGATCGATGGCGGGACGATAACGCTTTCAGACCTCGGCAGCCGTAACGGCACGCTGCTTGCCGGAGCTCCCATTGGCGCGCCAGCGCTGCTGTCTTTGGGCCAGCCGTTCAAGGTGGGACGGACGACGTTAAGCGTCCTGACCGACGAGGACCCGCCCGAGCAGGGTCGCTGATGCCGACCACCGTGTTGACGTTTGCCGACAAAAAAGGGCGCGGCGAGAAGCTAGCTCTGGTGACGGCATACGACGCGATCAGCGGGTCGATGGCGCACGCGGCCGGCGTCGATGGGATATTGGTCGGCGATTCTGCGGCCATGGCCTTTGCCGGCCACGAGACGACGTTACCGGTTACGATGGCCGAGATGCTGTACCACACCGCATCGGTGGTGCGCGGCGCAAAAGGCGCTTTCGTCATCGCCGACATGCCGTTCTTGTCGTTTCAAGGCAGTGAAGACGACGCGCTGATCAACGCCGGCCGTTTTCTCAAGGAAGCCGGCGCCGCGGCGGTCAAACTCGAGGGCGGTCAGCATGCGCGCTTGGTAGAGCGCCTCGTCGCCGCCGGAATACCGGTCATGGGCCACCTTGGACTGACTCCGCAGTCCGTGCATGCATTCGGCGGATTCAAAGCCCAAGGGAAAACGCACGCTTCAGCGGCGGCCATCGAGGACCAGATTCGCGCGCTCGACGCTGCCGGCTGTTTTGCGATCGTACTCGAGTGCATTCCCTCCGCGCTTGCCGCCCGGCTTAGCCGCGGCGTCGCCGCTTGCACGATCGGCATCGGGGCGGGGCCGCATTGCGACGGGCAGATCAGCGTCATCAGCGACCTGCTCGGCCTATCGAGCGACTATTTGCCGCGACACGCCAAGCGCTACGCTCGTTTTTACGACCAAGGTCTAAGCGCCGTGCGACAGTACATCGCCGAAGTGCGCAGCGCGGCATACCCGGGTCCCGAGCACTCGATCGCCCCCGGGGAAGTCCCGACGCACATCAGCGACGCTGTCTAGATCCGATCCAGCGCCGCGTTGACCATGAAGGTCGTCGCCGCGATCGACGACATGAAGGCGGCGCGCGCCGCCTTTGATACTGCATCGGTCGGCCTAGTGCCGACGATGGGCGCGCTGCATGCAGGCCACGCGGCCTTGATAGCGAGCGCACGCGCCCAGTGCAGGCGCGTCGTCGTCTCGATCTTCGTCAATCCGCTGCAATTCGGGCCAGACGACGACTTCGCGCGCTACCCGCGCACGCCGCAATCCGATGCAGAGTTGCTCGATCGTCTGGGCGTCGACGTGCTTTTCGCGCCGGCGGCGGAGCACATGTATCCTTCGCCGATGCAAGTCGTCATCGACCCCGGCCTGGTCGGCCGCTATCTCGAAGGCGAACGGCGCGCTGGTCACTTCAGCGGCGTGGCCGCAGCGGTCCTAAAACTCTTTCACGTGGTCGAGCCGCGCCGAGCCTACTTCGGGTGCAAGGATGCTCAGCAGTTGGCGGTCATCCGGCGGCTGGTCAGCGACCTCAACGTGCCGGTCGAGATTGTCGCCGTGCCGACGGTCCGGGACCGCGACGGCCTTGCGTTTTCGTCGCGCAACGCTTTCCTGACCGAGCGCGAACGCGCCGCGGCCATCCGGCTGCCGGGCGCACTGCGGGCACTGGCCGACGGCGCGCTCGCGCAACCCCGGGCCGTCGCCTCGGCGGTCGACCGGGCACAGCGGCTGCTCGCTCCGCTGCGCGGGGACTACTTGGCGGTCGTCGATCCGGCAGAGTTCCGGCCCCTCGAGCAAGCGCCGTCAGGCAGGCAGCTGCTCGCGGTCGGCGCCGCCTTTGCCGGTCGGATACGGCTCATCGACAACCTCGAATTCGAAGTTCCGCAAGGCTAGGCCGTGCGACAGCGGGCCGGGTAAGCGCCGGGGCTGTCCCGCTATCGACGATTGCCTTGGGCGGCGGATTAGTGCTATGATGACCGTGGTTTTGGTCTGTTGTGAGGCAGGTTGTGCCCAGGTTTCAGTTGTTGAGGTCTCGGTTCTCCTGTTCGTGATCGTCAGTGCCAAACCGATATCATTGACGAGTGCACCGTCGAAGTATTGACGGAGCACGAAGGGAGTTTCTCAAGAGAGTGTATACCGATCAACTAATCACGTGCGTCGACTGCGGCAACCAATTCACGTTCACAACCGGCGAACAAGAATTCTACGCGCAAAAGGGGTTCCAGAACAAACCCAGTCGATGCCCCGACTGTCGCCAAGCTCGCAAAGCCACGCGCGCCGGGGGCAGCGGTGGTTCAGGCGGCGGCTACGATCGTCCGCGTTACGGCGGCGGCGGTGCCAGCGGCGGCGGTCAACGTGAGATGTTCCGCACGACTTGCAGCAGTTGCGGAAAGACTGCTGAAGTGCCGTTTCAGCCGCGCGGCGATAAACCCGTCTACTGCCGCGACTGTTTCCAGAGCCAGCGCTCCTACTAAGGACCGCTTTAGACCGCCGCCGCTGCGGCGGCTGCTGACCCGGCAGATGGCGCGAACGCGAGTTTCGCGCCATCGGCTTGCCCGGGCTTGCGGGCACGAGAAAGCGAACCATACTGTCGATGGACTCAACCGGCTCGACGCTTCCAGCCTTCGCCGGCAAGACGGTCCTCGTGGGCGTGTGCGGCGGGATCGCAGCCTACAAGTGCGTCGGCGTAGTCAGCGCCCTGCGCCAAGCGGGCGCGGACGTCCACGTCGTCTTGACCGCGGCTGCGTGCAAATTCGTCACGCCGCTTAGCTTTGCGGCCGTCTCGGGCAACGACGTGCACGCCGATATGTTCGCCACCAGCCGCAGTTGGGATGTCGCCCACATCAGCCTGGTACGCAAAAGCGATGTCCTGCTCTTGCTCAATGCCACAGCCAACACTTTGGCAAAGCTCGCCTACGGCATCGCCGACAACCTGTTGACCACCTGCGTGTTGGCGACTCGTCGTCCGGTCCTCATCGTGCCCGCGATGAACAGCGCGATGCTAGAGGCGGTGCCCACTCAAGAAGCCATCGCCCGGCTGCAGGACCGCGGCTTTGAATTCGTAGCTGCGGGCGAAGGCTTTCTCGCGTGCGGCGAGATCGGCGACGGCCGGCTCGCCGACCAAGACGACATTTTAGCCGCAGCCGCTGCCGTGATGGGGCGCGCCGACTCGCTGTGCGGCCACCGCGTCGTCGTCACCGCGGGGCCGACGCGCGAATATGCCGATCCGATCCGCTTTTTGTCCAACCCGTCTAGCGGCCGAATGGGCTTTGCGCTCGCGGCGGAAGCCCGAGCGCGCGGCGCGGACGTGACTTTGATCAGCGGACCAACGCAGCTGCGTCCGCGCGCCGACCTGCGCTTTGTGCCCGTGACGACTGCCCGCGAGATGCATGCGGCCGTGCTCGAGCACCTGCACGGCGCCAGCATCTTCATCGGGGCGGCCGCCGTAAGCGACGTGCGTCCGGCTCAAGTCGCGGCTGCCAAAGTGAAAAAGGAAGCAGTCGGTGAGCTGATGGCCCTGGTCGCCAATCCGGACATCATAGCAGACGTCGCCGCTGCGCGCCCCACGGGTTGCTTGGTGGTCGGGTTCGCGGCCGAGAGCGAGAACCTCGAGACCAACGCGCGGCGCAAACTCAAGGCCAAAGGGCTCGACTGCATCGTAGTGAACCGCATCGGCGGTCCGCAGTCGGCTTTCGGCGCTGCGCTGAGCGAAGCGACCATGCTTTGGCCCGACGGTACGAGCGATCGTCTGGCGCGTGCGCCCAAGACGCTGATCGCCGGCGCGATCATCGAGCGTATCGCGGCTGCACTGAACCGCGCCTGACGTGCTGCTCGCGATCGAAATCGGGAACACGAATCTCAAGTTCGGCCTCTACGAGGTGCAAGGAGTCGCCGCCGGCACGCTCGTTCACAGTTGGCGATCGATGACTAACCGCGAGCAGACCGGCGACGAACTTGCGGCACTCGTCGACAGCATGCTCCGGCTCAACGGCGTTTCGCGCGTATCCGTCACGCGCGTCGCGGTTGCCAACGTCGTGCCGCCGCTGTACCGCGCCATCACCGATATGACCCGGCGCTACATCGGCTGCCGGCCCGAGTTCTTGTCGGCCGCGCGCCAATCGCTGATGGCGGTGCGGACTAAACACCGTGCGGAACTCGGTGCCGATCTCATCGCCGGCGCCATCGGCGGGGCGGCCAAGTACGGAACGCCGCTGATAGTCGTGGGCTTCGGAACGGCGACCACTTTTGCGGCCGTCTCCTCCGAGGGCGAGTACTTGGGAACCGCCATCGCCCCCGGAATCGCGATATCGGTGGATGCGCTCGTGCGCCATGCCGCCAAACTGATGAGCGTCGCGCTCGTGCGTCCGGCATGCGCCATCGGAGTCGATACTGCGACGGCTTTGCAGTCCGGGATCATCTTCGGAGCGATCGGCCAGGCGGAGTACCTAATCGCCAAGATCGCGGCGGAGATGGGCGCAAAGCCGAGCGTGGTAGCCACCGGCGGACTGGCAGAGCTAGTCGCCGGGCATACCCGCAGCATCGATGCCGTGGACGAACGGCTGGTACTCGACGGCCTGTATCGCTGGGCGACCGGGCCGTCCGTATCCGACGCCGCGCGCGCCCGCTAGGGCCGCGCCTAGCGTCGCTGCTCGAGTGATTCGCGGGCTGGCATAAGCCGTAAGGAGAAGCATGCTTGATTGAGCCGGTCACGATCGCCGCGTTCGCCGGCAGCCTGCGGGCCGCATCGTACAATCGCCGGCTGCTGGCAGCGGCAGTTTCGCTCGCGCCGCCCGACGTGCGCATCGAAACTATCGACATCGCCCAGATTCCGCTTTACAGTGAAGACCTCGACGCCCCAACGCCCCCGGCTGCGGTCGCGACGCTACGGGAAACGATTGCGCGCTGCGCGGCGCTTTTGGTCGTGACGCCTGAGTACAACTTTTCGATGTCGGGCGTCACCAAGAACGTGATCGATTGGGCCTCGCGCCCGCCTGACGATTCGTGCCTGGAGGGCAAACCGCTCGGGATCATGGGTGCTTCGCAGGGTGGCTTTGGCACGGTGCGAGCTCAAATACATCTGCGCGACAGCGCCGTCTTCAATAACATGTTCCCGCTCAACGACCCGCTCGTGCACGTCTCGAGGGCCCAGGACAAATTCGACGACGCCGGCCGCTTGATCGACGAACGCGTCAAGAGCCAGGTCGTCGCGCTGCTCGAAGCGCTGGCTGCGTGGACCCGCCGGTTGGGTTCTAAGTGACCGTGCCGCCGCCAATGCGTCGGCGCACTAGTCGCCAGCGAGCAGGCTTTCAGTCGGCTCTTTTACGTCGGCCTCGCATCGGTTACCATGAACATTATGTCTGATGATCGGCAGCCGCCCAAGTATTCCGTCCGAGCCGTCAGCGCAGCAGTCGGCGTTGCAGCGGGCTTTGCGCTGGCGCGAACGCTGCGCAACGCAGGCCGGCGCTCGCGGCCGCCGGCGGGGCGGCGCAGCCGCTATGCCGTTACCATCGCCCGGCCGCGCGCGCAGGTCTACGAACGATGGATGCAGTGGTCGACAGCCGAGTGGGGCCGCGGCTATCGCGCCCTAGGCCACGATCCCGACCGCAGTTCGCGTTTTCGCGCCGGCTTGCTGCCGATCGGTTCGCGCATCATAACGGTGGAGTTCCGCGATGCGCCCGGGAAGCGCGGTACCGAAGCGGCTTTCGAACTCGTCCACAGATCCGGTGTCGGTGCGTCGCGAGCCAAGCTGATCCGGCTTGCGGGCAAAGGGCCGAAAGCGCGTTTGGAAGCAGACGCTCGGCGGTTCAAAGCCACCCTCGAAGCGGATTACCCGGCGACCGGAGCGCGCAGATGAAAGCCGTCGTTTGGCATGGCGCCAAAGACGTCCGGGTCGAAGACGTAGACGACCCGGCGATCGTCAACCCATCGGATGCGATCGTCAAGATCGCCGCGACGGCGATCTGCGGCTCCGACCTGCACATCTACGACGGCTACATTCCGACGATGCAAAAGGGCGATATCTTAGGCCACGAGTTCGCCGGCGAGATCGTCGAAGTAGGGCCGGCCGTCAAGACGCGCAAGCGCGGCGACCGCGTGGTCGTTCCGTTCTCGATCAACTGCGGCGGCTGCCACTACTGCAAGACCGCCCAGGGGTCGTTTTGCGACAACTCCAACCCCAACGGTTGGATGGCCGCAAAGATGTACGGTTACGCGGCCGCCGGGCTCTACGGCTACTCGCATTTGTACGGCGGCTACAGCGGAGGCCAGGCGGAGTACGCGCGCGTGCCGTTCGCCGACGCAAACACGCTCCCGGTGCCGGCGTCGCTCCCGTACGAAAAAGTGCTCTTCTTGTCGGACATCTTCCCCACCGGTTACATGGCGGCGGAGAACTGCGCCATCGAGTCCGGCGACACCGTCGCGGTCTGGGGTTGCGGTCCGGTCGGCCAGTTCGCGGTCCGCAGCGCTTTGCTGCTGGGAGCGGGCAAAGTCATAGCGATCGACCACATCTCGGAGCGGCTCGAGATGGCCAAAGCCGGTGGCGCGCTGACGCTGAACTTCGACAAGACCAATATCCTCGAGGCGCTGCACGAGCTCAGCGGCGGCCGCGGACCGGATGCGTGCATCGACTGCGTCGGCATGGAATCGCATGGCGGGGCGCCCGATGCGATCATCGACAGCGCAAAGCAGCGGGTTCGGCTCGTGACCGATCGCATCCATGCCTTGCGCCAGGCGATTCAAGCATGCGGTAAAGGCGGCACGGTTTCGATGCCCGGCGTCTACGGCGGGTTCGTCGACAGCTTTCCCATCGGGGCAGCCTTCGCTAAGGGATTACGCTTTCGTATGGGTCAAACGCACGTGCAGCGCTACATGAAACCGCTGCTCGAGCGGATACAAAGGAACGAGATCGACCCGTCGTTCGTAATCACCCATCGGATGGATATGGCCCGGGCCCCCGCAGGCTACGCCGCCTTTCGCAAGAAAACCGACGGCTGCATCAAGGTGGTGATGGCGCCGGCCGCATCCTAACTCGATTGTCGGCCCTGGGCTGGTCCTGCGTTCAGCCGCGTTTGACCGCCCAGAGCGAGCGACGTTTCGCGGCCCGAGCGCCCGCCAAGCTACCGGAACCGGTTCGAAATGGCTCACGCCTCCCTAGCTTTTATCTTGGCAAAGCATCGCAGCCCGCGTGCCGAAGACCTGCTCATGAACGCCGTCCGGCCTCTGCGCATCGGCAGCCTCGAGGTGTCTCCGCCGCTTATATTAGCGCCGATGGCCGGAGTCACCAACGCGTTGTTCCGCAAACTGTTCAAGCCGTTCGGCTTTGGGTTGACCGTGAGCGAGTTCGTGTCGGCCGACGCGTTGGTTCGGATGAACCGGCGATCGCTGGAGATGATCGACGTCTATCCGCAGGAGCGTCCGACCGCGGTCCAGCTCCACGGCAGCGATCCGGCGGTCATGGCCGAGGCGGCGGCCTACATAGAACAATGCGGTGCGGACATCGTCGACATCAATTTCGGGTGCCCGGCACCTAAGATTACCAAGGGTGGCGACGGCGCCGCGATCTTGAAAGACCCCGACTTGGCCGTGGCGATCTGCGCGGCCGTCAAAAGGGCGGTCAAGCGAGTGCCGGTCACCGTGAAGATGCGCCTTGGTTGGGATTCGACCAGCTTCACCTATCTCGAAATAGCAAAGCGCGCTCAGGACGCGGGCATCGACGGCTTTACGCTGCATGGACGCTACGCCAAGCAGTTCTACAAGGGTGAGGCGCAATGGTCGCACGTCGCTGCGCTCAAAGCAGCGCTGCGCGTGCCGGTGATCGGCAACGGCGACGTCGCGAGCGCTCATGACGCGCTGCACCATCTGCGCGCGTCGGGGGCGGATGCGATAATGGTGGGGCGCGCCGCGTTGGGCAACCCGTGGCTCGTCCGCGAGATCGCTGCGGCGATGCGCGGCCAGGCGCCGCCGCAGCAACCGGGCTGCGAGGAGCGAGCCGATTTTGCCCGGCTGCATTACGATGCGATGATCGAGCGCTACGGCGCCCAGTCCGGCACGCTGCAGATGCGCAAACATCTCGGCTGGTACGTCAAAGGAGTGCGCGGCGCTTCGCTGCTGCGCGAGCGCATCAATCGGGCCACCGAGCCCGATGAAGTGCGCGCGCTCATCAGCCAGGCCAAAGCCGCCGGCGATGAGCCGAGCGAAGGCGCCGCCGGCCTCGCGCGATCATCGGTCGCACTCGTCGGGTAGGCCACCCAGCCGAATCGCGACGTGCAGCCTGCAGGGCTTTGTTGTAACTTAACGCCAACCCCGGGGTATCCGTCATGTCGGACAAACGCCGTCCGAGAGGAGTCCCCATGGATGCCAGCACGCCGGAAAAGCCGCAAACTCCGGTCCCCATCGCAGCGCCGCCGACGCACGCCGGTTTCGCTGCGCAGCTCGAGCAGGCGGCCGGCCGGCTAGGGCATCCGGGCGAGGCTCTGACGAACATCGCTGCGCAGATCCCCGGCTTTGCCGGCTACAAAGCCGTCGAGGACCGGCGGACGGCCGACAAACAACTGCGCGCCTTCATCGGCGAGCGATTGGAGAGTCTTAGCGAGCGCCTCGATGCCGTGATCGAGGCGCAGTCGCGCGGCGGCAATCTCGATGGGCTCGCGCTCATAGATCAGAGTAAACGGCGGCTGGCGCGGCTCATCGATCGGATGCGCTTTGCAGACTACGGGTACGCCGCCGTGTTCGACCGGGTGCAGATCGGAGAGGCCGAGCTCGATCGCCTTTACACCTACGACGCTGCCATCGTGGACGATCTAAAGACTTTCGACGAAGCTGTCGGCCAAGTCGAAAAACGCGCAGCCGATCGAGCAGCGCTTGCGGCCGCGCTAGCGCACTTGGATTCGGTGACCGCCGGATTGGACCGGCGATTCGACGGGCGCAAGCACCTTTTCGACGGCTTGCCCACCGGCTGAAACCGGCCGCCCGTAGTTCTAAACAAGCCCCGACTGTAAAGGAGCGCCATGGCACTCGGACTCTCGGTGATCGAATTTTTCGACAACACGGGTCAACAGATGGTTCATCGCTGGCCGGAAATGGGCTCGACGGACATCCGCTGGGGCAGTCAGCTTATCGTCCAAGAAAGTCAGGCAGCCGTATTCTTCCGGGATGGCAAGGCGCTGGACACCTTCGCGCCCGGACGGTACACGCTATCGACCCAAAACCTGCCGCTGATCGCGGGCTTTTTGGGCATTCCATTCGGCGGCACATCGCCGTTTCAGTCCGAGGTCTACTTCGTCGGGCTCAAGGTCTACACCAACTTGCACTGGGGCACGGCCGAGCCGATACTGTTTCGCGACACTGAGTTCTCGATGGTGCGCCTGCGCGCGTTCGGGGTGTTCAGCGTGCGCGTCAACGATCCGCAGCTGTTCGTCAACAAGATCGTCGGAACGCAGAACGCTTACTCGACGGACGGCGTGCAAGACTTCTTCCGCAACGTGATCGTCGGCCGGCTCAACAACTTGCTCGGCGAAACGCTCAAGAGCATTTTGGACCTGCCCAAACAGTACGACGCGCTCGACGCGGCCGTCAAGGCTCGGGTCAAAGACGACTTCGGGCAGTACGGCATCGAGCTCGTCGATCTTATCATCAACGCGATCACGCCTCCGGACGACGTGCAAAAGGCCATCGACGAACGGACGGGCATGGGAGTGGTCGGCGACATGCAACGGTACATGCAATATAAAGGCGCACGAGCGCTCGAAGAAGCCGCCGGCAATCCGGGCGGCGCGGCCGGTTCGACCGCCGGCTTGGGAATCGGAGCGGGTCTCGGATTCATGCTGCCGGGCATGATGGCCCAATCGTTGCAGCAGCAGCCGACGCAGTCTGCGACCTGCCCGAGCTGTCAGGCTGGTATGCCGGTTGGCGCGAAGTTCTGCCCGGCGTGCGGTAAGCCGGCGGTCCAAGCGCCTGCGATGCAGGAGTGCCCCCAATGTCACGCGAGCAACGTCGCCGGCGCGCGCTTTTGCGCCCAATGCGGGGCCAAGCTTAGCGCCTAGGCGTAAGGCTGCGGGTACGTTGCGGTCCTCGGCCGAACGCTGAGGGCCGATGATCGCGCACTCGAAAGAAGACCAGCTTTCGCTGTTCGATGCCGTTTACGCATCGTACAAAGACTTCGTCAATCCGCCGCTCGCCCGCTTCATGAAGCTGGCGGGCGCGCCGGTCGAAACGACCGCCCGCGGCTGCCGGGTGTGGGATCACGCCGGGCGCTCGTATTTGGACTTTTGCGGCGGATACGGCGTTTTCACGTTGGGTCACATGCATCCGCTCGTCGTGGCCGCGGTGCGCGCCCAGCTCGACAGCATGGCGCTTTCGACGCGAGTCTTCTTTAATGAGAAGATGGGGGCGCTCGCAGCTGCTTTGGCCCACGTGGCGCCGGGCAACCTGCAGATCACTTTTTTTTCCAACAGCGGAACCGAGGCCGTCGAAGCGGCGCTGAAGCTGGCGCGCCTTTCCACCAAGCGGACGAAGATCGTTTCGACGCACAACGCGTACCACGGGAAGACGATGGGCAGCCTGACGGCTACCGGGCGCGACGTGTTCAAGGATTCTTTCGAACCGCTGATTCCGCGCTTCGAGCACGTGCCGTTCGGCGATCTGGAAGCGCTCGAGCGCGCGCTGCCGGATGCTGCCGCGTTCATCGCAGAACCGATCCAGTGCGAGGGCGGCGTCGTAATACCGCCGGACGGCTACTTAAAGGGCGTGCGCACTTTGTGCGACGAGCACGGCACCTTGTTCATCGCCGACGAAGTGCAGACCGGGCTAGGCCGCACCGGGCGGCTGTGGGGCGTCGATTACGAATCGGTCGTGCCCGACATCATGACAATCGCCAAAGGTCTTTCGGGCGGCGTGGTCCCGATCGGCGCCACGATTTCCAAGCACGACGTTTGGATGCGAGCTTTTGCGACATCGCCGCTGATGCACACATCGACCTTCGGCGGCAACCCGTTGGCATGCAGCGCCGGTCTGGCGGCTTTGCAAGTATTGCGCGACGAGGGGCTAGTGGAACGCGCGCGCGTTATGGGGGATTACCTGCTGGCCAGAGCGCGCGACCTGCAAGCGCTGGAACCCGACGTCATCGAGACGGTGCGCGGGCGTGGGTTGATCGTGGGAATAGAGTTGACGAGCGAAGGCTACGGCGGAGTCATCATTCCCGAATGCCTCAAGCTCGGGATGACCGCCGCTTACACGTTGAATCAGCAGAAAGTGATACGCTTGGAACCTCCGCTCGTAGTCAGCGAAGAAGAGATCGACGAGGCGATCGGCATCTTCGCGCAAGGAGTGGCCAAAGCGAAAGAAAAATTAGGCCGGCTTGCCGTACGTTGAGTCCTCGATCGATATCGCCGCCCCCAAGCAGACGATCTACGAGCTTGCCAAGGACATGGAACGATACTCTGACTTCATGCCCGACGTCGAATACGTCAAGGTGCTCAAGCGCGACGGCAACACCACGTTAACGCGCTGGAAGACGCTCGTTGAAGAAGCTCCCATCGAATGGACGGAAGAAGATCTTTTCGACGACGCGCGCACGCGCATCGATTATCGGTTGATAGAAGGTGACCTCGATAAGTTCGAAGGCGCCTGGACGTTCGAGGAGCGCGACGGCAAGACGCACGTGGTCTTGGGCGTCGACTACGACTTCGGCGTCCCAAGCCTGGCCGAGCTCATCGGCCCGATCCTGCACAAGAAAGTCGAAGAGAACTCGGCCATGATGCTTCAAGCCCTCAAAGCCAAGTGCGAGGGCTAAAGGCAACATGCGGACGTTCGGTTTCCTGGTTCATCCCCTGTCGCTTGAGGACATCAAGCGGTACGAGCCGGGCGCCGCCGACAAGGGCGAGCCGCTCATCCGCAAGATCCTCGAGTGGATGCCTCCGTATAAAGTGTCCAAGGTAGAAAACGTCGTCAGCAAGACGGGCGAACAAGTCGAGGGTTATTTCATCGGCATCGGGCTGCTGCCGGATCAGATGCTCGGTTTACCGCGCGATTCGGTCATGCAACGCATCCTGCGCGGAGTCGACATGGCCGCGGAGTGGGGATGCGATATCGTCGGCTTGGGCGGATTCACCGCCGTGGTTGGCGATGGCGGCCTGACGGTGGCCGAACACTCGAAGATCCCGGTGACCACCGGCAACTCGTATACTATTGGAGCGGGCGTGCAAAGCCTGTTGCGTGGGGCAAAGGAGATGGAGATCGACGTGGCGTCGGCGAGCGCGACGGTGGTCGGCGCGACCGGCAGCATCGGCTCGGCATGCGCCCAGATCCTGGGCAATCGGGTCGCCCGGCTGACTCTGACAGCGCGCAACGCTACTCGCTTGAAGAACCTGGCGCAAGCGCTGGCGCCGCACGTCAGCGCCGTAGTGGATTGGACGACGGACGTTCCGGCCGCAGTTCGCAGAGCCGATCTAGTGCTGACGGCTGCGGCTGCGACGTCTAGTCTGATCGAGCCTGAAGATCTTAGCCCGGGTGCGGTCGTGTGCGAACTATCCCTTCCGCACGACGTCTCGCAGCGCGTCGCGATCGAGCGTCCCGACGTCCTCGTGACCGAAGGCGGCAACATCAAGATGCCGAGCGCCGTCCGCTTCAACTTCGACTTCGGGTTGCCAAAAGACGTCGCGCTCGCGTGCGTGTCCGAGACGATGATCCTAGCCTTGGAGAACCGCCTTGAGAACTATTCGGTCGGGCGCGGCATCAATCTGCATAAGGTCTTGGAGATAGAACGGCTTGCCGAAAAACATGGATTCGCGCTGGCCGGCATGCGCGCTTTCGACAAGGCGATAACTGCGCAGCAGATAGCCGCCGCGCGGCGCTGCGCCCGCGCGGCGCGCGCCGAATTTTCGGCGGCCGGCGGATCGGCGCGATGAAGACCGTCGTTTCGGTCAGCCTAGGCTCCGCGACGCGCGACCACCGAGTGCGCGTCGATTGGCTGGGCGAGCAGTTCGACATCAGCCGCATCGGATTCGACGGTTCGCTGGAGCGCGCGATCGCACGGCTGCGGGAACTTGACGGCACGGTCGATGCGATCGGCTTGGGCGGCATCGACGTTTACCTGTACGCGGGCCAGAAGCGTTACGCTGTGCGCGACGGCTTGCGCATGCTCGACGCTGTCAAGCGCACTCCGGTGGCCGACGGCAGCGGCCTCAAGAACACGCTCGAGCGCGATACCGTGCGTTATTTGCGTGAACGGGGGATCGTGCACTTTGAGGGGCTCCCCGTCTTGATGGTCAGCGCTCTGGATCGCTTCGGCATGGCTCAAGCGCTCGTCGAGGCCGGCGCCGACGTGCTTTTTGGGGATTTCATCTTTGCGCTCGGGATCGACAAACCGGTCAGATCACTGCGCGAGTTCGAAGCGCTGGCGGACAAGTATCTGCCCGACGCATGCAAGCTGCCCTTTCAGTTCTTCTACCCGACCGGCAAGAAGCAGGAGCGGCCGCCGCAGCCGCGCTTCTCGCAATACTACGCCGCCGCCAAGCTGATCGCGGGAGATTTCCATTTCATCCGGCAACATATGCCCGATGATCTGCGCGCCAAGACCATTCTGACGAACACCGTCACGCAAAGCAACGTGCGCGAGCTGTTCGAGCGCGGCGTCGAGACGCTGGTGACCACCACGCCCAACCTCGGGGGCCGATCCTTCGGCACCAACGTCATAGAAGCGGCGTTTTTGGCCCTGCTCGCAAAGCGTTGGGAAGACGTCGGGGAGCCCGACTACCTGCAGCTGCTGCGGCGGCTGGATTTTGCGCCGCGCATCGAATCGTTGCATGCGATGAAAGGAACCGCATGACCGAAAAAGAGACCGTAGTTACACTCGAGGGCCTGCACAAGCTCGAAGCCGAACTCGACGAGCTAAAGACCGTTCACCGCAAAGAGGTGAACGATCGGATCCGCCAGGCCAAAGAATTCGGCGATATATCCGAAAACGCCGAATACGAAGACGCCAAGCAGGAGCAGGCCTTCGTCGAAGGCCGCATCATGAAGCTCGAAGGCATGATCCGCAACGCCAAGATCATCGTCGAAGGGGAGGGCGGCGCCGACGAAGTGCATCTTGGCAGCACGGTTAAAGTCAAAAGAGCCTCAAGCGATGCGGAGGTAGAGTACACGATAGTCGGGAGCACGGAAAGCGATCCAGTCAACTTCAAAATTTCCAACGAGTCACCGATAGGCCAGGCCCTGATCGGAGCCAAGCCCGGCCAGACCGTGACCGCATCCGCTCCCAGCGGCGAGATCGCTTTCAAGATCGTCTCGATCAAGGGCAATCGAAAGAGCGGCGGCAAAGCCAAGGTCAAATGACCCAAGAGCCGCCGGTCGGCGCGGCGGAGGCCGAGCTCATCAAAGCGCGTCGGGGCAAACTCGACGCGCTGCGCGCATTCGGGCAGGACCCTTTCCAGCCCACGAGTTTCTCGCGCACGCACGACGTAGCTTCGATGCGGGCGCAGTTCGCGCAGGCTCAAAGTGCCGTCGCCGCGCCGCATCCGGCGCGTCTTGCCGGCCGCCTCGGGCCGCTGCGCAGGATGGGGAAAAAAAGCGTGTTCGCAGATGTCGCCGACCAGACTGGCGCCGTCCAGTTGTACCTGCGCCCAGACGACCTCGGCGAAGGCTACGCGGTCGTGGACATGCTGGACCGCGGCGACATCGTGGGCGTCGAAGGAGAGCCGTTTGTTACCAAGACCGGCGAGCTGACGCTGCGCGTCCGGCGACTCGAGGTGCTCGCCAAAGCCTTGCGGCCGCTGCCCGAAAAGTGGCACGGTTTGAGCGATACGGAGACGCGTTACCGGAAGCGCTACGTCGATATGATCATCAATCGACCGGTTCTGGAAACGATGTTGCTGCGTAGCCGCATAGTAAGCGCGGTGCGGCGATATCTGGATGATCGCGGCTTCGTGGAAGTCGAGACGCCGGTCCTTGTGACGCTCGCAGGCGGGGCCAGCGCCCGGCCGTTTCTCACGCGATCGAATGCCTTGGACATAGCTCTGCAGTTGCGCATAGCCACCGAGCTCAATCTCAAGCGCTGCATCGTCGGCGGCATGGAAAAGGTCTACGAACTGGGCCGCATATTCCGCAACGAGGGCGTCGACACGCGGCACAATCCTGAGTTCACCATGCTCGAGCTGTACGAAGCCTATAGCGACCTCGAGGGGATGATGCAATTGTCCGAAGATCTGGTCACCCACTTGGCGGAACTGGTCGCAGCCGGCGGTCGGCACGGAGCCGATGGCGTAGTCCCGATCGACTACCGGCGTCCTTTTCGGCGCATCGCGTTCCTGGACGCTATGCGGAACTGGGGCGGCCTCGAGCGCGCGGAGGTCTTGGATGAATCGGCGGCGCGGGCAGCGGCGCGCCGCTTGGGGGTCGCGATCGACGCCGGGTCGAGCCACGGACATCTGATCGACAAGCTGTTCGAGTCGCTCGTCGAGCCGCAGCTCGCCGATCCGACGTTTATCACGGACTACCCGGTCGTCTTATCTCCGCTTGCCAAGCGTAAACGCGGCGATCCCGAACTCGTCGAACGGTTCGAACTGTTCATCGATCGCATGGAGGCCGCCAATGCGTTCTCCGAACTCAATGACCCCGACGACCAGCGCGCGCGCTTTATGGCCCAGTCGGCGCAGCGCTACGCGGGCGATGCCGACGCGCCGGAGCCGGATTGGGATTTCGTGGCCGCGCTCGAATACGGGATGCCGCCGACCGGAGGCATCGGCATCGGAATCGACCGGCTTGTGATGTTGCTCGCGGGCGAGCGGTCGGTGCGTGACGTACTCTTGTTCCCGTTGCAAAAGCCCTTGTAGCAGCAGGTGCGCACGCTGGCGCTCGTCGTCGAGTACGACGGTACGCTCTTCAATGGGTTCGCGCGCCAAAAAGGCGTTGCGTCAGTGGCGGCCGACCTCGAAGCGGCGCTGCGCACGCTGCTGCGGCACGACGTTTCCCTGACATGCGCCGGTAGGACGGATTCCGGCGTGCACGCCACCGGTCAGGTCGTCAGTTGCCGAACCTCGAGCACCGTGCCGCTGTGGCGCATACCGATCGCCGGAAGCGCGCTATTGCGCGACAGCGGAATCGCCATCGTCAAGGCGGTCGAAAGAGGCGCCGCGTTCTCCGCGCGGCGCGACGCGCTTGCGCGCACGTATCGATACCGCATCTTGAACCGAGCCGCACCATCGGCGCTTTGGCGGGCGCGCGCCCTGCACATCTGCGCTTGCCTGGATATAGAAGCGATGCGCGCGGGCGCGCTCGCGCTGCTCGGGTCGCACGACTTTTCCGCGTTCTGCGCTCGGCTGGGACCTGGGGCGCTCGCTGTCCGGACGATCGAGTCGATACGCATCGCACGGCACGGCGACTTCATCGATTGCGCGATCACGGCCGATTCCTTTTTGCACCGCATGGTCCGCATCGTCGTCGGGACGCTGATCGAAGTAGGCCGCGCGCTGCGACCGGCCGACGACATCGGCGACATCCTCGTCGCGCGCGACCGCCGGCGTGCCGGATTCACCGCGCCGCCGCACGGTCTGTACCTGACGCACGTCCGCTACGACGACCCGGTCTAAGGATGCCGGCGCTGGCACCGCGAACGTCGTAAGCGATGAAGTATACGCCCGATGAGCCGCCCGGCTATTCGGCACCGCTGCGCAGCCCGGTACAGGCACGACGTTCCAAGGGCGGCACCGCAGCCGGCGTAATCGCCATGCTGCTCGCTTTTTTTCTTAAGTTCAAAACCATCGCGCTGCTGCTGCTCAAGTTCAAATGGGTTTTGTTCGCCGCCAAGTTCTTGCTCTCGGGCGGTTCGCTCGTACTCAGCATCGTGCTGTGGTCGCGGCTCTTCGGCTGGCCGTTCGCAGCCGGATTCGTGCTGCTTATCTTCGTCCACGAGATGGGCCACGTCTTTGCGCTGCGCGCGCGCGGAATCAGCGCCAGCGTGCCGATCTTCATTCCGTTCATGGGCGCCTTCGTCGCGATGAAGGAGATGCCGCCGGATGCGAAGGTCGAGGCTTACGTCGCGTTGGCTGGGCCGTTGCTCGGCACGGCCGGCGCAGCGGGTTGCTATCTCATCGGGTTGCAGACCGCCGCGCCTTTTTGGTTTGCGCTTTCGTCCGCTGGGTTCTTCATCAACCTGTTCAACATGCTGCCGGTCATCCCGTTGGACGGAGGGCGGGTGGTTGCGGCGCTGTCGCCTAAGCTGTGGGCAGTGGGCTTAGCAGCCCTGGTGCTTTTCGCGCTGTTGCGACCGGGAGCCGGGCTGATCTTCGTCAGCTTTCTCATCCTGCTGTCGCTGCCGCGCATCATGAACGCGTTTCGGCCTGGAGCTCTCGACCAGCCGTATTACAAGGTTTCAGCGCCGGACCGGCTGCGCATCGGGCTGCAGTACTTCGGGCTGGCGGCGTTTCAGGCGATCATGTGGGCCGCATCGGGGTCGGCCGCGCACGTCGGCGCGGTCGGCCAATGAGGGAGCCGTCCGGCGCGCCGGCGAAGGCTTGACTTCGCGCGGCCCGCTCGCTTAAGATTGCGTGGTTCGCTTTGTACGCCCAGCCATACAAGGTTTTTGACCGATGCGTACCCCGATGACCCCGGCAAAAGAAGTCCGCCGCTTTTGGCACCTCGTCGATGCTGACGGGAAGGTATTGGGCCGTCTGGCCACGCGCATCGCCACCGTTTTGATGGGCAAGCACCGGCCGGACTACGCCCCGCACCAGGACGGCGGCGATTTCGTCGTAGTCGTCAACGCGGAAAAGGTGCATCTGACGGGCGCAAAGTGGGCAAAGAAGGTCTACTACCGGCATTCCCAGTACCCGGGCGGAATCCGCCAAACAACGGCGGCCCAAGTGCGCGCAGCCCATCCGACTAGGCTCATACAGGGCGCCGTCTCGGGCATGCTGCCCGGCAATCGCCTCAAAGCCAAGCGTTTGAAACGCCTGCGCATCTTCGCGGGGCCGGAACACTTGCACGCGGCGCACCAGCCGCAACCGATGAAAGGCGTTTAACAAGGCATGGCGGTCAGCACTCCGAGCGCCGCTCCCAAGTTCGGTGCGACCGGCCGGCGCAAGCGCGCGGTCGCCCGAGTCCGGCTCACTCTTGGTACCGGAGCCATTTCGATCAACGCTAAGCCGATGGAGACCTACTTGGGGCGCGCGACGCTTTTGCAGATCGTCCGGCAGCCGCTCGAAGTGACCAACAGCCTGAACAGATTCAACGTCGCGGTGACGGCTCACGGCGGCGGTCTGTCCGGCCAGGCGGGGGCCATCCGGCACGGCATTTCGCGCGCGCTTGCGTCCGTCGACGAAGCGTTGCGGCCCCTGTTACGCCGCGCCGGCCTACTCACGCGCGATCCGCGCGAAAAAGAGAGCAAAAAGTACGGCCGCAAGCGCGCGCGCAAGCGTTTCCAATACTCCAAACGCTAGCCCCCGCTCAGCCCGCCGCCTAGAACACCCGATTAGCGGTCTTGGGTGGATTCCTTGGGCGCGAGCAAAGTTTGGATCACGCTGCCCAGCTGTTCGTGGTCGAGCGGTTTGGGCAGATAACGGTCGGCGCCTGATGTTTCCCGCCAGTTCGGATCGGTGGTTTCTCCGAGCGCGCTGACGACGATGATGGGGATTTTGGCCGAGGCCGGATCCGCCTTGATGCGGCGGCACAATTCGTATCCGTCCATGCTCGGCATGAGGACGTCGGATATGACCAGATCGACCGGCTCGTCGGCGATAATCTCAAGGGCGCGCGCGCCGTTGGGCGCGGCGAGCACGCGATAACCCGCCCGTTCGAGCCTTACTTTAAGTGCGAACGACTGAACGACGCTGTCGTCAACGAGTAGGATCGTGTGGGGCATCGCACCTCTTTGTGAAGCGCCGCCTGCGACCGAGCACGCACTCAGGACCTTCTCAGACCGAGCCGGTGCTGCCTGCGCGGGAGCTTGGCGAAGTGCATGATGCTAGCCGTGCAGGACGTAGACCGGCGTCAAAGCGGCCTTACCGCGGATGCGCGCCAGGCGGCGCGTCGCGGTCAGCTGATCTTTGACTTTGTCGTAGGTCGCTTCGTCGGCCAGAATCTGATTGGGCTCGGCCATGTTCTGCAGCCGCGAAGCCAAGTTGACCGCGTTGCCGATCACGGTGTACTCGAGCCGCTGCTCCGAGCCGATGTGACCGGCCACGACTTCGCCGGTGGCCAGGCCGATGCTGACCGACAGAGGCCAGGTGACGTCCGGCCGGCCGTTGAGCCGGTTCACCTGTTCTAAGATCTGCCGCGCCGCTACGGTCGCGCGCACGGCGTCATCGGCCGAGGGGCGCGGTGCTCCGAAGACCGCCATGATGCCATCGCCGTAGAACTTGTCCAGCAATCCCAGATTCGAAAAAATCACGTTGACGACCGGAGCCAGGTATCTGTTCAAGAGCTCGACGACCTGCTCGGGCATGAGGCGCTCGGAGAGTTCGGTGAACCCGCGGATGTCCGCGAACAGCATCGTGGCCGTCTGGCGCGTGCCGCCCAAGACGATCGCTTCGGGATTTTTGAGCAGACCGCTTACGACGTGCGGGGCTAGGTAGCGCTCGAACGAGCGGGCGACCCGCCTGCTCTGCACCAGCTGAGCTTGGTTCTCCGCCTCCAAGGCGCGGCTCTCCGTGAGGTCGTTGAGCACGACCGCCACGCCGCAGCGATCGCCTTGCGGGTCGCTGACGCGAAAGAACGTGACTTGCAGCACCAGCCGGCCCCGGATGAAGTGATTGCCCGTAACCTCAGTCTGAATCCGTCCGCTTGGCTCACGCTTGAAACGCTCAAGCGATTCGCTGAAACCGCCGACCCAGGTGTTGAGGATGCCTGCGTCTCGTCCGACTAGGGTTGAGGCAGACAGACCGAACGTCATCTCCGCGGCGCGATTGAACTGGGTGATCGAGTTTCCATCGTCCAGCACGACCACGCCGGATGCGATCGCTTCCAATATCTCGTCGCTTTGGGACTTCACGGTTGACAAAGCGCCGAAACTCTTGCTCAAGTCATCGTACAGGCGGGCGTTATCGATGGCCACGGCCGCTTGGGCGGCGATCGTCTCCAGCAACTGCGGATCGTCGTGCAGGTGGTCGCCGGCGCCGATGCGCGAGTCCACGTACAGAACGCCGACGATGCCGGTCTTATTCTTGATCGGCACGCAGACTATCGAGCGGACGTGCAGGGAACGAACGTGGTTCCCAGTCCCGGTATCGGGCTGATCGGCTGAATCGGTAGTGACGAGCGGATCGCCGTCTCGAAATACTCGTTCTATGGTCGACCGGCTCACGCCAAACTCGGGCCGCGGCAGCAGCGTCGTGTCGAGGTTGCACGCAGCGCGCGCTTGGGGGCGCTCGGCGACCGGATCCGGCACCACGATCAGCCCGCGTTCGGCTCCGGTCGCTTTGACGGCGACGTCGACGATCAGCTGCAGCAATGCCGGCATCTCGCGTACGGCGTTTCCAGCTTGGCCGATGCGCGCTAGAGCATCGGCACGCCTGCGCTCGCGCTCGAGTTCGGTTTCCAGTCGCGCAAGGCGTCCAGCCGCCAGTTTCTGCTCGCCGTCGCGAGCGCGAAATTCCCGTTGCGCTGCGGCCAGCAGGTCGAGCAGCTTGACCATTGTGGGGCCCTGACGCGCTGAATCCTTGGGCCGCTCGCGCGCAACGTCGAGTGCTTCGTCCAGCCGAGCCTGTACGAGATCGGAAGATCCCCGGCGCTCGCGTTCCATCTTAACGTTACATCGGCAACCCAGCGGCGCCGGCGGACTGTAGTTTGCCTTATTTGGCCGCCGGCAGGTCAAAATTCGGCCATACGCGCGGTGTATGGTTGGCGAAAATAAGAGCCGAAGCTGTGGGGGTGCTACGATGTCCGATATCGGCCTGCAAGCCGTCGAAGCCGGCATGCGCTTTGCGCGCGCGCGCGCCGCGGTGCTGGCAAGCGACGTAGCCAACGCGCACACGCCGGGTTTCATCCCGCGCGATGTAGAGCCAGCCCTCGAGCGGGTCGGCACTGGCATGCGGTTTGCCGCTGCCCTCAAGGACGTGGGCGCCGGCGGCACCGGCGCGTTGGAGTACTCCATGGGCGCCACCGCCGCTAACTCGGTTACTTATCGTGCGCTGGCCGATGAGGAGCGTGCGATGCTGCGCGAATTTCGCACGGTGGCCGAGGAGGCGCGGCGATGAGCGACTTCTCGCCTGCCTTCGACATCGCGGCCAGCGGCATGGCCGCCCAGCGTTTGGAGCTCGACGTCATCGCCCAAAATCTGGCCAACGTAAATACCATGCAGACGGCCGACGGCGGCCCATACCGAGCGCGTACGGCCGTCTTTCAAACCGCCTCACCTTTCTCGGGCATGCTGGCAAGTGCGGTCGATTCGCCGATCGACATGGCCTTCGATGAAGCTGATGAAGATGCGCCCGCAGGCGTTGCGCTAGCGGCTGTCAGCCGAGCCGACACTCCGCCGCAACTTCGCTTCGACCCGGCGAACCCGCTCGCGGCGCGCAGCGGTCCGCACAAGGGATTTATCGAGTTGCCCGACGTCGACCCTATCGGGCAAATGGTATCGCTGGTGTCAGCAGGCCGCGCATACGATGCCGACGTCTCCGTGCTCCAGGCGGCCAAGCAGATGGAGATCGAAACCACCGACATCGATCGGCCATGACGAGGGTCGGATGAACCCGGCCGGCATCCCGGCGCTTGGGCCGATCGACGCGGGCGGCGTTCCAGCGCTTGCGCCTGCGATAACGTTGGAACCTTTGGCCGGTCCGGCCGCCCATAGCTTTTCGCAAATGCTAAGCGGTCTAGTCGAGGGTACGGCCGCCGTCCTTAGCAGGGCAGACGACAGCGCCGGTTCGCTGGCTGCCGGAACCGGGAGCATAGCAGATGCTTCGCTCGCGCGCGCCAAGGCCGATGTGGTGCTCGAGGTGGTCGCGGTCGCCGCTTCGCGGCTGAGCGGCGCGCTCAGCACGCTGATGCAGACTCAAGTCTAACGGTGCTCGCACGCATCGCCCCGGCGTTGCCGCGCTTGGCAGATCGCTGGCTGCTGTGGGTCACCCGGCGTAAGACGCCGGCGGCGCTGATAGTCGCATGCGTGCTTTGCATCAGCCTCAGCATGGCGGCCGCGCTGCGCTTTGCAGCTCCGGTCGCTCTTTTCGACGTCCCGCTGCAACCCGCTCAGACTGCTGAGGTCGAACGGGCGTTGACTTTGTGGGCCCAACCGTTTCGGGGAGACGAGCACAGCAGCCAGGTATTCGTAGCTCGAAGCCGGAGAGGGGATCTGTTGCTGCGCCTGGCCCTAGCCGGATTACCCCACCGTTACGTTCCGACCACCGCTGACGAACTGGAACGCGCTCAAAGCCCGCTGACGCCAGAGTCGGTCATGGACGATCGGCGCCGCTTCGGGATCGAGGGCGACCTCGTAGCCGGTCTGCGCCGCATGGACGGCGTCGAAGACGCGTCGGTCGTGATCTCAGCGGCGCCGGCCGAGCCGGTCGACGCCGATGGTCGCCGAGCTGCGCCCACGGCCAGCGTGCAGCTGCTCATGCAGTCCGGAGCTCATCCGTCAGCCGACACAGTCGATGGCGTTAAGCGCTTTATCGGCGCCGGCTACCCGGGACTTTCAGCGGACCGCGTCACCGTCGTCGATGGAAGCGGCAAGCTGGCTGCCGGCTCTGCGGGAGCCGACCAGGGGGCCATCCGCGAAAGCCGTTTGGAGAGCGCCGTTCAGACGGCCCTCGATGCGGTGTTCGGGGTGGGTTCGACCGTCGTCAGAGTCAGCGTGCGCTCTGCCGGAGCGGTCGAATCCACCGAAAGCACGCGGGTGGTCCCGCACGGAGTGTTGGATGCCGACGTCGGCCGCGAGCACGGCAACGAACGCGGTCGGGCTTTCGACAAGGAGCGCACGAACAGCCACTACGCTTACGATACGCTCGTGCAACGGCGCACTTCGCCGTCGAACGCCATCCGCCGCATCTCAGTGGCGGTATTTTTAGATGCCGCCCGCGTGCGCGGTGCGACGGCTAACGACGTCGGCGCGCTCGTCAGAGCCGCTGCGGGCGCAGACCTGCGCGCCGGGGACCTCGTCGTCGTCGAAGCGCTGCCCTTTGCGCGCCAGCCGAGCGCCGCCGCGCCTTCGTCCCAGCCTCGGCCGCCGGTGGCTAAAGCGCTGCTGCCGGCGCTCACGCTGTGCGTCATCGTCGCTTTGGGCGTCGCGCTGTGGCCACGCCAACCGGAGCTGCCGCCGGCTCCCGATGCGGATGACCGCAGCGCGGCCGCGCTGTGCGGAGCGCTCGGCAAGGAAATGCCGCAGACTGCGGCCTACGTGCTAGCCGGCTTGCCGGCGCGCCTGCGAGAACGAGTTCTCCGGTCGTACGATGCCCAAAGCCGCTCACAGATCGAGATCTATTTGCGGCGCGCATGAACGGCGACGACGCCGCTTTTCGCTTGTTGGTCCCACGACGCGCGAGCGTAGCAGGGCCGGCCCATGCCAGTGCAGCCGCGCCGGCCGCTGCGCAACCTGATGAAACGGCGAAGCAGCCGCCGGCAGAATGCGTCGGCGTCGAGCCCCTTCGCGCGCCTGCCAGCACGATGGTAGCTACGCACGAAAACTTGGACCCCGCAGCCTGGGGGCAGGGCGGTACTGGGGCCGGCGTCGCATCCGGCGTGGACCAAGAGGCCGCAAGTCAGAGTTGCGGTTGCGGCGCAGCCGGTGACTACCAATACGCGCAGGCCGAGCTTTGCCGCGAGGCGATAGCGCTCGCGGAGATCGCATGCTCCCGCATGCTTGCGCGGGCGCTCGCAGAAGATGATCGCCGCACGATTGAATCGTTTGTTGCCGATGCGCTCGCTGCAGCCGGGTCGCAAGGCCCGTTCGAGACGCGGCTAAACCCTCGCGACGCGGCCTTGGTGGCGGCAAGGTACGATCCGATCGCGGATCCGGCTTTGACGCGCGGCAGCGTCGTGGTCAGCACCCCGGCCGGCACCCTGCGCGCTGACATGAACGCGCGTGCCGGGCTGCTCGTGCGCGCAGCCGCTCATAAACGCTGAGATGCCTTATAGCCGGGGCGCGCTGCCGCTACGCTACGATGACGCGGACGGCTGGATGCGGCATGGAAGAGTCACCGGATTGAGCGACTGCACGCTCACCGTCAGGATGCCGTCATTGATAGCAGGCTCGTTGGTCAGTATCGCTCGCTCGAACGCCTCACCTTTGCTCGCGCAAGTGCGGTCGATCGATGAGGATGAGGCGCGTTGCCGGCCGCTAGGTCCTGTGCATGGCGTCGCAATCGGCGCGCAAGCATCGTCCGAACGAGCGCGGTTGGGCTGTTACGTCGGTAGCCGGCTGTTAGGCTCGTCGGTGGACGCGTGGGGACGAGGAGCGGCGCAGGAGGCGGCGTTAGTAGCCGCCCACGACTCGAGCCTAGCAGCGTTATCCGACCGGGTGCAGATAAGGCAGCGTCTGACGACTGGAGTCGCGGCCATCGACGCGTTCGCTACGATGGGTTACGGTCAGCGCATCGCGCTATTCGCCGGCGCCGGGGTTGGAAAGTCGACTTTGCTGCGCCGCATCGTCGACGGAGCGGCGGTCGACGCTCGAGTCGTGGCGCTGATCGGAGAGCGAGCTCGCGAAGCGGCAGAAGCGGTCGCCTCTCTCAGCCGCAGCCCGCAATGGGCGTCGACGACCCTGGTCTGCGCGACAGCCGATGCTCCTCCCGCCGAGCGCTTGGCGGCCGCGCTCACTTCGACCGCTCAAGCAGAGCATCTGGCCGGTTCGGGCAAACGCGTGCTGCTCGTCATGGATTCGCTGACGCGGGTGGCAACTGCTTGGCGAGAGCTTGCGCTAGCGGACGGCGAGCCGGCCGCGCATCGCGGCCATCCGCCGTCCCTGGTCGGCGCTCTCGCCAGGCTGGTGGAGCGAGCGGGCGCCTTTCGTCATGGTAGTCTGACGGCCGTTTACGCCGTCCTAGTCGACGGCGACGACCCGTACGAGCCGGTGACCGACGCGCTGCGTGCGCTGCTGGACGGTCACATCACTCTGTGCCGCCGCCTGGCTGACGCGGGCCGTTATCCGGCGGTCGACGTGCTGCGCAGCTTGAGCCGCATCATGCCGCTCGTAGCCGCCGACGGACACCGCCGCGACGCGGCGCTGGTACGCAGGGCGTTGGACACGCTTGAGAAGTATGAAGATCTCTTTGCGATCGGAGCGTACGAGCGGGGCGGCGATTTTTGGCTTGATGCCGCAGTTCAAGCGCGTCCGCTCATCGAGGCGCTCATTTTCAGCGACAGAGCGGCCATCGACTCGACCGGGCGGCTGGCCGAGATCGCCGGCGTCTTGCGCGCGGCCGCTGGACCGAATGCGCTCGACGCGTGATATGCGCCCGACCATCGATTCGCGCATCGCAAAGGAGTTCACCGCATGACCAATCTTCCGCCGACCGGGATGTCGAGTATCATCACCTACACGCCGAAGCTGTACGAGACGCAAGATGCAGACACCGTCAACTCAAGCGGAGACGACGACCCGCAAGCCGACGGATCAGCGTCGGAAGATGGGTTAGCTTCCCTCGAGAGCCGCTTCGCTCGGCTAGCCGCCTCGTTCAGCCAGCAGGTAGGCGCGCTCGAGCGTTCGCTGCGCCAAGCGATGCGCGATGTCGGTCGCAGCGCGAAGGGCGCCTTGGGGGCGGCCGATTCTTCAGCCGCCGCGCCGAGCGCGGCAACGCAAGCGCGGGTTGGAAGCGCCGGCGCGTCCGCGCGGCCGTGCCCTGCGCGCATTTTGGGTCTGATAAACGACGCTGCCGCGCGCAACGAAGTCGATCCAGCCCTGGTCAGCGCGGTCGTGCGCCAGGAGTCCGATTTTCAGCCGCGTGCCGTTTCGTCCGCCGGCGCTTTGGGGCTCATGCAGCTGATGCCCGACACTGCCAGATCACTCGGCCTGAGCAACCCTATGGACCCGGCGCAAAACATCGACGGCGGCACTAGACTTCTGCGCAGCCTGCTGGATCGCTATCGCGGGCGCGTCGATCTGGCGCTTGCAGCGTATAACGCTGGGCCCGGCGCGGTCGACAAATGTCACGGCGTGCCGCCGTATTCAGAGACCCAAGCTTACGTCAAGAACATCCTAGCGACGTACCGAGCAAGCGCACTGACGTCCTGAGCGCCTCTGGCACCACGGTACTCCGCCGGCGGCTGCCGGCGGCTCGTCCAGGGAAGCTAGATCAGGCGCGCGAACCGCACTGAGAATGATTCTCGCTACGCAAGGGCGCTCGATCGCTTTGGCGGCTGCCTGCGCGATCCTTGCGGCATGCACGCCGTACGCCCGGCCACCGAGCGGGCACGACGCCCCCAACCGACTGCAAGTGGCGGTCACGATGTCGACTTTGGCTTCTTTGGTCCAGTCCGTGGGCGGCGACAAAATCGAAGTCCACAGCCTCGTCCCCGTCGGAGCGTCCGTCGAGACGTACGAACCGGCGCCCGGCGATTTGGTCGTCTTATCCCGCGCTCGGCTCCTGGTGGAAAACGGCGCTGGACTAGAAACATGGCTGAGTAAACTGCTGCGCAGCGGCGGGCGCACGGACGCGCGCATCCTCGTGCTCAGCGACGCGGTACCGGGTTTGGGAGCTACTTCCGCGGCACGTAATCCGCATCTGTGGCTAGACCCGATTTACGCGATCGCCTACGTCGCGGCGATCGCCGCCGCCCTGCGATCGGTCGATCCGGTGAATGCGCGCTACTACGAGGCGCAAAGCCGCCGCGAGATAGGGCGCTTGCGGGCGCTGGACGCTTGGACGAGGGCGCAGATCGAAACCATCCCGAAGTCTGCGCGCGCGATGATTTGCTTTCACGACGCCTGGTACTATTTCGACCGGCGTTACGGCATCCGCGATATCGGCGCCGTCGAACCGGCGCCCGGCCAGGAACCGTCGGCCGGTTACTTCGCCCAGCTCGTCAGGCTGGCACAGCAAAACGGAGTCCGCGCCGTTTTCACGGAGCCGCAATTCTCCCCAAAGCTGGCGCGCCAGCTCGCCGCCAGCGCCAAGATCGCGACCGTCTCGGATCTCTACGACGACACCGTCGGCGTCAGCCCGGCGCCGGCCGACTACGAAGACATGATGCGCCGCGATGTGACGACGATCGTGCGGGCGCTGCGCTCGTGAGAGGCCAAAAGGAGGGCCACGACCATACGCACGTCGAGCCGACCGACGACGCCGCGCCGCTTCGCCACCATCAGGCCATAGCGCCCGCCACGCCGCACCTGCACGAGCACGCCGGACACCGGGCGGCCGCAGCGGCGGAGGTGTCGCACGGGGGCGGCGTCGCGCTCAGCGTGTCGGCGGTTTGCGCCGGCTACTTCGGCCGCGACGTGCTCGACGAGGTGTCGTTCTGCGTTGAAACGGGCGAGTTCGTCGGCATCATCGGGCCCAATGGTTCGGGCAAGTCGACGCTGCTCAAGGTGATCGCGGGACTGCATCCCCTGCAGTGCGGAAGGATCAGCGTTTTTGGCGCCCGCCCGGGCAGCTCGAGCGGCAGGCGCGTCGGCTACGTGCCGCAGGTCGAATCGGTCAACTGGTCGTTCCCGGTCAGCGTCTTGGACGTGGTCCTCATGGGCACGTTCAAGCAGGTCGGCTGGTTTCGACGACCGGGTGCGGCCGACCGAGCGGCGGCGTTGTCGGCGCTGCGCGATGTAGGCATGGCGGAGCGGGCCGGCTCGCAGATCGGCCGGCTCTCCGGCGGCCAACAGCAGCGAGTCTTCATCGCGCGGGCTTTAGTGCAGCAACCTCAGCTGCTGCTGCTCGACGAACCGATCGCCGGAGTCGACGCGACGACCCAGCACGCGATTTTTACCCTACTGGAAGAGCGTCAGCGCGCCGGCATGACGATCGTCGCGACGACTCACGATCTTTCATGCGTCACGACCTGGTTCGACCGTGTGCTGTGCCTCAATCACCGCGTCGTCGCCTACGGGCCGCCCGCAGAGGTGCTCGATGACGAAACTCTGTCCGCCACGTACGGCAGTCACTTGCTTACGATACCGCGGTCCGCGGCAACGGCCCGGTCGGTCTGATGCACTGGCTGACCGATCCTCTGCAGTACGACTTCATGGTGCGCGCGCTGGGCGCTTCCACGCTTATCGGGTTGACATGCTCGGTCGTCGGAGTTTTCGTCGTCCTGCGCAACCTGTCGTTCATCGGCGACGGGCTGGCGCATGCGTCGTTCGCCGGAATCGTCATCGCCTATCTGCTGAAGTTCAACCTCTACGTGGGCGGCCTGATCTTCGCGGTGCTGACCGCTTTGAGCATCGGTGCGATCAGCAAGCGTTCCGAGATATCGCTCGACACCACGATCGGCGTGCTCTTCACCGCCGCCTTTGCGTTAGGCGTCTTGTTGATGAGCCAGGTGCGTAACTACGTCATCGATCTGCAAGACTATCTCTTCGGGAACGTCTTGGGCGTCGACCGGCTCGACCTCGTGCTGGTCGCATCTTTGAGCGTGACCGTGATCGCGGTGGTGATGGCGCTGTACAAGGAATTGCTGTTCACCTCTTTCGACCCGGTCATGGCTGCGGCCAGCGGGTTACCGACGACCTTTTTGTACTACCTGCTGTTGGTCTTGTTGGCGGTGACGATCATCGTGTCGCTCCAAGCGGCGGGCATCGTGCTCGTCGCGGCGCTGCTCGTCACGCCGGCGGCGACGGCATATCAACTGACGGATCGCTTTTCCTCTATGATGGGCATTTCGGCGGTCGTCGGAGTTCTTTCAGCCGTCGTCGGCTTGTACGTCTCGTACTACATCAGGGCTGCATCGGGCTCGACGATCGTGCTCGTCGCGACCACGTGTTTCGTGGCCGCCATGGCGCTGTCACCAAAGCGCCGCTCGCTCTTCACTTCGATCATCGCCGCGCGGCGCAACGCGGCGCAGAGGCATTGACGAATGCCTGAGGCGCCATCGGCAGCGGACCTCGACGTCGACGGCGTGTGCACCGCACTGGCCCGCCGCGCGTATCGGGTCACGCCTCAGCGCCGGCTCATCATCGCGCGCTTCGCGTCCTCGCGCCGTTATATCACGGCCAAAGACCTCCACGCGCGGCTGTCCCGGCGCAAGCCGAGCATCGGGTTGGCCACGGTCTACCGCACGCTCGACGCGCTGCGCGCAGTCGGGGCCGCCTGCGCGGCGCCGCAGACCCGCGGCCAAACGGCCTACCTATTTTGCGCGACCGGGCATCATCATCACGCGGTCTGCACCCGCTGCGGACTGGTCGACGACATTCCGTGCGCGTCGATCGCTCCGTTTCGCAGGACGCTGCGCCGCGATTTCCGGTTCGCGCTAGCCCGACATCGGCTGGAGTTCTTCGGCATTTGCGCGCAGTGTTCTTAAGAGGCGCCGCGGCGGGTGTCTTGCTGTTGGCCGCCTTCGGCCGCACCCCAGGGGCCCGGGCGGCAACCGACGCCCTGCATGTCGGCGATCGCATCAGCCAGACGGCGGTTGCGGGTTATCTCTTTTTTGCGCCGGCACCCGGCGACTGGGTGCGCTACAGCGTAACGATCGACGGCAAACCCGCCCTGATCAAAACCGTCGGATTCGGCCGAGAACGGTTCGGGGCCAAGGACTTGCTCTACGTCGAAACGCGCCTGCAGACGCCGCCCGTCACCGGCCTGCCGGTGCCGTCCTCAAATCAGCTCTCGGCTGACGCGGTCGAGAAGACGTTCATCGATGCGGACAACTTCGGGCTCATCGATGCGGTGTACGACGCCGTTGCTACCCTTGAGAAAGTCGGCGACTCCGTCTTCTATCTAGCCGCCCCAAAGCGCTTCACCTTGCTGCCCGGCTTCCCGTTAGCCGACACGCGCAGCGGTCAATTGACCGCTGTTCAGCCGGAGCCCTTGAGGGTAGGAAATAAGACGGTTCAGACGGTTCACTTGAGCGTCGCGTTTGCGGGCGATGCGGTCACCGGCGGCCCGACGGTCGAGCCGTTCGGCCTGCAGTCATGGCAATCGCCGGACGTCCCCCTTGGGACTGCGCTGATGGAAGCGACGCTGGCCGGCCATGAATATCGCATAGCGCTGATGGACTTCGGCCGCGGCGCCTACTCGAGCGCGATTCCGGCTGATCGCAGCGACCTGCACAACCCGTCAAGCCCCCCGTAGGGCCGCCGTGTTCGCCTGAGTGAGCCGGCGCTGGCTTTTCCCGCAGGGAGATGCGGTGCGGCCCTTGCAATTTGTGAGCGATGCCCAAAGCCAATAGGCATTATGGAGCGCTGCCGCCTCGTCACCCGTCCGGCTTGCGTGCCGCGGCGGTTGTCGCCGTCGTGCTGGTAGCCGCGGCGGCATTGGGTTTGTGGCTGCGCGCAAGAGCCGGCCAAAGCGATCCGATGGCGGCATCTTCGCCTACGGCGCAGGTCGTTGCCGCCGGGCGTTCGCCTAGAGCGGCGTTGACCGGCCGGGCGTATCCCTCGCAAGGGCACGACCATCTCGGTCAAGACCAGCTAAACCGTTTCAAGTACAACTCGGATCCGCCGACTTCAGGACCGCATAAAGAGATCTTCACCGACACTTTCATCAGCCCGAGTCCGCTGCCTAAGTACATCCAAGTCCACCTGCTCGAGCACGGCAACGTCCTCTTGCAATATAACTGCACTTGTCCGGATATCGCTGCCGCCCTGGCCGACATCGCCAACACCTACAACAATAGGCTGCTGCCGCCTAACGAACTGCAGCCGATGCCCGCCGACGTTCAAAACGGCGAAGAGCAGGGTCAGGCGGTCGTAGTGGCGCCGTATCCGTCGATGAAGCCGACGGTCGCGCTGACCGCATGGACCCGGCTGGCAACGCTGCACTCCGTCGACCGGGCTGCGGTGACTTCATTCGTCGACGCTTACTTGCACAATTCGGCCAATCTGGCGCAGTGATGCGGCCCCAGATCGGCTATCCGCCGGCTTTTTTAATCGCAGCCAGCAATGTTTTCTCGGAGAGGTCGCCGTCGGCGGAGAACACGATCGTGCCCGCAGCGTTGACGATGTAAAACGTCGGAAATCCGACCAAGCCCCACGTCTTGGCCACGCTGAGCTGTGGATCGAATGCGGTCGGCCACGTCACGCCGTAGGCCGCGTCGAAGCGCTCGACGTCCTGCTGGTTCTCGGGAACTATCTTATCGGCGGTCGAGTCGGCCGCATAGGGCGACGCGGTCACCGAGAGCATCGCGAAGCGACGTTCCGGGATCCTCGCACGAATCGAGCGCAAAACGCTCGTCATGCGCTGACAGTGCGGACACCAGGTCGCGAATAGCTCTAGCATGTAAGGCTTGCCCGCAAGGCTAGCGGCGGAGAACGTGACGCCGGCGGCCTGCACGGAGAAAGGCTTGGCCCGCGTTCCGGCTTTCGCCCGCGCAGGAAATGTCAATTGACTCGGGGAGACGGCCGCAGTCGGAAGTTTTTTCGAGGCGTAGATAGCATATGCGGCGATGGCGATGATCGCTAAGCCCAGGGCGGCCGAAGCCAGCCAAGCTTTGCGCCGATTCTTGGGGGCGTTTTGCGCTTGACGCCGGCGCTCGCTGCGCGTGCTCATTTCGGCTCGCTCCTCGCCCGTCTCACGCTGGGCAGCGTTTTTATCCTCGCCGGAGCTTTAAAGTTAGGCCACTCGGCGGATCTCGCCGCGACGATCAGCGCCTTCCGGCTTCATTTAGCCCCTCAGCTGATTGCCTTGATAGCGGGCGCACTGCCGCCCTTTGAAATACTTCTCGGGGTCTACCTGCTCGGGGGATGGCTCTTGGAGTTCACCGCTTGGTTCAGCTGTGCGCTGCTGTGCGCTTTCATCGTCGCGCTTGCCTCGGTCGCCGCTCGGGGGCTTAGCGCGCCGTGCGGCTGTTTCGGCGCGGGCGACACGGCGCCCGTGAGCTGGTGGACCGTCGCGCGCGATGCGCTGCTCTTGGTTCCGGCAACTTATCTCCTATGGTGGGAAAGGCGGCGTGACTAAAAGCCGGCTAGGGTCGCGCCGGCTCTGCATCCCCGGCTAGAGGATGCGCATCAAGCTCGCGATGACCAAAGCTCCGATGATGACGGTCGCTCCGCCGACGAAGATCGCCATGCCGAACAGCGGGCGGTAATCGTCTTTGATCAGCGCTTGCTCCACGACCGCATAACGCCACGAACCGAAGGTCGCAAGCGCGCAGCCGAAAATGGCGAACGTGAGCCCCAGGCGTCGGCTGCCTACGTGGAACGTCGCGGCGGCGGCGACGGTCGACGGAACGTAACGGGCCAGCAGCGCGAACCGGTCGATGACGAATCCAAAGGCTAACAGGCTCAAAGAAGTCCGGACGTAGGCGAGAAAAGTCCGCTCGTTGGCGAGGTGATCCGTCGGGTTAAAAAATCGGCGTTTAGCGCCCAAAGCGACTAAGCGGTCAGGTCGGTGGCGAGCTGAATCGAGGGCCGCATCTTTACCTTAAGCGCCTAGCTCGCCGCTGCGCTTGGGCGCGCGTCGCCCTTTTCGATCGGCACGTCGATCAGGTTCCCGTACTCGGTCCAAGAGCCGTCGTAGTTGCGCACGTTGTCGTATCCCAGTAAATGCTTCAGGACGAACCACGTGTGCGACGAGCGCTCGCCGATCCGGCAGTAGGCGACCGTTTCGCGCGTAGGGTCGAGGCCGCGGCTTTCGTAAAGCGCCGCCAGGGCCTTGGAAGCCTTGAACGTACCGTCCTCGTTCACGGCCTCGCTCCACGGCACATTGAGCGCACCGGGGATGTGTCCGCCGCGCTGTGCGGTCTCGCTCATTCCGGGCGGGGCGATGATCTCGCCTCGGAACTCGGCCGGCGACCTGACGTCGACAAGATTGGCGCTTGAGCGCTCGACGGCTTGCAGCACATCGTCACGTTTGACGCGCAGCTGCCGGTTGATCCGCGCGACTCGGTAATCGCTGCGCGGATACGATACCGTCGCCGTATCGAGCGGGCGTCCCTCTGCCAGCCACTTCTTGCGTCCGCCGTCTATGAGTCGCACCTTGTCATGACCGTAATAATTGAGCAGCCAGAACGCGTAGGCGGCGAACCAGTTGTTGTTGTCGCCGTATAGAAGAATGCTCGTGTCGTTGGCGATGCCGTGCGACGACAGTAGGTCCTCCATCTCTTGAACGGTCGGAATGTCCCGCCGAACGCTGCTGTTCAATTGCGTCTGCCAATTGAAGCCGACCGCGCCTGGGAGGTGGCCGGTTTGGTAGGCCGCCGTATCGACGTCGACTTCGACGAAACGCAGACCGGCGCTGCGCAGGTTTTGCGCCGCCCATTCGGTCGAAACGAGATAGGCGGCCCCAATGTCGTCGCGAGGCATTGACAGACTCCTTACCGTAAATGTGATGGATGAGTGAAGAAGATGAAAATCGACCAAAGTCCTGTCTTGACCTGCGCCACGTGGGCCGCTTCTACGACAAAGAGATGCCGATCGAGCAAGCCGGCATGGAAATGGCCAAACCCGGATTACCCGACCTTCGACGCCGCAAGCATAGCATCCGGCTGCCCGGAGACGGCCCCGATCCCGCCCAAACGGTGCGCTGATTCCAAGCGCCTCGGATGGGCGCGATGTTGACGATGATGGAGGATCCATGGCAACGGTATTAGAGACGGTGGCCCCGTTCAGCAACGAGCCGGTCAAGACATTCGCCGCGGCCGAAGACCGGATGCGCATGAGCGCGGCCATGCAGGCCGAGCGCGCGCGCCTGGGAGATCACTACGATCTGATAATCGGCGGACGCCGGGTCAAGTCGCCCGAACAGTTCGCATCGCGCAATCCGGCAAAGCCATCGGAAGTCGTCGGCATGGTTCAGTCGGCGACTTTGGAGCAGGCGTCCGAAGCGATAGCAGCGGCGGACCGGGCTTTTGTCACCTGGTCGACCGTACAGCCCCAGCGCAGGGCGGATCTTTTGTTCAAGACGGCGGCGGCCGTGCGTCAGCGCCGCTACGAGTTCGACGCGCTGCTTGTCTTAGAAGTGGGCAAGAGCTGGACGGAAGCCGACGGCGATGTGGCCGAGGGCATCGATTTTCTCGAGTATTACGGCCGAGAGATGCTCCGCTACGGCGGCGAACATCCGGTCACGCCGGTGCGCGGTGAAAAGAATGCGATGCATTACGTCCCGCTCGGGGCCGGCATCGTCGTTCCGCCTTGGAACTTCCCGTTCGCGATCATGGTCGGGATGACGGCCGCCGCAATCGTCACCGGCAACACCATCGTGTTAAAACCGTCGAGCGATGCGCCGGTGATCGCGGCGCGCTTCGTCGACCTGCTCGAGCAGTGCGGACTGCCGGCCGGCGTAGTCAATCTGCTTACGGGTTCCGGCGGCGCGATCGGCGATGCGCTGGTTGTGGACCCGCGCGTGCGCTTCGTCTCGTTCACGGGCAGCAAGGACGTAGGACTGCGCATCAACGAGCTCGCGGCCAAGCCGCAGCCCGGGCAGAAGTGGATAAAGCGCGTCATCGCGGAAATGGGCGGTAAGGACTCGATCGTCGTAGCCGCGGATGCCGACCTCGATGACGCCGTGGAAGGCGTAACCGTTTCGGCATACGGCTACGGGGGACAGAAGTGTTCGGCGTGCTCGCGCGCTATCGTGGAAGAGCCGCTCTACGATCGTTTCATCGAGAAGCTGGTCGCCCGCGTCTCTAAGATCACCGTCGGCGACCCTGGCGATCCGGCGAACTACATGGGGCCGGTGATCAACGAACGGTCGCTGCGCAAGATCGAAGATTACATCGCCGTCGGCAAGAGCGAAGGCAAGCTGGTCGCCGGCGGCCGGCGCGCCGGCGACGGCGGTTACTACATGGAACCCACGGTCTTCGCGGACGTGCCGCCCGACGGCAAGCTGGCTCAGGAAGAGATCTTCGGCCCGGTTCTAGCCGTCATCAAGGCGCACAACTTCGACGATGCTATCGCGATCGCGAACAACACTGAATTCGGTTTGACCGGGAGCGTCTATTCCGAGGATCGGCACAAATTGGATCGTGCTCGCAAAGAGTTTTTCGTCGGCAACCTGTACCTCAATCGCAAATGCACCGGCGCGCTCGTCGGGGCCCATCCATTCGGCGGATTTAACATGTCGGGCACCGATTCTAAAGCCGGCGGGCCCGACTATCTCCTGCTCTTCTTGCAAGCCAAGTTGGTCAGCGAGAAGATAGGCTGAGCGACGTCGTCATCGTTGGGGCCGGTCCGGCGGGGTCGGCCTTGGCCCTGCGCTTGGCCCGCTGCGGAGTCGGCGTCAGGCTCTTAGAACGCTCGCGCTTTCCCCGCACCAAGGTTTGCGGCGAGTATCTCAGTCCCGCAGCGCTCGAAGCGCTCGGGGATCTGGGCATGCGGGAAACGATCCTGAGCAAGGCCCACCGGCTGCGGCGCGTATCGCTGTCGGCATTTGGATCCGATCCATTGAGTTTGAGCTTGCCGGCTTGCGGAGCGGCGTCGATGCCGCGGGCTGCGCTGGATGCAACTCTGCTGCAAGCCGCCCTCGATGCGGGGGCGACGTTGACCGACGGCGTGTATCTCGGCTCGTCTGCCGGTGGATCGTCGATGCAGGTCCTGTATCGCGACGGCCGAGGCGTGGATGCTTCGTTGCGCGCTCGCGTGCTCGTCGGAGCGGACGGCGTCTGGTCGGCGGTCGCTCAACGCTCGCATCTTTGCGGCCGGCGTGACGGCCGCGGCCGCTGGGCCCTGGGCGGCCACGTGCCGGAACAGCGGCCCAGCGACGAATTGGAGATGTACGTCGGCGAGGCCGGGTATTATGCCCGCAATCCACTTGGCGGCGGAATGGTAAACCAGATGCTCATCGCGCCCAAGCCGCCGGCAGATGACCAAGCGGACCGGCTCGTCCAAGAGATCACCGGCGGCCGCCATCGTTTCGCGGCCGAGACGCTCGAGCGCCGGCTCGCAGTCGGACCTTTGCGCTACGCGCCCGCGCGCATCGGGCACGGGCGAACGCTGCTCAGCGGCGACGCGGCTGGGCTGCTCGATCCGTTCACGGGCCAAGGGGTCGCGCTGGCGCTGCAGTTATCGCGCGAGACTGCGGTCGCGGCGAAGTCGATTCTAGCGGGCAAGAACCGGCGGGGCGCCATCGGCTCTTATGCCGCGGCTCGGCGGCGGGCCTTGCTGCCCAAACGGCTGTTGAGCGTGCTCGTCAACGTGCTCCTACGCACGCCGGCTTTGCGCTCTCGCGCGCTGCGCCGCACTCGCGCCGACGGGCGCACCGCGGAGCTTTTGCTCGCGGTCGTTTGCGGAGCGGTGCCTGCCGGCCGCGCTTTGTCCGCACGCCGGCTTTGGAAACTTCTGGCCTGATGCATCTGGCCAGTACGATAGATATAGCCGCGCCCGTGCGCGAAGTATACGCGTTGGCCCAGGACGTCGGCCGCTGGCCTCGCATGCTGCCGCATTACCGCTACGTGCGGATTCTGGCCCAAGCGGGGAACCAGCGTCGCCTCGAAATGGCGGCGCGCCGCGATTGGATTCCGGTGCGCTGGCAAGCCGTGCAGCGCCTCGATCCGTTGACGCCCGCGATGGAGTTCACCCACCTCGCCGGATGGACCACCGGCATGGAAGTGGCGTGGATATTCGCAGCGACGCCGGCCGGAACGAACGTGACAGTAACGCACGAACTGGACGTTCGCCGCTTTCCGCTGCTCGGAGACTGGATCGGCCGCCGGCTCATCGGAACGTTTTTCGTCGAAACCATCGCCGGCCGGACGCTCGAACGCATGAAGCAGCTCGCCGAGGGCGCGCGCGTTGGCTGAGCGCGTCTTCGTAACCGGCATAGGTGCGATCACTCCGATCGGCGTCGGCCGGGACGCGCTGTGGGCGGGGGCCAAAGGCGGCAGCCAAGGCGTGCGCGCGATCGACAGGTTCGACGCTTCGTCTTTCCGTTCGCGCGTAGCCGGTCAAGTCGAAGCCTTCGATCCAACCGACTTCATCGGCCGCAAGCAGGCGCAGCGCTCGGAGCGGTTCAGTCAGTTTTCCATCGCAGCGGCGCAAATGGCGTTTGATGACGCGCGCGTGGCGCCGAGCGGAGACGAAGGCGATTTCGGCGTCTGGATCGGCAGCGCGCTGGGCGGCGTCGCGTTTGCCGAAGCCCAGTGCCGTAATTACTTCACGGGCGGATTGAAAGCCGTCAACCCGATGCTCGCGTTAAGCGTCTTCGGGGCATCATCGTGCTGCAACGTAGCTATCCACTTCGGGCTGCACGGGCCGACCGTCGCCAATTCCGATTCTTGCGCGGCCGGTGCGGTCGCGATCGGCGAGGCCTTCAGGGCAGTGCGTGACGGGACGTGCCGGCTGGCATTGGCCGGCGGCGCCGAAGCCCCGCTCGCGCCCCTGACCTTTGGAGCTTTCGACGTCATCCGGTCTATGTCGACGCGCAACCACGATCCGCTCACGGCCAGCCGGCCGTTCGACGCCCAGCGAGACGGGTTTGTGATGAGCGAAGCCGCGTGCCTGCTGGTGCTCGAGCGCGAGTCCGACGCAATCGCACGAGGGGCGCAGCCGTACGCCGAGATAGCCGGCTACGCTCTCACCAACGACGGAGCCCACATGACGGCTCCGCGCGAGGACGGCCGCGAAGCTGCGCGAGCCATGATTTTGGCGATGCGGGAAGCAAACGTCGAGCCGGATCAGATCGACCACATCAACGCGCACGGATCATCGACGCCGCTTAACGATTCGACCGAAAGCCGGGCGATACGCCGCATCTTCGGCTCGGCCGCCGACCGCGTCGTCGTGTCTGGTACCAAAGGGATGACGGGCCATGCGCTCGGGGCCACCGGTGCGGTCGAGGCGGCGCTGTGCGCGCTCGGCATCAAGCACGGCGTCGTCGTTCCGACCGTCAATTTAGCGTGTGCCGGCGAGGGCTGCGACCTGCGGTATTCAGCGGGCGTTTGTGCTCCGCTGCGCCAGGCTGCCGTGCTATCGAACAGCTTCGGATTCGGCGGCCTCAACGCGGCGCTGGTGTTCAAGGCCGCCTGAAAACGGGGGGCCGCAGACCTTGCGGAGCGAATCGAAGCGCTTGCGGATCTGCTCTGTTGAGGTACCCATGCTAAAAGTCAGCGCTCCGGCTCGCAACCGGTCAGATCTCGTAACCTGGTATCTGGCCAACCGACGACGTTCGGCTCAGCTGTTCGCTCTCGTCGCTTTGGAGGCGTTCGAGTCGCGGCCTATACCTTTACGCCATCCGATCGTGTTCTACGAAGGCCATCTGCCCGCATTCAGCTACATCACCTTGGTCGGCGGTGCGCTGCGCAGGCCTTCGATCGACGAGCGGCTCGAAAAACTGTTCCAGCGCGGCATCGATCCGGAAGATGACGCCGCGGCTGTCCACGCGGCGCCGGCGAAGTGGCCGGCGCGCGCGGAGGTAGCTTCCTTCGCAGCTCGCTGCGATGAAGCGGTTATCAAGGCGCTGAGCGCGCTCGACCTCGATGACGCACGCCTACGCGAAGCCGCGTATACGATCTTGGAACACGAGCAGATGCATCATGAAACGCTGCTTTACATCATCCATCGTCTGCCGGCGCCTTACAAACGTCCGGCGCGGGGAACGCCGGCTCCGCGCGACGGGGTCGTGCCGGCGTATGACATGGTCAGCGTGCCTACGGGCGCGGCGAGCGTCGGCGCGCGGCGCGCGGATGCAGTCTTCGGCTGGGATAACGAGTTCGAGCAGCAGACGGTCGACGTTCCGGCGTTCGAAATCGAAAAGCACAGCGTGACCAACGCCGACTACCTGCGGTTCGTGGAAGAGGGAGGCCCGGTGCCGCCTTTTTGGCTGAAGGCTCGAGGCCGGTGGCATCAGCAAGCGCTCTTCGGTGATGTTCCGCTGCCGTTGGCCTGGCCGGTCTACGCCACTTTGGACCAGGCGACCGCGTTTGCGCGTTGGAAAGGGATGCGGCTTGCGAGCGAGGCTGAGTACCAGCGGGCCGCTTTCGGCACGCCGACAGGCCAAGAGATAAACTTCCCGTGGGGCGACGATCCGCCCGACGCCGCGCACGGCAACTTCAACTTCCGAAACTGGGACCCGGTGCCGGCCGGCTCGCGGCCGGCCGGAGCGAGCTCATGGGGCGTTGAGGACCTCGTCGGCAACGGTTGGGAATGGACTTCGAGTGAGTTCCAGCCGCTGCCGGGCTTTGCGCCCATGGCATCCTACCCGCAGTACTCGGCCGATTTCTTCGACGCCAAGCACTTCGTGGTCAAAGGAGCTTCGGCGGTTACGGCTGCGAACTTGATCCGCCGCAGCCTGCGCAATTGGTTTCGGCCCAATTACCCGTACATCTACACCAAATTCCGCTGCGTCAGCTGACCGCCTAATCGATCTTCGCAGCCAGGATCGGCGCAGTGGTGGGGGCGTTGGAGCCGATCTTCGGCTCCATGGTTACCGCGACGGTCAGGCCTTTGGTGGCCGGGACCGGGATCAAGACGATGCCGTTGCCCTTTTCATCTACCGCGAACATCGGCTCGGGGGTGGGTTTTGCCCCCGGCCGGATCACCCACGACTGATACATCTTCCCTGCGGGGAGCGGGCCAAGTCCATGGGTCTCGAGCATCATGCTGCGCTTGGTCGATGCGACGACACGCCCGGAGACACCACAGTCCGGACGCGGGGCGGCGCAGACCGCGATCCAGCTTTGCTCGGCCGATGGGCGCTGCGCGAAGTAGTGGAAACCCGTGACGAGCATCGCCACCACCGCGGCGGCCGCCAGCAGCGGCGCCCAGGCTCGGCGCAGCGGGACGACGTTTGGCGCCGATGCGCGCGGCGACGTCGCTTGCATCACGCGGGCGCGTAGTCGCGCCGGCGGCTCTTCGCTTGCCGACAGAGCAAGCGCGGTCGATGCGGCTTTGGCGCGTCCGTACTCGGCTTGGCATTGGGCACATGAGGCTGCATGGGCGCGAACTGGGGCGACATCGGCTGGATCGAGCGCTCCGAGCGCATCGATCGCCACCAGCTCAAGCATTTCTTCGTTATGGTCTGTCATGATGTGACGACTTGCTCGAGGTCTTGCCATAAGCGGCGCAGGCCCGCACGGATTCGGCTCTTCACCGTGCCGACTGGCGTGCCCGACCGTTCGGCCACTTCGCGGTACGAAAGGCCACCGAAATAAGCCTGCTCGATAGCGGTTCGCTGTTCGGCCGGCAGCAAAGCGACTGCGCCGACTACTGCGCTGGCGCGATCGCGCGAAAAAACCTCGTCTTCCAACCCCGCCTCAGAGGCAAGGTTGGTGGGCATGTCAGGTTCTCGCGTGCGCACGGCAGAACTGCGCAGGATGTCCAACGCCTTATTCCTGGCCACTCGCGCGAGCCAGCCGGCGAAGTTACCGCCCGCGAACGCTTCGGGCCGCGACCACAGTTGCAAGAACACGGATTGCGCTACGTCTTCCGCCTGCGCGCCGTCACCCAGCACGCGCTTGGCGACGCCGTAGACCATACGCGCATGCTGATCGTACAACTCGCTGAACGCTGCATGATCGCCGCGCGATAGCCGAGCGAACAGCGACAGGTCGTCGCTCATCGAGGCGGCCGCTTCGTGCGCTCGATAGCGTTCGCCTGGCGGGCACAACGCGCCATACAGGACCATTGCCATTTGCTAGAGCCTCTCATCCGCTGAGCCTACTTAGCAACGTCCCAGGCGCCCAAGCGGCTTGGCTCCGTTTAAGACCGCTCGAGTGCGCACACGCCCTTTCCGAGGCCGCCGGGGTACGGCTGCGGAAGTTTCCCGCCCTGCGGTACACTTTAATGCTTATCATCCTTTCCTGGGGGCGGAGGCGCGCAACGCTCGCAGCGAAGAGAGCAAGGCTCAACGGCTACACCGCGCTTTGCCCCCGGAAGGTATATCTAACGCATGCGCCGCTGGAACCACAACGCTCGACCGACGACGCACATGCTGCCCAACGGTCTGCGCGTAATCGCTACCTCCATGCCGCACGCCCGTAGCGTCAGCATCGCCCTTGCGGTCCAAGCCGGATCGATCTACGATCCGCCGCGCGCGGCCGGTTTGGCCCACTTCCTGGAACACTTGATATTCAAGTCGACCGATGACTTCAGCCGCCACGAGCTCGCATCGGCTATGCAGCGCTGCGGGAACCGATTCGATCCTTCCACCAACAAGGAGCTGATATCGATCAGCGGCACCGTCCCCGTCGCCAAGCATGACGACGCGCTGGCGATCTTGGGCAGCGTCGTCCAGCGGCCGCGCTTTGGCGCCCACGACGTCGAAGTCGAGCGCCAAGTCGTCTTGGAGGAGCTGCGCGACTGGGAGGAAGACCCGAGCAAACGCATCGAGGTCCTGACCGACGCCACGCTTTGGGGCTCTCATCCACTGGGGCGCGATACGGGCGGAACGCGCTCGACCGTGCGCGACATAACGCGCGCCCAGGTCCGCGCGTACCACCGGCGTTACTTCCATCCGCTCAACGCGGTGTTGAGCCTGGCCGGCCCGCTATCCCAGCGCGAAATGCTGACGGCTGCGCGCCGCCGGTTCGGCGATTGGAAGGCTGCCAGCTCTAGCGCCATGCCAAAACGCCCGGCGACCATCGTGTCGACGCCCGCCGTCCGTCAGAGCCGCCGTTCTAAAGTCCTGCGCAGGGCGAACACTCAGCAGGTCTGGTTTTCGGTGTCGACCACCACGCCGTCTTACCCTGAGGGATACGATAGCGTTCTGAAGACTCAGCTGGCGCAAGTGCTGATCGGCGACGGTGACGGAAGCCGGTTGTGGGACGGCTTGCGCGAGCGGCTTGGCTTGGCGTACGAAGTGTACGCGACGCTGGATTTTTATCAAGACGTCGGCGTCATTAGCGCCATGGCCGCGGTCGGCCGCGGGCGCGCGGGGGCAGCGGTCAAGGAGATGCAGCGCATTTTGGAAGAGACGGACTCGGGATTCGGATACGATGAGTTTTCGCGCGGGCGCGATGCTCTGGCCGCGCAGATCGATCTCGCCGCCGACTGGAACGCGGCGCACGCATCGCGTTACGCTGAGTTGGCTCTTTTCGGCCAGCCGCTGATCACGCCGGAAGAGGAGCTCGCCAGGCTTTCGCAGATCACAGCGCCCGAGTTCAACCGATTCGTCCGTAAAAAAATTCGCTGGGCTCATCCGACCGTTTGCGCCATCGGCCAGGGTTCGGCGCTGGACATCGTGCGCGGAGAGTCGGCCTAAGCGCTAAAGGGGGATCGGCCGCCCGTCGTCAGTTGGCGGGCCGCCTGCGCGGTCAGCTTCACCGCGAGATCGATTCCCAGACGCGCGGTGTTGAGCACGAGATCGTACGAATGCGGGTCCTGCCACGCTGCATCGTAGTATTGCCAAACGTATGCCGCTCGGTGGCGGTCGGACTCCTTGATGCGCCGGGCCGCTTCGGCAGCGGAACAGCCTAAGCGCCGGGCCACTTTATCGCAGCGCGACTCGTACGGCGCGCTCACGAAGATTCTCAGCACGTCTGGCCGGCCTGCGAGCAGACTTGGAGCGCCCCGTCCGATGACGACCAGGGAGCGTTCCGCCGCGCGTTCGGCGATGATCCCTGCCGTGAGCGCGACGAGCCTCTCCTCTGACCAGTCCGGCATCTGGGCGGCGGCATAGGCTTCGGGGTCGGCGGCGGTTATAGCGCGGAACAGGCGGTCGACGAAACCCTCGACGTTTTCGTCTCGGGCCGCGACGTACGAAGCGGGCGCGCCCATGCGCGCGGCGACGAGATCGACGATCTGGTTGTCCAGCAACTCGGCATCGAGTGCGACCGCGAGGCGTTCTCCCAGTTCTCTGCCGCCGGCTCCAAGCTCGCGAGCCATTGCGACGATCATTTTTGCTCGGCTGCCGCGCGCCGGCCGAAGTGTTTCGTCAGCCAGCGCCCGGCGTGGCATCGCCGGCGCCGCTGGGCCAAAGGCTTTGCGGCACAAAAGCGAGCAGCTTGCCGCCCTGTCGAGCGATGGCATCGAGTATTTCCCAACGTGCTAAGCCCGCGCGCGCGGCATCGACGGCGACGATCCAGGTCATGTCGGTGCGCGCATTGTCCCCGCGCTGAGGCAGCCGCGGCTCGGCGCCGCGCGGGACCGCCCGGACGCTAAGCGAGCCTGACGAAACGGCTTGATTCGTGAACCAGTCCATGGCCGCCGTCGCCGCACGCAGCATGGAGAACGAAGCCGCTATCACGCGAGGTTTGCTCATCCAACGATGATTTTTCGCGGCCGCGCGGCTCGCCTGCAGCGTCGGGGGACTTTGAGCTGGCGCCTTGAACTGCGCGGGCATGCCACCGAACACCGCTATCACGGTCGCGTACGGCGACGGCATCGGTCCCGAAATAATGCAAGCCACGCTCGCCATCTTGAAGTCGGCTAAGGCCCGCTTGGACTACGAAGTGATCGACATCGGCGAGAAGGTCTATCTGCGCGGCATAAGTGCCGGCATAGAGCCCAGCGCGTGGGAATCGTTGCGCCGTACTCGGGTGTTCCTCAAAGCCCCGATCACGACGCCTCAGGGCGGCGGTTATAAGAGCCTGAACGTGACGACGCGCACGATCTTGGGACTGTACGCCAACGTGCGCCCTTGCGTCTCGTACTTCCCCTTCGTCCAGACCAAGCATCCGGTCATGGATGTCGTCATCGTCCGGGAGAACGAAGAAGACGTATACGGCGGCATCGAGTACCGTCAGACTGCGCAGATGACCGAGTGCCTGAAACTCATCTCGCAGCCGGGATCGGCCAAGATATGCCGCTACGCGTTTGAGTACGCGCGGCTGCACGGGCGCAAGAAAGTGACGTGCTTCACCAAGGACAACATCCTGAAGATCAGCGATGGGCTATTCCACCGCGTTTTCGAAGACGTGGCCAAGGAGTATCCCGACATCGCAAGCGAGCACTGGATCGTCGACATCGGAGCGGCCAAGCTCGCCGATACGCCGGAAGCCTTCGACGTCGTCGTGCTGCCCAATCTCTACGGTGACATCCTCTCGGACGTCGCCGCGCAAATCGCCGGCTCGGTCGGACTGGCCGGCTCTGCCAACATCGGCGAAGCCTGCGCCATGTTCGAGGCGATCCACGGTTCTGCGCCGCGCCGGGCCGGTCAAGACGTCGCGAACCCTTCCGGCTTGCTGCTCGGAGCGGTGCTGATGCTGGTGCACGTCGGTCAGCCGGAGATAGCCGAGGCCGTTCACAACGCCTGGCTGCGCACGCTCGAGGACGGCGTGCATACCTACGACGTCTTCAAAGAGGGCACGAGCAGGCAAAAGGTCGGCACGAAGCAATTCGCCCAAGCCGTCGTCGAGCGGCTCGGCCAACGGCCGCAAACTTTGAAGCCGGCTCGCTACGCTTCGGCGGACAAACCTTCACGCCAAAACGCCGCCGCCGAAAAAGAAGCTGCCCCTGCCGCCAAGCAGCTAGTCGGCGTCGACCTTTTCTTCGATTGGAATCGGGCGGCGGCCCAACTGGCCGACGTCTTGCAGCCGCTGCTCCAAGATGGGTTGCGTCTCAGCATGATCTCGAACCGCGGCGCACGCGTATGGCCCGACGGTTTTCCGGAGACTTTTCTGACGGACCACTGGCGCTGCCGGGTTACGGCTTTGCAAAACGGCGCGCAACTGCGCTCGGCGAGTATCGCAGCGCTTCTCGGACGCGCCGCCGAAGCCGGGCTCGATGTCATCAAGACGGAGAATCTGTACACGTTCGACGGCCAGGCGGGCTACTCGTCTAGCGAAGCTCTATGAGCGCCAGGCTAGACACGTTCGGCAGCAGGTCCGCCATGGATTTGGCCGGTGCCAAGACGGTGTATCACCGCCTGTCGGCCCTGACCGATTCGGGCATCGGACGGGTCGAGCGGCTGCCGTATTGCCTCAAGGTGCTGCTCGAAAATTTGTTGCGAAGCGAAGACGGCCGGTCGGTCACTGCCGACCACATCGCGGCGTTGGCCGATTGGGATCCGGCCGGCCGCCCGAGCCGGGAGATCGCGTTTCGACCGGCCCGGGTCTTGCTCCAGGATTTCACCGGCGTGCCAGCCGTGGTCGACTTGGCCGCGATGCGCGATGCGATGGCCGAGCTGGGAGGGGATCCGCAGCGCATCAACCCGCTCCAAGACGTCGAACTGGTTATAGATCACTCGGTGCAGGTCGACGCCTACGGCGCGGCCGCGTCGTTCCGCAAAAACGCCGATTTGGAATTCGAACGCAACGGCGAGCGCTATGCGCTTTTGAAATGGGGTCAAGCCGCGCTGCATCGCTTTCGCGCGTTGCCCCCCGACACCGGCATCGTGCACCAGGTAAACCTCGAGTATCTCGCGCGCGTCGTTTTCGCCCACGACGTCGACGGGGAGCTAACCGCATATCCCGACACGGTCGTGGGCACCGACTCGCATACTACCATGGTCAACGGCTTGGGCGTGCTGGGCTGGGGCGTCGGCGGAATCGAAGCCGAGGCTGCGATGCTGGGCCAGCCGGTCTCGATGCTGATTCCCGAGGTGCTCGGCTTCCGGATCGTCGGCGCGCGGCCCGAGGGCGTGACCGCCACGGACATCGTGTTGACCGTGACGGAGATGCTGCGAGCCAAGGGCGTGGTCGGCAAATTCGTCGAGTTTTTCGGCGCCGGCTTGGGCGATCTCAGCGTCGCGGACCGGGCCACCATCGGCAACATGTCGCCTGAATACGGCTCGACCTGCGCGATCTTTCCCGTCGACCAACGGACGATCGAGTATCTCGGGCTCACCGGCCGATCGCAAGCGCACATCGCGCTCGTACGCGATTACGCCCAAGCCCAGGGGCTCTTCCGGACGGACGATTCCCCCCAGCCGCTCTTCAGCGACATCATCGAATTGGACTTGAGCCGGGTCGAGCCCAGCCTGGCGGGACCTCGCCGGCCCCAGGACCGCGTGCCGCTGCGCGTCGCCAAAGAATCTTTCGACAAAGCGCTGCATGGTCTGGAAGAAAGCCGCGGGCCGGAAAAAGTCGCCGCTGGCCGAGTCGCGGATTGGGCGGCTGAGGGCGGCAACGTCGCGACGGCATCGCGCGCCCGCCGGACGGCGCGCTATCAGATCGCCGAGGACTGCATCGAGATCCACGACGGCTCGGTCGTCATCGCCGCGATCACGAGCTGCACGAACACATCGAATCCAAGCGTCATGGTGGCGGCCGGGCTGCTGGCGAAAAACGCCGTTGAGCGCGGCCTGCAATCCAAACCATGGGTAAAGACGAGTTTGGCGCCTGGGTCCAAGGTCGTCACCGACTATTTGAACCGCGCCGGTTTGACCCCGTACCTCGAACGGCTGGGGTTTTTCCTCGTGGGCTACGGATGCACGACCTGCATCGGCAACAGCGGCCCATTGGCCGAACCGATCGCCGAGGCGATCACAGAAAGCGACTTGGTCGTATGCGCGGTGCTGTCGGGCAACCGCAACTTCGAAGGCCGCATTCATCCGCTCGTGCGGGCTAATTACCTCGCTTCACCGCCCTTGGTCGTCGCCTACGCGCTGGCCGGGACGATGGATTTCGATTTGACCCATGAACCGCTAGGCCAAGACGGATCCGCGGCGCCCGTCTACTTGAGCGACCTGTGGCCGACTTCGGATGAGATCGGCCGAGTCGTCGCCGCATGCGTTGCGAAGGATATGTTTGCGCGCAGCTATGCCGACGCGTTCGGCGGCGACGAGCGTTGGCGCGCGCTCAAAGTTCCTACCGGCGACCTTTTTGCGTGGCAGCCCGACTCGACGTACGTCAAGAAACCGCCGTACTTCGAGGGCATGGATATCCAGCCGGCGGCGTTGCGCGACATACGCGGTGCGCGAGCGCTCGCCGTGCTGGGCGACAGCGTGACGACCGATCACATATCGCCGGCGGGCAGCATCGGCAAGAACAGCCCGGCCGGCAAGTATCTGACCGAGCGGGGCATCGAGCCCATCGACTTTAACTCTTACGGATCGCGGCGCGGAAACCACGAAGTGATGGTGCGCGGCACGTTTGCCAACGTTCGCCTGCGCAACAGGCTCGCGCCCGGCACCGAGGGCGGCTTCACGCGGCATTTGCCAGACGGCGAGGCGATGACGATTTTCGACGCATCGGTGCGGTACGCCGAAAAGAACGTGCCGCTCGTAGTGCTCGCCGGCAAGGAATACGGTTCCGGTTCATCTCGCGACTGGGCAGCTAAAGGGCCGCGCCTGCTCGGCATTCGCGCGGTCATCGCGCAGAGCTTCGAGCGCATCCATCGGAGCAACTTGATCGGCATGGGCATCTTGCCGCTGCAGTTCGAGCCCGGCGTGACACTCGATGACCTGGGCCTCAGCGGTGAGGAGACCTTCGACATCACGGGTCTTGAATCGGGCGTGCGGCCAGGCGCGCGCGTCGAGGTCACGGCCACCGATGCCCAGGGTAAGTCGGCGTCGTTCGGCGCGCTGGCTCGCATCGACACGCCCGATGAAGCGGAGTATTATCGCCACGACGGCATCCTGCAATACGTCTTGCGCCAGCTGCGCAGCGATCGGCCTTGAGGCAGGCGCGCACCGGCGCGCGCCGAAACCGAGCGCACACGCCGGGCCTATGAGTACCAAGTGCTGACCTATACGATCCGCCGCACGATCCAGGCGATTCCGCTGCTGCTGTTCATCAGCGTCGTACTGTTTTTGATCTTGCACCAAATGCCGGGCGGGCCGCTGGCTCCTTACATGGCCAATCCACACATCACCGAGGCCGACATCGCGCGCCTCAAGCACAACTTCGGCTTGGACCGTCCGCTCTACGTCCAGTACTTCTCTTGGGCGTTTCACGTGCTCAAAGGCGACTGGGGCTGGTCGACGATGAACTCCACGCCGGTCACCGAGGCGATCTTCCAGCGCCTGCCGGCGACGTTGCTGCTGATGGGCATATCGTTCGTCGTTTCGGCGGCGGTGGGCGTCTTCTTCGGCATTCTCGCCGCCGTCAAGCCGTACAGCTTGTGGGACTACTTCGTCACGACGTTCGCGTTCTTCGGGATGTCCATGCCGGTCTTCTGGTTCGCCATAATGCTGCAGATGCTGCTGGCCGTCAACGGTATCCACTTCCAAAAGTTCGGCTATGCGTTCGATTTCAGCTTGCCGTCGGCGGGCATGACCTCCACCGAAGGCGGCGACTTCTCGGACCGGGTGCGGCACTTGGTTCTGCCGGTGATCGTGTTGTCGCTGCTCCAAGTCGCAACTTGGTCGCGCTTCACCCGCGCCTCCATGCAAGAGGTGCTGCACACCGACTACATGCGCACGGCGGCGGCTAAGGGTCTGACGTTCTTGCGCATCATTCTGAAGCACGGCATGAAGAACGCGCTGATGCCGGTGGTGACGATCGCCGCGCTGTCCCTGCCGGGGCTGGCCGGCGGCGCGGTCATCACGGAGCAGATCTTCGCTTGGCCCGGAATGGGCCGGCTTTTCTACACCGCGCTCACCCAGCAAGACTTCTCGCTGCTGATGGGCTACCTGGTCCTGATCTCGGTTTTGGTGGTCTTCTTCAACCTCATCGCAGATCTCGCGTACGGATGGCTCGATCCGCGCGTGAAGTACGACTAAGGAGCGCAGTGGCAGTAGCGCCTTCCGCGCTAGGCGATCAACCGCTTCCGCTAGCGCATCTGCAGGCCGAAGAATACGCACGCGACCGGCATCAGACATGGCGCAAGTTCTCGCGGCACAAGCTCGCGCTCAGCGGCGCGGTGGTGCTGTGCGTCTTCATCCTGGCTGCCATCTTCGCGCCCTTTCTCTCGCACTTCGATCCCAATGCGATCGATTCGCGCTGGTCTGGGACGCCGCTGAGCCCGGGGGCGTTCGGGCACTGGATCGGGACCGACGAGATCGGCCGGGATCTGTACACCCGGCTGCTGTTCGGCGCCCGCATATCGCTCACGCTTGCGACCTTCGTGGTCGTCATCGAGGTGCTGCTGGGAACGCTCATTGGAGCCGTGGCCGGTTATTACGGTGGTTTCATCGACGGCCTGCTGATGCGCCTCACCGATACGGTGCTGTGCATCCCGACTCTCCCGCTTTTACTGGTGCTCACCGGCATTGTAGCGGCGACGTCGACCAAAGCGTCGCTCAACTTCGTCTCGATCGTGCTCATCATAGGCTTTTTGTCGTGGACGACGGTTGCCCGGCTGGTCCGCGGCGCGTTCTTGAGCCTGCGCGAGAAGGAATTCTGCGAGGCGGCGCGCGCCATCGGCAGCAATGACTCGCGCATCGTAATCCGGCACCTGCTGCCTAACGCGCTGGCGCCGATCATCGTCCAGGCGACTTTGGACATCGCCAACGTCATCATCTTAGAGTCGGCTCTATCGTATCTGGGCTTCGGCATCCAGCCGCCGACCGCGTCGTGGGGCAGCATGCTGGCCAACGCCCAGGAAAACATAACGATCGCACCGTGGGCGGCGATCTTCCCAGGTCTGTGCATCTTCGTTACGGTATTGGCGATCAACTATCTCGGGGACGGCCTCAGAGACGCTTTGGATCCGAACGTGCGCTAGCGGGGCTTTTAGGGCCGCGGCGGACGCAGACCACGATGGTGCTCGCCCAGGTGGCGGAATTGGTAGACGCGCTAGTTTGAGGGGCTAGTCGGGTAACACCGGTGCAGGTTCGAGTCCTGTCCTGGGCACCACGCGCATCGAGATGCAAGGACGATATGAACTGGCAGATCGGCATTGATCTGGGCGGCACGCACGTGACCGCCGCAACCGTCGATGAGCACGGCGCTATCGGCGCCCGCTTCCATCGCGAGCTGACGGATCTCGGTCCCAAAGCGGTCGTCGCGCAAATCGACGACGTCTTCGCCAAAGCATGCAAAGCGCTTGGCAAGCAAAAGGTCGATGCAGTGGGTCTCGGCTCGCCGGGCAACATCGAAGAACGCTCGGGCACGATACGTTTCTCGCCCAACTTCGGCTGGCACGACGTGCCGCTAGGCGCGATGCTGGCCAAGAAGCTCGGCCGGGCGGTGCACCTTCTCAACGACGCGCGGTGCGCCACGCTCGGTGAGTATCTGCACGGCAGCGGCAAAGGCACGACCGAGTTCGCGCTGATCACGATCGGAACGGGCATCGGCGGCGGCCTAGTGGCCGGCGGACGGCTTTTGCTCGGCAGCCAGATGGGCGCGGGCGAAGTCGGTCACCACACGATTCGCCCGCTGTCAGGGTTCGTGTGCGGCTGCGGCAAGGTGGGCTGCTTCGAGGCGCAGGCATCGTCGACCGGGCTCGTGCGCCACGCGTGCGCGCTGGCGCCCTCGTTTCCGCGCAGTCGCTTGCTAAGCGAGCAAAACCCCGATGATTGGGGTACCAAGCTGATCGTCAAGGCGATGGTGCAGGGCGACTTGCACGCCGCAGCCGCATGGCGGCGCTATTTAGACGACCTTGCGATCGGCGTCTCGAATATCATCGCGTTCATGAACCCGCAGACGATAGCGCTCGGCGGCGGCGGCGGACGGGTCAAAGAGGATCTGCTGGCGATGCCGCTCACGGCAAAGGTCGATGCCCTGACCACGATGACGCCCAAGGGCAAAACCAGGATTGTTTCCGCCAAACTCGGCAACGATGCGGGCGCCATCGGCGCGGCTGCGTTCGCGCGCTTAGGCGGCGTGGCCGGCATCGCGGGACCGCTGTCGCTTCAACCGCCGGCTCCGACGGCCGCGCGGCGAAAGCGGCCTTAACTGCCCGAGTCAGTCAGCGATGGGCGCGAGCAGCTCGTCGAGATCTTCGCGCGTCAGACACTTGGCAAAGGCCGCATCACTTGAGACCACTGCGTCTGCCAACGCCTGTTTGCGCCCCTGTAGCGATTGGATTTTCTCCTCGACCGATCCCAAAGTGACCAGCCGGTAAGCGGTGACGGGTTTGGTCTGCCCGATCCGGTGCGTACGGTCGATCGCCTGGCGTTCGACCGCCGGATTCCACCAAGGGTCATACAGGATGACGTAATCCGCCTCGGTGACTGTCAGGCCGACGCCGCCGGCCTTGAGACTCATGAGGAATATCGGCGGACCGTCCTCGCGCTTGAAATCTTCGAGCACTTTATGGCGATGTTTAGTGGCGCCGTCGAGATATGCATAGCCCCGCCCGCGCGCATCGAACGCCTCGCGCATGATCCCTAACATCTCGGTGAACGACGAAAAGACGAGCAGCCGATGGCCTGAATCGACCACCGAATCGACCAGCTCCAGGAAAGCTTGGAACTTGCCCGAGGCTTCCTGGTCCTCGCGCCAATGGTCGCCGACGAGCCCCGGATGGCAGCAGATCTGGCGCAGTTTCGTCAACGCTGCCAAGATGGATATCTGCGCGCGGCCCAGGCCGCGTTCGTCGACTTCGCGTAGGATGTCGCGGCGGGCGCGCAGCACGATCTCCCGGTACGCTTTTTTTTGCGCCGCCGTCATCTCGCACTCGATCGTCTGCTCGGTGCGCGACGGCAGGTCGGCTGCCACCTGCGTCTTGAGACGCCGGATCATAAAAGGTTGGACGCGCTTGGCGAGCCGCTGCTGCTTTTCGACGTCGCCGTCGCGCATGATCGGCGTCTCGAACGTAGTGCGGAAGTGCCGCTCGTTGCCCAAGAGTCCCGGCATGACGTAGTCGACGATCGACCATAGGTCCAGCACCGAGTTCTCAATGGGCGTTCCCGTGAGCGCCAAGCGCTGCTCGGCCTCGAGCGATTTTATGACCTGGGATATCTTTGCCTGAGGGTTCTTGATCTGCTGCGCTTCATCCAGCACGACGGTGCGAAAGCCGAGCTTGCTCAAGCTTTCGGCGTCGCGCCGCGCGAGCGCATAGGATGTGACCAGCAAGTCGTATTCGGAGGCGCATTTGTAGATGGCATCGCGGCCCGAGCCAGCCGACAGCAGCGTGACCTTCATTTCGGGGGTGAAGCGGGCCGCCTCGTTCAGCCACGTGTGAGTGACCGAGGTGGGGCAGACGATCAGGTTGGGAGCTCCTCCACGCCGAGTGCGCTCGCGTTCTATGTAGGACAGTACTTGGAGGGTTTTGCCCAGTCCCATATCGTCGGCCAAGATGCCGCCGAAATTGTAGCGGCCAAGATAAGATAAAAAGTCGAGCCCTTTGCGCTGGTAGGGCCGCAGGATAGCGGCCAGATGCTCTGGGGGGTCCACTTCGGCCACGCCCTGGAAGCCGCGCACCGACTCGCGCAGTTCGCGCAGTTCCTGCGGCAGCTGCGTGCCGCCGCACGCTTTGGCCAAGTCGTCGTAGACGGAAAGCATCTGCGCTGCGGTGAGCCGCGCCTTGCCGCCCCGCTCGAGGTTGTCGCCGAATCCGCCGGTTGCTTCACGCAGCAAAGTAAAAGACGAAAGATCGATGAAGCGGCCGTCGGACAGCCGATGATACCGCCCACAGCTTTGCCACAAAGCTTTGACGTCTTCGGCTGAGAGCGTCTGACCGTCGAGAAGCAGCTCGACCGATATCTCGAGCCAGTCGATGGGCGCGTCCGAAGTCGCCACCGGCGCCTTGAGCTTAGCCTTAGCGCCCCGTGTGGGCGGAGCACTGTCGACCGACACGGAGACCTCGAGGGCTTTGGGCCCGTCGACGAGCGATCTTACCGTCTCGTCGAGGTCCAGCTGCCACTCTACGCCCCATTGACCTAAAACTTCGGTTCCGAACCGGTAAGCCGCGTCGGTCGGCTCCAAACGCCACGTGTTGATGCCGTAGTGACGAACGGCCCCGTCCGGGTCCTGTGCCGCTTGGGCCTCGTACAGCTCCCGCGACGCGCAAAACCCCGCCGATTCGAGCTGCGCGCGCACCGCATGGGCGTGCGCGGGCTCGCAATACGCATAGCGCGGCGCGCCGGAGCGGTCGGCGGGCGCGATGCCCTGCAGAGGGTTGAACTCGGCTGCGGTCACCGGCCAATTAGCGCCGCTGACTGAATCCTCGATCCCAGCGTCTGCGGTGATCCCGTCCCCTTCCCAGCGCAAGCGCAGCAACACCTGCGCGCGCATTTCGTCCGGCAGCAGCATGAGACCGGCAGCGCTGCGGCGGTGCAGCAGGCAGTGGGCGCGCGCCAAAAACGGCGGGATCTCTTCAGCGGTCAGGCGCATGGTCGGCGTCGTCTTCAGCCGCTCGACTATGCGCAGGCTGAAAGACCCGTCGTGCAGATAGAAGGCGCTGCCGTCGAACAGCCATGCCGGCATGCCGTCGATCGCACGCACCGCCGCGCACTCGACGGCCGATCCATCCGGCCGTATGAACCCCCCGCCCAGATCCAGGTTGCCGTCGGCGTCGCGCTCGCCGGACAGCCGCAACTTCAGCGGAGCTAAGATTATTTTGGCCGCGGGCATGTGCTCGGGGTGCAGCCCCAGATTATCGTCCAGACGTACGCGCGGATGAGCGATGAGCCGCAGCATCAACTGCGCGAGGTTGTTGGTGAGCCGCTGCGTCTGTTCGCTGGAGGCCCGGGCAAGCGCGTAATCGGCCGGCGTTCCGAACATCGCGCCGAGCGCCGCATCGGAGAGCAGCGAGGCGTCGTGCCGGTCCCACTCCTCGCCGCTGAGATTGGCTTGGCGGGTGGTGCGATACAGCTGCTGTAGATCAGCGTGCGTTCGAGCGACGCCGTGGAGCTTCGGTGCATCCAGGCGGAGCTGGGCGTAGAAGACTCCCAGACGGTCGTCGGTGCTTACGACGATCCACAGCCGCCGGCGCGGGACGACGGCTTCGTGGTGCGGCGTAAGCAGGTCAAGCAGAGGCCAAAGCGTTGACGTGCTTGGATCGGAGCCGGCAATCTGATTGGAGCCGTTGCCGTTCTTAGCGCCGTTTACAGCCGGCTCGAGCTGGCCGTCGGCTTGCGGGCCGGCTTGCGGCGCGTCGGCCGCGTCCGGCTGCTGCGCGCCGAGCTCGGAAAGCATGTACAGCGCCGCGACGGCGTGCTTGCAGTCGTAACCGTAGCGGCACGTGCAGTTGCAGCGCATGCCCAGCGGCGGGCGCGATGTGTCATGCGTCAGCGTAGTCGTGTGCGTTTCCGTATCGGCGACCGTCGCTACGATGTCGTGTTTGCGGAGGTTCAACGAGCGCACTTTGCCGCGCTGATGCGAAGCTTGACCTTGGGCGATGACCGGCTTGGGAAACGTTCCCTCGATGGCCAGCTGCGACGGTATGCGGTCCTGCCACCCGCCCAGCGGCGGAACGCCTTTGCGCGGCCCGACGCCTTCTTCGAAACGCAGCATGACGGGCGCGAGTTTAGACTGAGCGCGAAGAGCCATACCTCGGTTTTTTCGACGGCATGCTTTGCGCTCCCGCCTCTGGACGCGTTATTTTCACTATTGAAGCGATTGTTTCAAGGAACCGCATGAGTCAAGACAAATACATCGAGTCCTTGCAGCACGTAGCAGCCTCATCATAACGGCGGCTATCGACGCAGCGCCCGCTTATGATCATCCAAGCCCGCCGTTTGACGAAGCAGTTCAAGAGCATACGCCGCAAGGACGGCGTGCTCGGCACGCTCGGTACGCTCTTTTCGCGCGACTACGAAGTCAAAGAAGCCGTGCGTGACGTGTCGTTCGATCTCGAAGCGGGCGAACTGGTAGGTTACATCGGGCCGAACGGCGCCGGCAAATCGACAACGATCAAGATGCTGACCGGAATCCTAGTGCCGTCGAGCGGCGACTGCACCGTCAACGGCATCGTGCCCTGGCTCGACCGCCAAGCCAACGGCCGCCGCATAGGGGTCGTCTTCGGCCAGCGGACTCAGCTCTACTGGGATTTGCCTCTGATAGAATCCTTTCGCTTGCTGCGCGCGATCTACGGCGTCTCGCCCCAGGCCTACGAGCGGCACCTCAACAAGTTCAGTGCGCTGCTCGGGCTCGACGAATTCATGCGCACGCCGGTGCGCCAGTTGAGCTTAGGCCAGCGCATGCGGGGCGATTTCGCGGCCGCCATGCTGCACGAGCCGCCGGTCGTCTTCCTCGACGAGCCCACGATCGGTTTGGACGTCGTCGCCAAGGAGGCCATCCGCAACTTCGTCGCCCAAGTCAACAAGGAGCGCGGGACGACGTTTATTTTGACGACCCACGATCTCAACGATGTCGAAAAGCTGTGCGCGCGCATCATCTTGATCGACCACGGCCGCAAGCTGTACGATGGGAGCATCGACGCGATCAAGCAGCGCTACGGGCGCAACCGGTTGCTCAATGCCGATTTTCTAAGCGACGCGGACAAAGTACACGTCAGCCTGCCGGGCGTCCGCGTCCTGGAACGCGACGGCCAGCGCATCAGTCTAGAGTTCGAACGGGAAAGCGTGCGCGCGGACGAGCTCATCGTCGCCCTGTCGCGTCAAGGCGAACTCAAAGACGTCACGATCGCCGAACCGCAGCTCGAGACGATAATTCGCCAGATCTATCAGCACGGGCTGAGCGAGCCCACGGCCTGACAGATGAACTACCCGGCGTACGCGGAGTTCGCCAAACGCGCCTTCGCGCGCGAAGCGACTTATCGCGCCCAAGTCTTCACCCGGGTGGCGTCCGTGTTGCTGCGCGTCTTCTTGCTGTCCACCCTATGGACCGCTCTGTACCGCAACAACGGCGCTAAGGAAGGCATCTCGCTCGAGGCCATGATCAGCTATGCGACGCTGGCTTTGCTGCTCGACCTCATATACGGCGTGAACGGCGCTTACGTAATAAGGCAGAAGATACGCGAAGGCTCGATCGCCATTGACTTCATGCGCCCGATCAGCGTACCGCTGTACGTCTTCTCCGATACGCTGGGCCAGACGGCATTTTCCTTGGTCCAGATCGTACCGGCGCTCGTGCTGTCCGTGCCGCTGCTGGCGCTGATGCACGCGCACATAGCGGCCCCGGTCTCGCCGCTAGCGGCGGGGGCTTTCTTGGTCAGCGTCACGCTTGGGTTTGTGCTCAATTTTTTCATCGATCTGATCATGGCGACCGCGACGTTTTGGACGATGGAGATATTCGGGATTCAGATAATGGTCCAGTTCATCTCGTCGCTGCTGTCGGGCTCACTCGTGCCGTTGTATTTTTTCCCCAACGCGCTGCAGAGGTTGGCTTTCGCGCTTCCCTTCGCCGGTTTGTACAACGCGCCGCTGTCGATCTACATCGGGAAATGGCGCGCAGGAGACATCGCCCTGGGTTTGGCGGAGCAGGCGCTGTGGCTGGCGGTCATCTGGATCGCGGCCATGGCGTTTTGGCGCGCCGCCGAACGTCGCGTGGTGGTTCAGGGTGGCTGATACGGCGGCTCGTCACTGGAGCGCTTATCGCGAGTTTTGGCGGCTGAACTTCCTCACGCTCGTAGAGTACAAACTGAACTTCTTCATCTGGCTGCTCTTCACCGTCGTCTACCATGGGGTGGCGCTGGGCGCGATCTGGATAATGATGTCGCGCTTCCCATCCATGAACGGATGGCATTGGCAGCAGGTCTTCTTTCTGTACGCTCTCTACATGCTGGGCCATACGCTCAACAATACATTTTTCTTCACGATCGGAGACGTCCCCGATCTCGTGCGCGAAGGCCGGTTCGACCGATTGCTGGTGCGGCCGCTGGACCCGCTTTTCCAAGTGCTATCGCAGCCCGGCCAGATCTGGCCCGACGAACTGGTCATCGCATTGATCGTATTCTTCATAGCTCAGGCGGCCGTTCATCTGCAGTGGTCGGCGGCCGCGGCCGGGTTGCTCGTGCTCGCGGCCTTGGGCGGAGCGTTCATCGATTTTGCGGTGCAGCTGATCATAGCGACGCTCTCCTTTTGGGTGGTGCGCCTAGACGCGTTGCGCTGGGTCGTCATGTCGCTCGAGAACGACTTTACTCGCTATCCGCTGTCGATCTACAATCGCGCCGTGCGCATAATGCTCGCCTACGTGTTTCCGTTCGCGTTTATGAACTATTTCCCGGCCACTGCTCTGCTGCACAAGACGGCGGAAATCGGCTACGCGATCAATCCATTATTGGGTTGGTTCACGCCGCTCGTCGGAGCGTTGTGGTTTGGGGCAGCCTACTGGTTCTGGCGGCTGGGCCTCAATAAATATCAGGGCACAGGTTCTTGACGGCCCGGCAGGAAGCGTGCGGTTAGCGGCGGTCGCCAGCGCTGCCCTGCGCTTTGCAAAGCGCTTAGCCGACCGAGATGTTTTAGAACGCGAGCCGATCCATCAACCAGCGGTAGTAAGTTTGCGGCAAGGACTCGTCGGCGCGCGGCCATAGCGACAAGCCGCAGGCATGACACGCCAGTTCGCAATCGTAAGACCCGAGCGTCGGATAGACGTATTCCTTGCGTTCCAGTCCGAAAGACTGGCATTTCGGGCAAGCGCACAGCAGGGACGGCTCCCAGATCATGCATGAGTGTTTTGGGCTCGACCCCCATTTCCTTGAGCGCGATATCTCAATGCCGGCCTAACGCGCAGCCGCGAGGAAGAGGTATACTTATGACGTCCGTCAGGACGATTATCGAACCGTTTCGAATCAAGGCGGTCGAGCCGATCCGCATGACCTCGCGCGAGCAGCGCGACGGCATGCTGACGGCCGCGGCTTACAACCCTTTTCTGCTGCGCGCTGAGGACGTGCTGATCGATCTGCTCACGGACAGCGGAACGGGCGCGATGAGCGCCGAGCAATGGGCCGGCATCATGCGGGGCGATGAGTCCTATGCGGGGGCCAAATCCTATTACCGCTTCGCCGCGGCCGTGCGCGATATCTTCGGCTTCGAGCACATCCTGCCTACTCATCAAGGCCGGGCGGCCGAGCGCATACTCTTTTCGACGGTCTGCGCTGCCGGCGATGTGGTTCCCAACAACACTCACTTCGATACGACGCGCGCCAACGTCGAGGCGGCGGGCGCCCAAGCGGTCGATCTCCCGATTCCGCAAGGCCGCCAGCCGGCTGCGCTGCACCCTTTCAAGGGCAACATGGACGTGGCCGCTCTCGAGTCGCTCATCGCCGACGTCGGTGCGGAGCGCATACCGCTGGTCATGCTGACGGTGACGAACAACTCGGGCGGCGGCCAACCGGTCTCGATGGCCAACGTCAAAGCGGTGCGCGCCGTCTGCGATCGCCACGGCTTGGCGCTCTACATCGACGCCTGCCGCTTCGCCGAGAACTGCTGGTTCGTCCGCGAGCGGGAGGAAGGTTACGGGCAAGCGGCAGTCGTCGATATCGCGCGCGAATTGTTCTCGCTCGCCGATGGCTGCACGATGTCGGCTAAAAAAGACGGCTTGGTCAACATCGGCGGATTTCTGGCGACGAATGACGCTAAGCTCGCCAAACGCCAAACCGACGCGTTGATCTTAACTGAAGGCTTTCCGTCCTACGGCGGTTTGGCGGGCCGGGATTTGGAAGCGATGGCGGTAGGTCTCAAGGAAGTTTTGGATCATGACTACCTGCGCTACCGGATAGCCTCGACGGCATATCTGGGCCGAGGCTGCAGCGATGCCGGCATTCCGATCGTGCAACCGCCGGGCGGGCACGCCGTCTACATCGATGCCGCTGCCATGCTGGCGCACATTCCGAGGCAACTGTTGCCGGGCCAGGCGCTGGTAGCGCAGATGTACCTGCAAGGCGGCATCCGGGCGGTGGAGATAGGGACGGTGATGTTCGGGAAGACGGATGACCGCACGGGCGACGAGCACTTAGCGCCGATGGAACTGGTGCGCCTTGCCATCCCCAGACGCGTTTACACGCAAAGCCACATCGATTACGTAGTCGAAGTGATGCGCGAGATATATCGCCATCGCGAGAACATCGCCGGCCTGAGGATCGTCTGGCAGTCGCCGCCGTTGCGCCACTTCACGGCGCGCTTTTGGCCGGCTGCGTAGTGAGCGCAGCCTTCAGGATCGAGGAGTACGTGCGTTGGGGCGACATCGACGCCGCCGGCGTCATATGCTACGGCGCGTACATGCGCTTTATCGAGATCGCCGAGACCGAGCTGTTCCGGGCTATCGGCATGGCCTACGGCCAGGTCTTCGAGCGCTTCGACTGCTGGCTCCCCCGAGTCAGGCTCTGCTGCGAGTTCCGTTCTCCGGCTATCTTGGATGAACGGCTGAGCGTCGAGGTATTCGCAAAGCGGTTAGGTTCGACGTCCATCACACTCGGGTTTCGAATCGACAAGCCGACGGGCGCGCGCGCGGCCGACTGCGAGCTGGTCCTGGTCTGCGTCGATCGGGCGGCATTTTCACCCAAGCCCCTGCCCGCAGAGCTGCGTGCCGCCCTCAAGCCTTTTTCGGAATAGATCCCTCGGTGTCGCGATCTCCCAGGCACGCGCCGCACGGCTCCATGCCGTTTTCGTATGCCATGGCGTCGGTCAGCGTCAGTACCGGAGCGCCTTGGCTTGCGGCCTCAAGCGCCCGGTGACAGGCGCTGCCCGAAGCGTGATATAGCCGATCGCCGATCAGGCAGACGATGTCCATGCGACGAGGTTTCCCCCAGTTGTTGCGCCAACCTGCGGTCGCCGCACCGCCTTAGCGGGCGGGCTGTGAGCCGGCGCATTAAGCGGCCGTGAAAAGCCCGGCTGGAGTGAACGACCCGTTGCGCCGATTCGTTAAGTGAGTGCGAGCTCGCCCAGGACCGCCAGACGGCTGGGACGGACTCGGATCTCGAAAGGACTCATAAATCCATAATGGTGCTGCAATCACTGCCGACCGCTTGCGGTTGGCGCTTGTTCAAAATCGAAGGGCAACTCGATTTTACCGGAGTCCCGACCGTGCAGACGGCTTTATCCTATGTGGCCAATCGCGACGGCTGCAATCTTCTGATCGACCTCGAAGATGTGAAGACGGCGGATGAAAAAGGCGTCGCCGGTCTGGTTGGCGCCGTCCGGCGGCTGTTGGCAGATCATCCCCGCATGCACGTCGCTTTCGTCGCCGGTCACGACTGGCTAGCCGACAGCCTCAAGCAGGGCGAGCTGGCACCCCGCACGGCCCTGTACCATGACGGCGAGACGGCCTTGAAATCGATAACCGTGAGCCCGACCCGGCGGGCCGCCTAGGATCGAATCTGCAGGGCGCGGGGCGGCGTCAAAAGACGACCTCGCGTCTTGACGCTATTCCCGACTAGCTTGCGCGGGCATGGGCGGCATTGGGCAAAGCGCCGTCGAAGTAGGCCGATCGCATCAGTCTATTGATGGAAGGAACTACATGGTGAAGGAAGCGGATCCGACCCCGTCTTTCGGAGACATCGACGAACTGCTGGCTAAGGTAGACAATAAGTACCTGCTGGTGAACGCTGCGCGCGTCCGCGCACAGCAGCTGGTCAACAGGGCGGATGCCATGATCGAGGGCACCGACCCGGAGAAGGCGGTCAGCAGCGCCTTTTCCGAGATCCGCGCGGGCAAGCTGAATATCGAAATCGGTCAGCCGCGGCCCCGTAAGTAGCGGCGTTCCCAGCGGGCAGCCGTGCGCGGCGTCTCCCGAACAGTCACCTCCTCGATTCTGACTCGTCTGCCCACCGCGCTCTGCAGCTTGGCGGCTAGCACGAGGCAGATGTTTTCCGCCGTCGTCTGAAGCTTGCCGTCTTTGAATTCCGCACGTTCGTTGAGATCGCAGTGATCGAACTCCTCGATGACGCGCTTGAGCACGTTGTAGTCGACGACCATGCCGTGCCGCAGTGTCGTCGCCGCCGCCTCGACCTCCACCCGATAGCGGTGGCCGTGGCGCCTATTGCACGCCGATTCGTACGGCACGTCGAGCTGGTGAGCGGCGTCGAAGTGGCATAGGTAGCGGACCCGCATCAACGGCCGGCCTGCCCACCCCACAACAAGACGTGGAGCTGCGGCAAGACGCGGACGCTGAAGCGCCGCCAGCGCCAGTCGGCGACCACCTTGTCGGTGAGATCGGCGAGAAAGGCGTGGTATGATTCTCCGCGGCCCGCGCGCCCGCTCTCCGGCTGCAGAACCACCGGCGTATCCTTTTCTAGCGCATCGCACAGACCATCAAGGCAGCGCAGCGCTTCGTCCAAATCCGCATCGTCCGCGATGACGAACTTGAGCTGCATCCGGCCGGCCGCCGCCGCGCAGTACTTGCGCAACGCCGGCTGCTTGGGCCGGTAGCCGGAACTGCCGATCTTGGGGCTGATCGAAAACAGGTCCACCTGCGGTAAGTCTCGGAAAATAGTGCCGCTCGTCTCGACCGTGATGTGATGCCCCGAGCCCAACGCCTCGACGAGCGGCCGGATGTCTTGAACCAATGGTTCGCCGCCGGTGATGACGATGCGTCGGTGGCCCTGCGCCTCGCGCGCGATCTGCGCGACGTCGATGCGCACCCCTGAGTCGGCGTTCAAAGCATACGGCGTGTCGCACCACGAGCAGCGCAGCGGACAGCCGGCTAGGCGCACGAACAACGTCGGCGCGCCGATGAACGCGCCCTCTCCCTGAATCGAAACGAAGATCTCGTTGACCGACAAAGCCGCCGGCGGCGCAATCATGCACAATTTTTCTATCCGCCGACCTCGGCTACCCGCCGACTCCGACGCGACGAAGGCCAGGCGCCCAGACCGTCGAAGGCGGCCAATCCTCTCGATGGTTCCGTGGTATTTAGGAGGCCTGCTGCGATGACGACGACCGAAGCAACGGCTATCCGCAACGTCGCTGTCGTTGGTCCTCACCACAGCGGCAAGACCACCTTGGTCGAAGCGCTGCTCGCCCACGCAGGAGCGATTCCACGCAAGGGCAGCGTCACCGACGGGACCGCGACGACGGATCACGATGCCGAGTCTCACTCGCATCAAATGTCCGTCACTTTGGGATTCGCTCAGCTAAGAGCCCTCGATACCACGGTCAACCTCATCGACTGCCCGGGAGCGGTCGACTTCTTCAAGGAGACGGAATTCGCGCTCTTGGCGGCCGATGCGGCGATCGTCGTCGTCGAGGCCGACGCCGACCGCATCGCGCAGGTAGAGCTATTGGTCGACCTTTTGGAAACTCGGGCGTTACCCCACTGCTTCGTAATCAATCGGATGGATCGTCCCGGCGCTGATTTTCCCGCGACCTACGGCGCCTTGCGCGCGCGCTTCGGAGCTCACGTCGTCGCCGAGTTCGCACCGATCGGGCAGGGAGACAGTCTAGCCGGTTTCGTCGACGTCATCAAAATGCAGGCATACAAGTTCTCGGATGGCCCAAGCGCCACACCCACGGCCATGCCGGATAGCGCGGCCGATAAATCACACGAGCAGCTGCTCGAAGCGCTAGCCGATTTCGACGATCATCTAATGGAAGAGATATTAGAGGGCAAAGAGCCGCCCGTCGAAGAGGTGGAACGCGATCTGAGCGCCGACGTCAGCGCTGACAAGATCGTGCCGGTGACGGTTGCAAGCGGCATTCGCGGCTGGGGCGTCGAGCAGCTGCTCCAACTAATCGTGCGTCAGTTTCCCGACGCCATGCAAATCGCCCGGCGCGATTGCGCCGGCTCGCTCATAACGCCCACGCCATCCGGGCCGCTCGTCGTCCAAGTGTGCAAGACGTTCGTTCAGCCGCAGAGCGGCAAGCTGTCGGTCGCGCGCATATTCACGGGGACCTTGCGGCCGGACGATATGCTCGTCAACCTCTCGCGCGGCGATGCCAAAGAGCGCCAGGGCGGCCTTTACGTTTTACAGGGCAAGAATCAGACGGGCTTGACGCAGGCCGGCCCGGGCAGCATCGTCGCGATCACTCGATTGGACGGCGTGCAAACCGGGGACACCTTGGGCTCGAGCGCCGGCCGGGCACCGATGCCCGCTCCGTCCGTCGAACAGCCGGCATTCGCGCTCGCGGTGCGTCCGCACGAGCGTTCCGATGAGGCCAAACTCTCGCAGTTGTTCGCGCGCATGCGCGAGGAGGACCCGGCGATCGTCGTGGAGCGAGCCCCGTTCACCGACGAGCTGGTCATGCGCGGGCAAGGCGAACTGCATCTCGCCGTAACGGTGGAACGCATGCTGCGCAAGTACAACGTCAAGCTGGACACTGCGCTGCCTCAGATCCCTTATCGCGAGACGATATCGGCCAAAACTCAGCAGCAGGGGCGTTACAAGCATCAGACCGGCGGTCACGGCATGTTCGGCGACGTGCACGTCGAGATCGAACCCTTGGCGCGCGGATCCGGCGTCAAGTTCGCCGAGCGCGTGGTCGGCGGAGTGGTGCCCAAGCAGTTCTTCCCCGGCGTCGAGAAAGGCGTGCGCGAAGCGCTCGAAAAGGGCGCGGTCGCAGGTTTCCCGGTCGTCGACGTAGCCGTTACGCTTTACGACGGTTCCTATCACAGCGTCGATTCCAACGAGATGTCGTTCAAGCTGGCCGCTGCCGTGGCCATGCGCGAAGGGCTGCCCAAGTGCAAGCCCGTCCTGCTCGAGCCCATCCAGCACGTCGATGTCGTCGTTCCCGCGGCGTACACGAGCACCGTCATGCAGCAAGTGAGCGGCCACCGCGGGCACATCTTGAGCTTCGGGCCAAGCGATGCGCGACCCGGTTGGGACGTCGTCAAGGCGTCCGTGCCGCAAGCTGAGCTTGCGCGGTATCTTACGGAGCTGCGCACAGCCACTCAAGGGCTCGGATACTTCTCGGCCGCGCACGACCGGTTCGAGGTGGCGCCGCCCAAAATCGTGCAGAGCGTCACCGGCGAACGTAAAGAAGCCGTCGCCGCGCGCTAGAAGCGGCTTAGGCAAGCTGCCGGTCGGCCGACGTGGCTGAAGCGGAGACGATCCAAGCGTATTGCCGTCGTTGCGCTTATTATGCGGCCACAGCCGCCGAGCGCCAACCGTTCGCGTTGCCGGGCGCCAGGGCTCACTATGCGCCCGACCGGCCGGCGCGCGTCGATCACATCGCGCTGACTTTGTCGTTCGACTTCGAGAACAAGACGCTCTTCGGCCGCTGCGCCACGCGCATAACTGCCGTCGAGGCGGTCGTGCACGCGATCGAAATGGATGCGGCCCAACTGACGGTTCTAGCCGTGTGGGACGAAGCAGGCAGATCCCTGCGCTTCGATTTGCTGGGCGCCAAGCTTAGAACAGAGCTCGCGCAGCCGCTGGCGCGCGGCGATTCGGCGACCATCGCAGTCGAATACGAAGCACGCCGGCCGCGCCAGGGGATATACTTCATCGCGCCGGATCAAGCGTATCCCGCCAAGCCGGTCCAGGTATGGACGCAAAGCCAAGACCAGGATGCGCACTACTGGTTTCCGTGCGTGGATCATCCGAACGCAAAAGCCACGACCGAAATCACCGCCACGGTGCCCGAGGATTTTTTCGTCCTGAGCAATGGGTCTTTGGCGGCGACGACCGCGGACGACCGAAAGCAGACCAAGACCTACCATTGGAAGATGGAGGCGCCGCATGCGACCTACTTGGTGAGCTGCGTGGCCGGCAGGTTCAGCGGTCACACCGATACGGTCGGCGATCTCCCCGTGTCGTACTACGTACAGCCAGGGCGCGAAGAAGACGGGCAGCGCTCGTTTGGAAAAACCCCCGCGATGATCAAGTTCTTCGCGGGCCGGCTGCGCTTTGGGTACCCGTTTGCTAAATATGCCCAAGTTGCCGTCAGCGACTTCGTGTTCGGCGGAATGGAAAACACCACCGCCACCACGCAGTCAGACCTGACCCTTCACGATGCGCGGGCGCACCTGGATTTTTCGAGCGATCCTTTAGTGGCTCACGAGCTGGCCCATCAATGGTTCGGGGACTTGATAACCTGCAAAGATTGGTCGCATGCCTGGCTCAACGAAGGCTTCGCGACGTACTTCGAAGCGCTGTTCCGGGAACACGACCGCGGCCGCGACGAGTTCGAATATTACCGTTTGGAGCTCCAAGAGCGCTACAAGCGCGAGGACGACGGCCTCTATCGGCGGCCCATCGTAACCAACGTCTATGCGGAACCGATCGACTTGTTCGATCGCCATCTGTACGAAAAGGGCGCCTGCGTGCTGCACATGATCCGCATCCAGCTCGGAGACGAGTTATGGTGGCGGGCGATGCACCATTACGTGTCAGTGAACGCCGGCCGCAGCGTTGAGACGATCGACCTCGCGCGTTCCCTCGAAGAGGTCAGCGGCCGCAACTTCTTGCCTTTCTTAGACCAATGGGTCTTCAAGGGCGGTCATCCGGAGTTCGCCGTCGCGTATGCTTGGGACGCGCAAACGAAGACTGCGCAAATCAAAGTGCGCCAGACTCAGGACACGTCGGACGGCACGCCGCTTTTCTCGGTGCCCTTGCTGATCGAGTTCGCATTCGCAACGGGGCCGTCGCTCAGCTTCGCGATCGTTTGCGACGCCAAGGAACAGGCATTCCATTTTCCGCTGCGCTCGAATCCGTCCGCATTCAGCTTCGATCCCGCGGCCGACATGCTCAAGTCGGTGGAGCTCGAAGTCCCCACCCAGATGTTGCTCAACGCTCTGGCTTGCGACGGCCACGTCGCCGGTAGGGTGCAAGCCGCCCGCGCACTGGTCAAGGCGGCCAACCCGGACGTCATCGACGCGCTGGGCCGCTCTGCGCGGCGCGACGCTTTTTGGGGCGTACAAGCCGAAGCTGCCCGAGCGCTGGGCCGCATCCGTCATCCGCTGGCACTCGATGCCCTGATAGCGGCGCGCGCCGTGGAGCATCCGAAGGCGCGCCGCGCCGTCGCCGAAGCGATCGGCGAATACCGCGGCGCTGAGGCATGCGCGGCGCTGGCGCCCTTGTTGGCCGAAGATGCGTCCTACTTCGTCGAAGCGGCGGCGGCTACGAGCATCGGCAGGACCAAAGGCGCGCGGGCATATGAATTGCTGATCCAAGCGCTCGGCGCAAAGGAATCGTGGAACGACATCGTGCGCGTGGGCGTCATAGCGGGTTTGGCCGAACTCGCTGACGAGCGATCGGTCGGTCAGCTGATCGCCTGGACGGGCTACGGCAAGCCGACGACGACGCGCTGCGCCGCCGTCGGCGCGCTAGCCAAAGTGGGCGAGGGCGATGGACGAGTGCGCGACGCGCTGTTCGCGGCGCTCGATGACGGATCGTTGTTCGTCCGCAGAGCCGCCGCTGAGGCGTTGGAAGCCTTGGCAGAGCCCAAAGCCCTCGACCGCCTCGACCGCATAGCAGCCGAAGACGTCGATGGCCGGCTCAAGAGAGCTTGCGCCAAAGCGGCCCGCTCCATTCGCGGGCGGCTGCAAAGCTTGACCCAAACTCGGCAATTGCGCGATGAACTCGCCGCTTTACAGGTGTCAAACGGCACGCTGCAAGGCCGGCTCGACGCTTTGGAGCGCAAGACGGCTCCGACCCGCACCACCCCAGCACGACGGACTAAAAAATCGGCGGTTGCTCCGACCCGGCGCCGTCAGCGCGGCTGAAAGCCGCGACGCATCAGCTCTTGGCGAGCATCACCGACGTCGACTTGATGACGGCTGTGACGGCATCGCCGGGACGCAGCCCCATGTCCTCGACCGCTTCGGCCGTCACCACGGCGACCAAGTGATTATCGCCTACGCGCAACGTAACTTTGGCGGTGAGCCCGTCAACCTGCACGGACTCGACGACGCCCGGCAGTTTATTACGTGCGCTGAGCTGCACTGCGGCCCTGACGTTGCGAGAGCTCGACGATCGCAAAGGCGGCGACGATCGCAGCGGCACACAGCGGGTGATCGATGTCGCAACGCAGCAGGCACCGCACCCTGTCCAGCCTATAGCGCACGCTGTTGCGGTGCAGGAACAAGGCCTGCGCGGTCTTTGCGACGTTGCCGCCGTTGCGGTAGTACGTTTGGAGCGTGGCGGCAAGATCGCTGCCGCGCTCGGCATCCGCCCGTTTCAAGCCGCCGAGCAGTCGCGCCGCTGCGGCGGCGGCGGCGGCATCGGATGCGGCCGCAGAAGCGATGCTCAGCAGTGCGGATTCCGCCCAGCCGCCGGCATGCCGCAGGGCGCTCGGGGCTGCGCGTTCAGAACGCAGCATCTTCAAAACGCAGCATACTGTATGAGGTTGCCGTTGCGGTCGAGCGCGGAAACGTTGAGCGAATCGGCACGCAGCGCGCGCAGCGGAACGCTGAACGAATTGTTCGCCGTCTGACCGCCGCTGGCGATGTCGATTACGGCTTGGGGCGCCAAAGACGCAGCGGTCCCGTCGTTAAAATATCTTCCTATTTGATAGAGACCGCTCGGCGATCCTAGCAGCCCGTAAAACGTTTGGTCTGCGACGTTTGCCGGGGCTGATGCTGGTGGCGGGGCTAGGGCGAATGGCTGTTTGGTCGTGGTGCTGGGAAATTGCAGCTGGTACGAAGCCCCATCCTGATGGAAGAGAATGAAAGAGCTGATCCCGCCGGCTGAGTTCTGGCTCATAGCGTCGGCCGGGTACAGCGGCCGGCCCGCATAGCTATAGGAGCCGCGGATCGGGCTGCCGCCGCCGAGCGAGAAAGCCGTCCACGCAACCGTTCCCGAGCCATTATCGACGGCGACGAGCGCGAAGGCGCTGTCAGCGGCGATGGAACGCGTCGTGCTTGGGCCCAGGCCGTCTGAGACGGTGGCGGTCGGCGTGCACGCAGCCGTTCCTGACGCGGGGGCCGGACAGTAATCGATGTTTCCGGTGGCGTCGACGAACCATTCGTTCAAGCCGGCGTCGAGCGCAAGGGCGGTCGGGTCATATCCCGGCGGCAAGGAATAGGAACCTACGATCGTTCCCGCGCTCACTTGCACGTACTGCGCCGGCGTGTTGCCGCTTCGGGCTTGCAAGATGCCCGCCGTGCCGCTGACGACGTCGACGGCCAAATCGATCGAGCGCGAACCGTCGGCAAGCCGGACCACGGCCGCCGGCTGGAGGTTGGCTCCTCCGCCGCCCCCGCTTTTCCTCTGATCGTGATGGTGCAACGCGGTGAGCGCGATGCCGATCCCGACGAGCGCCAAGAGCGCCGTCAGCGGTTGGGCTTGCGCCGGTACCGGACTGCCCGTGTCGATCGGCTGCGAGCAGGCAGCGCAGCTCAAGGTTAAAGTAACGAGAATGGCTGCCAGAGCGATGGATCGGCGCACGCCTGTCTCTCCGGTGCTAATGAATCGCTTGCAGACGTCCGCACGGACGGTCGCGCGTCGGCTTTCGCGCGGTGCCGCAGAAAATCTTCTGCCGCAAGAGGGCGCCATCGCCGCGAGCGGAACGAGACGGCCCGTGACAACTGAGCTTCGCATTGGTTTTTCCGCGATAGTGCGCGTCGAACAGCCCACCGCGCTTGGCACGTTCGCGCACATCGCAGAGGCCATCGCCAAAGCCGGCGGGCGTATCGGCGCAGTCGACGTGAACCGCGTGAGCCGCAAGGCGGTGATTCGCGACATCAGCATCGACGTCGCAGATCAAGAGCAGCTCGACGCCGTCTTGGCGGCGCTGTCCCAGGTCAACGGCATCCGCATCGTGCACGTCAGCGACCAGACGTTTCTCGCGCATCTGGGGGGCAAGATCGAAGTGGTTCCCCGCATGCCAGTGACCAACCGGGAAATCCTTTCGCGGGTGTACACTCCCGGGGTCGCTAGGGTCAGCCTCGCGATCGCCGATGCTCCCGATAAGGTCTATGCGCTGACTATCAAGCGCAATACCGTCGCTATAGTGACCGATGGGACGGCCGTCTTGGGCCTTGGCGACGTCGGTCCGGCGGCCGCTTTGCCGGTCATGGAAGGCAAGGCGATGCTGTTCAAGTCTTTTGCCGGCATCGACGCCTTCCCGATCTGCTTGGATACCCAAGACGTCGATGAGATCGTCAATACCGTCATCCACATCGCCCCGGTGTTCGGCGGCATCAACTTGGAAGACATCTCATCGCCGCGCTGCTTCGAGATCGAGGACCGTCTCATCGAAGCCTTGGACATCCCGGTGATGCACGACGACCAGCACGGCACGGCGATCGTATTACTCGCCGGCGTGCTCAACGCGCTCAAGGTCGTCGGCAAGAAGCTCTCGGCGGCGCGCATAGTAGTCAATGGCATCGGCGCCGCCGGCGGTTCGTGCGCGCGCATGCTATTGTCGGCGGGCGCAGCCGACGTGATCGGAGTCGACCGCGTCGGAGCGTTGGTCCGCGGACGGTCGTACTCGCAAAGTCCGCTGTGGCAGTGGCTGGCCGACTTCGGCAACATCGAACGCCGCACCGGCCGCCTGGCGGAGGTGATCGGCGGCGCCGACGTGTTCATCGGCGTGTCGGCGCCGAACGTGCTTACGGTCGACGACATCCGACGGATGGCGAGCAATCCGATCGTGTTCGCCATGGCCAACCCCTTGCCCGAGATCTCCCCCGAGGCCGCGGAGCCGTACGTCGCCGTGATGGCTACCGGTCGGTCCGATTACCCTAACCAGGTCAACAATCTGCTCGCCTTCCCGGGCGTGTTCCGCGGCGCCCTCGACGCGCGGGCGCGCCGCATCGATGAGGGGATGAAGCGTGCGGCGGCCCACGCCATAGCCGGCGTGATATCGGATGCCGAGCTGTCGGCCGAATACATCGTCCCGAGCGTGTTCGACCCGCGAGTCGTCGAAGCGGTCAGCAAAGCGGTCGCCGCTGCCGCGGTCGAGTCCGGCTGCGCCCGCAAGCTGCGCGCCGACGATCCGGCAGCCGCGATCCTAACGCAAGGATAAGGATGCCAACGGGCACGAACCAGCCGCGATGAAAAGCGTCCCTAAGCTGCGCGCATCGCTGCCACACGGCCTATCCAAAGACACGTTGCGCGCGATGTACTACGCGATGGTGCTGACACGGCTATGCGACGATCGGGCGTTCGCCTTGAACCGCCAAGGCAAGATACCTTTCGCCGCGACCTGTCAGGGACATGAAGCGGTTCAAGTCGCCGCAGCTTATGCGCTCGAACGCGGCACCGACTGGCTCGTCCCCTACTATCGCGACACCGCCATGGCGATCGCTTTCGGGGTCAGCGCCAAAGAGCAGCTCATGTGCCTATTTGCGCGCAAAGGCGATGTGTTTTCGAGCGGGCGGCAGTTCCCAAATCACTATAGCGTGCCCGACCGCAACATCGCCAGCATCTCGAGCATCATCGCCGCGCACCTGACCCACGCCGTCGGCATGGCGCTCGCCTTCAAGATGCGCCACGAGCCGAAGGTGGTGCTGGTCTCCTTCGGGGAGGGATCGACGAGCGAAGGCGAGTGGCACGAGGCCTTGAATTTCGCCGGCATCCATAAGGTGCCGTGCGTTTTCCTGTGCGAGAATAACGAGTTCGCGATCTCCGTGCCGCAGCGTCTGCAGATGGCGGTCCGCAACGTCGCCGACCGAGCGGCGGCGTACGGCATCCCGGGCGTGCTGTGCGACGGAACCGACGTCATCGCGACCTACGGCACGGTCCGCGAGGCGGTCGACCGGGCGCGCCGCGGCGACGGGCCGACGCTCGTCGAAGCCAAGTGCTACCGCGCGATGTCTCACACGAGCGATGACAACCAGCTGACGTACCGGACCGCCGATGAGATAGAAGCGCTCAAGGTCCGCGATCCCATACCTAAATTCGAGGCGTGGCTGAAAGAAAAAGGCGTGCTCGAAGACGACGCGGTCGCCTCTTTGCTGGCGCGAGCCAAAGCCGAAGTGGACGAGGCGACCGACTGGGCTGAGGAACAACCGCCGCCCGGCGAGGAGGACCTTTACACGCACGTCTACGCCAGCGGACCGCTGGCCTGATCGATGGCCACGAAAAACGTCTTAGAAGCGGTACGGGACGCGCTGCACGAAGCGTTGCGCGACGACGATCGGGTCTTCATCTTGGGCGAAGACGTCGGGCCGCGCGGCAACGTCTTTCGCATCACGGCAGGTTTTTTGGAGGAGTTCGGGGCCGACCGAATCGTCGATACGCCGCTTGCCGAGGCCTCGATCGTCGGCATCGCGGTCGGCGCCGCGATGGCCGGCATGCGCCCGATTGCCGAGATCCAGTTCGCCGACTTCATCTATCCGGCGTACAACCAGATCGTCGGCGAAGCGGCTAAGATCCGCTATCGCAGCGCCGGCGGCAATTCGTGCCCGCTGGTCATCCGCACACCGTACGGCGGCGGCGTGCGCGGCGCGTTGTCGCACTCGGTCAGTATCGAGGCGCTCTTTTATCACGTCCCGGGTTTAAAGATATGCGTGCCCTCTACGCCAGCCGACGCGGCCGGACTGCTCGCAAGCGCGGTAGCCGATGATGACCCCGTGCTCTTCCTCGAGCACAAAAAGACGTACCGGCTCATCAAGGGCGAGGTACCGGACGGCCGGCATAGCGTGGCGATTGGCAAGGCAGATGTGGCCCGAGCCGGCCGCGACCTTTCGGTCATCACCTATGGGCTCATGCGCCATTACGCGGTCGAAGCCGCCGAGCGGCTCGCGGGTCAGGGCGTGGATGCCGAGGTGCTCGACCTGCGCTCCATTCGACCGATGGACCGCGATGCGATCGTCGCCAGCGCGGCCAAGACCCGTAAGGTTTTGGTCGTGCACGAAGATCAAAAGTTCGGCGGCGTCGGCGCCGAAGTCGCGGCGATCATCGCCGAAGAAGCGCTTTTCGAGCTGGACGCTCCGATACGCCGCCTGTGCGGTCCGGACGTGCCGGCGATGGGTTATGCCAAGGAATACGAGGAGGCGTTCATGCCCAGCACCGACCGCATCGAAGGCGCGATGCGCGAATTGGCGGAGTTTTAGGTCTCGCGCTTTGCCCAACATCACGATGCCGCAACTGGGCGAAACGGTCACCGAGGGCACGGTCGGACGGTGGCTCAAAAAAGTGGGCGACGCGGTCGCCAAGTACGAGCCGCTGCTCGAAGTTGAGACGGACAAGGTCGCCTCCGAGATACCCTCGCCGTTCGCCGGCGTCCTGGCCACGATCTTCGCCGCCGAAGGCGAAACGGTCGCGGTCGGCGCGCCGGTAGCCGAGATAACCGTCGCCGGGGCGTTGAGCGCTACTGCGCAGGCCCAAACCGACGGAGCCACGCTCGTCACGCCGAGCGCCCGGCCAAACTCCGCGCCCGCCGAGGCGGTGCGCCAGCCTGGAGACTCTGTCAAATCCGGCAACGGAGTGCGCTATTCGCCCGCGGTGCGCAAGCTGGCGCGCGAGCATCGATTGGATTTGGCGGCCTTGCAGGGTAGCGGACGCGGCGGCCGGCTTACCGCCCGCGATGTGCTTGCCCACGCGCAGCGCAGCGCCGCGCCGGACGTCCAACCGGCGCCGGCTTCGCTTTCGGCCCCCGTGGGCCGGCTGCCCGGCCTCGTCCACCAGCCCCAAGCGCCCGGCGCAGCGGCGCCGGCGGACGGGTTAGCCGTGGCGGTGCCGCCGGCCGGACCCGACGACACCATAGTGCGTCTCACGCCGATCCGCAAGACGATCGCCGAGCGGATGGTCTTTTCACGGTCGACTATTCCATTTGCCTGGTCGATGGTCGAAGCCGACCTGAGCGAACTCGTGAAGTGGCGCAACCGCGAAAAAGACGCCTTCAAAGCGCGGGAGGGAGTGAACCTCACTTACGTGCCGGTGGTGATCGCCGCCGTATGCGGCGCCGTGCGCGAATTTCCGGAAGTCAACAGCGTTTGGGCCGGCGATCACATCATCGTGCGCAAGCACGTCAACGTAGGCATCGCCGTCGATGCGCCTGACGGACTCGTGGTTCCGGTGGCGCGAGATGCGGACCGCTACAGCCTCGCGGGCCTAGCTCAGACCGTCAACGAGCTGGCCGACAAAGCCCGCCGCCGCCGGCTGACTATGGAAGATCTTTCCGACGGCACGATCACGCTGAACAACACCGGCGCTCTAGGCAGCGTCTCTTCCGTGCCTATCATCAACCCGCCCCAAGCGGCGATCTTGACGATGGAAGCCCTAGTGAAGCGGCCATGGGTCGTCGACGACGCGCTTGCGATCCGGTCTATCATGAACCTGTGCTTGTGCTTCGATCACCGCGTGTTCGACGGCGGAACCGCGTCGCGTTTCTTGCAGTCCGTCAAACGCCGGCTCGAGAACTTCTCGCCGGCGCTTTAGCCCCGCCGGCCGCTAAGCCAGGTCGCGCAGCTCGCGGCGTCGTCCCGCCAGTGCGGTGGCGACGACGATCGCCGCTCCCGCCCACGTAAAAGTGCGCGGCAGCGACGTCAGGCTTGCGGCCGAGCCTAGCAGCCATGATCCCAGCGGCATGAAGCCCAAGAAGATCATCGTGTACATCGACATGACGCGCCCGCGCATTTCGAACGGAGTGTAGGTCTGCAGCAGCGTGTTTGCCATTCCCATGAAGATCATAATGGCGCCGCCGAGCAGCAACAGCATCGACGCGGACTCGGCGAGCGAGCGCGTGACGGAAAACAACGTCAACGCGATGCCGGCAGCACCGGCGCTGCCCAAGAAAAGCAATCCTCGGCCGTGCCTGATGCCGATCAGGGCGGTGGCTATCGAGCCCCCGAGCGCGCCCGCACCGGCCGCGGCCATCAGTATCCCTAGGCCCTTGGGGCCGCCGCCGGTGACGCTTTTGGCGAACGCCGGCAGCAGTTGGATGTATGGCCTGGCGATGATCGCGAGCACGGCCGACAGGCCGATGATGCTCAGCACGATGCTGTTTCCCCGCACGTAGCGGAGACCTTCGGCGACTTCTTGCCATATGCCCGAACGGTTACCCGAGCGGCGGGGCGGCTTGGCCGTCATGCGCGTCAGCGCGATCAGCACGGCGATGAACGAAAAGGCATTGATGAAGAAGCACGCCGGCAGGCCGACCGCTCCGACGGCTATCCCGCCGAGGGCTGGTCCTATCACGGCCGGGCCGTTGAAGGCTGCTGAGTTCAGGCCGATGGCGTTCATCAGGTCGTCCTTGCTGACCAGTTGAGCGACCATCGATTGCCTCGTCGGCGCATCGAAGGCCGCTGCCGCCGATGAGATCGCCGCCATGACCATGACGTGCCAGACATGCACGGCTTTGAACTGCACGAGCAGTCCCAAGACCAAAGCGGAGACGCCCATCACGATCTGCGTGACGATGAGCAGGCGGCGCCGATCGACGCGGTCGGCGACGGCTCCGGCGACGCCTGACAGCGCCAGGACCGGAACCGCGCGCACCAATCCCACGAGACCCAGATAAAATGGGCCTAAGGTGGGCGAGTCTGCGAGTTCGACGACGAGCCAACCCTGGGCCAGCATCTGCATCCAAGACCCGGTGTTGGATAGGATGAGCCCGAACCACAGCAGCCGGAACTCGCGATATCCGAGCGCGCCAAGCTTCACCGCCCAGACGTGCGGCGCAAAACCGCTTGCGACCTGTGCGCAAGCGGTCGGCCGACGAATCAGAAACGACCGGACATGAAGCCCGGTCGTTTTCTGTTAGGTCAATGACTCTGTTACTGCCGAGCCATTCGAGTTGAAAAAGTTCCGGAGCCTCAACTCGCGCGCTCAGCCTTACTGGGACGCGATCCCCAGGGTCATCATCCGGCGTAAGCCGGATCTCCAACGGTGGGAGGACCTTTTCCGAGGGATTCGGCTCACCGCGATTGCAATCGCAGCATCCGTTAGTGCTTCATCTCTCGGCACCGCGGTCGGTGTAGTCGCAGTATACGACGCAAGCAGTGCGCGCACAAGCGGACGACTGTTCGTTTTTTCAAAAAAACTGTGGATAACGTCGGGCGGGATGTCTGCTTAGTCTATCGACACGCGCGGGCGTTTAGAGGCGGCTCGCTCAGCGCCTCGTCGAGCACGCCGACCGCGAACGCTATTTGGTTCAACGATATGCACAGCGGCGGCGAGATCGAAATGACGTTAGCTTGCGGACCGCCGGCCAAGGCGATCACGCCGAGCTTGAGCGCGCGCCTCAGCGCTCGCGCAGCGATTTCGCCCGACGGCGCGCCGGCTGAATCCACGCACTCGACGCCCCACATCAACCCGCGGCCGCGCACGTCGCCGACGCTTTCAAGACGTCGCGCGCGCAGCTGGTGTAGCATCTCCCCCAGCGGCCGGCCGAGTGAGTCGGCGCGTTCGACGAGACGATGCTCGCAGATCTGGCCGATCGAGGCGAGTGCGGCGGCGCAGCCGGCGGGGCTGCCCAAAAACGTGCTGGTATGAATCGCTTCGCCGGTCGACTCGGGCCAGCGATCCATCACCTCGGCGGATCCGACGCACGCCGAAATAGGGAAGCCCGACGAAAGGCCTTTACCGACGCAGATCAGGTCGGGTACGATTCCCGCATGCTCGCATGCGAACCAGCGGCCCGTGCGGCCGAAGCCGGTGTAGATTTCGTCGGCGATCAACAGCAAGCCGCGGTCATCGCAGATGGTGCGCAAGCCGCGCAGCCAATCATCCGGTGGGAACAGTTCGCCGCCGCGGCCCTGCGCGGGCTCGACGATCAGCGCCCCGATATCTTGGCCGGCTGGTTCCTCGAGTGCGGACCGCACGGTATCCAGGCAGCTACAATCGCACGGCGGGCAGGCCTCGCTCGCCGAGCACGTGCGTGGGTCGGCGTAGGGAACGCGGGTCGCAAACGAACCCAGTTGGCGCAGGAACGGTTTGCGGAAGTGATCGCGGTCGCTGACCGCCAAAGCGCCGTAGGTCAAGCCATGATAGGCGCCGCCAAAACACAGCACGCCCGCTTTCCCGGTGGCGATCGCCGCTGTCTTTAGCGCCGCCTCGACCGCTTCCGCGCCCGACGTGGCGAAGATCACGCGCTTGGATCCGTCGCCCGGCGTTAGCGCGCACAGCTGTTGGGCCAATAGCACTTTGGCCTGCGTCGGATAGACATCGCCCATGCCGTGCAGCAGCGTGCGGCTCGCATCGGCCAGCGCCGCCGAGACGGCGGGATTCGCATGGCCGGCGGCCGCCACGCCGAACGCGCCGCACAGGTCGACGTACCTGTTGCCGTCGACATCGCTGAGCGTGGCGCCTTGACCGGATGCTAGGAAGATCGGGCCGCCCGAGCCGAGATAGGTGACGTTGCGGCTTTCGACATCCCGCAATTGAGCGGCGAGCCGGCGGCTGAGCGGGCCAGGCGGCTCGGTTACGATGCGCGCCAGATCATCCGACGGCTCCGGCGCGCCATCCGGCGTCACGCTGCCGGGCCGGCGAAATCTGCGACGCGCGGCCGGTAACCAAACGGCGGCCTTTGCATGGCTCCGAGCGCGCACACGCGTGAAGGCCGTGCGGTCGCTATTTCCGGTTCCAAGTCGCAGCTGCCGGCGATTCCAACGGTTTCCAGCTTCCATGGGCTTGCCCTTAGGGCTTGGCTCAGCTGGCGCGCGTCGGTGCAAGGTTTGACGACCGCGACCCGACCGAAGCCAGCGCAGGTGGGCGGTCCGTATGCTTGAGCGACGACCGCGAACTGCGGACAGCCCTCGACTTGCGGGCCCAAGATGACGCCGTCGAGTTGCGCGCCGCCGGCATCGAGTGCGTTGACCGCCAGCCGCCGCAACAGCCCGCTCAGCGCGGCCGCTTCTTCGAGCCAGGGTTTCGCGCGCGGCAGCAGCCGGCTGTGGGCTGAGATCGCTTCGGCCAAGAGGCGCGCGAAGCGCAAGGTCCGCGCTTGATCGCCCTCGACGTAGATCGTTTGCGGCGACATGCATCCACGTTGGTCGAACATGCAGATGTCCTGGGCGGCGCCCGCCGCTGCGCCGCGCAGGTCGGCATGGGCCCGGACGAACCCGACGCTGTACGCCCTGCCGTAAGCGACCAGCGCTACGTCCGCCGGCCGTCTGCGCGCTATGTCGGCAATCGTTTCGTCATCCCCGAACGCCACGATGCGATCGACGGCGGCCAAGACCGCGGCTTCGACCGCCGCATCGCCGCCCTCCCAATACCGCGCCTCAATGCTAGCGCGCAACGGCGGTCCCAAGGCATCGAATTGGGCGCCGACCACACCAGCTAGCCCGCGCTCCGCATGCGAGACCTTCAAAGTCGCCGTCGCGCCGGCGCACGCGACGCAAAAGGCGCAGGCGACCGCGGGCCCGACGATGTTGCCCGGCAAGACCACGAGTGCGCGCACGCTCGTGTCCGTTGAGTAGGCTCGGATCAGTTTGTCGGCGAGATCTTCATCGAGGTCTGCCAGGACGCCGTCGAGCGCCGTTTCGATGACCGGCTGGGACCAGTCGGCGCTGGCCAATGCCGCCCGCGCGGCGCGCCGAACGGCTGAATGGGGGTCGCGCCATTGCTGGGCAGCGGCGGCGATCAGGCGGGCACGCCGGCTGGTCTGCTCCCTTTGGACCGCCGGCGCATCAGCCATCGGCGCCGCGCAGCGCAAGATCCGTGCTTATGCTGCAGCCCTTGGGCGCAGCGCCGGCCCAACGGCCCTCGAGCACGATGCCGCCGTCCTCTTCACGGCCGACGTCGGCGGTCAAAACGGCCGCGACGGATCCCCGATTGGCCAAGTCCAAGTATTGGAGCAATCCGCTGCTGCCGCTTGGCAGCGGCTGTGCGCTGCGCGGGTCGACGACCAGCACCCTGGCCCAGTGCGGACCGACCTTGATTCCGACGCGCGGCGTACGCCCGGCGAAATAATCGGCCAGATTGGCATCGTACCATTGGCTGGCCAGCTCGCACATGCCGTACTCAGACAAGCAGAGGACCCGCGGCACCCCGAAGATGCGCGAAAAATCGTCGTACAGCTTGGCTGCGGATAGCTGGCGAGTTACTCCCTTGAATCCGCCCGTCTCGACGATGCGGCTGCCGATCGGCAAGCGGAAGGTCATCTGCATCTTCACGCAGCGATCGACGACCTCGACTAAAGCCAGCGCGGTGCCGAAGAGCACGACCGGCTCGCGGCAACGCCGCAGCGCGCCAACGAGACCGTCGAAGTCCAGCCCGCTGGGCGTCATGAAGAAACCGTCTTCACCTGTTCCGAAGACCGCTGCGATCTTAGTGACCATGTATGCCAGCGACGAGTGCGGCGTGGCGGTATGTTTTGGAACCAAAGACAGTATGCTCATCGATGCTGCATCGGGCAGGACGCGGGTCTGAAAATGACTCAGCAGCGAAGCATCGTACAGCGCCCGAGTATCCAGCTCGTGGCGCGATGGAGTGTCTTTGCCGCTGGTCGTGCCGCTGGAGCTGAACGCGAGCACCGCGTCCTGAGGCGGAAAGCAAGCCAGGCGCACGTCGGCAAAAGATGCGCTCGGAATCGCCGGCACGTCGCGCCAGCGGCGAACGGTCGCGGGGTTTCGACCGCTGCGATCGCACAGCCGGCGGTAAGGATCGTTGCGCTCGTACTGGTACGCGAAGATATCCAGGGCCAAGCGCTCGAACCCGCACTCGGTCGGGTTCGTCCGCGCGATGTAGCGCCGGATACGCTCGTCCAGAGCTGTGCTCGACTGATCCAAAGCCGGTCGTCATTCGGCGCTCGCGCCGCGCGTTCATGTGCGCCGGCGCGCGGATCGCGCCTACAGGCAGCGCTCCCGAAACAACGAAACGGCTGGCTATGATCCTCGAGCACTTCCCGGTCGGGCTGCTGCGATGCAATTGCATCATTCTGGGCGATGAGAAGACGCGCAGAGCCGTGGTCGTCGATCCGGGCGATGATGTCGATCGCGTCACAGCGGTGATCGAGCGTCACGGCTTGATCGTCGCGGCAATCGTTGCGACGCATGCTCACATCGATCATGTCGGCGGCTTGGCTGCGCTAAAGCAGCTGTGCGGCGCGCCCGTGCTCATCCACGAGGGCGACGTGCCGCTATACGAGATACTGGCCGAGCAAGCGAAATGGCTTGGCATCGAACCTCCGGCCGTCGCGCGGCTGGATCGCTTGCTATCCGATGGCGACCGGCTGCAATTCGGCGCCCATGGGCTGCGGGTCGCTCACACCCCTGGCCACTCTCCGGGCAGCATATGCCTCGTGCTGGAGGGCGGTCGGCCGCTCGTCTTGGGCGGCGACACTTTGTTCGCGGGCAGCATAGGCCGGACCGATTTGTGGGGCGGCTCGATGGAACAGCTCTTGGCTTCCATCGACCAAAAGCTGCTGACGCTTCCCGGCGAGACGATCGTGATCCCCGGCCACGGTCCACTCACGACGATAGAAGCGGAGCGGCATGCCAATCCCTTCCTTGCGGCTAGTTGAGGGCCGCCGGCACACCCAAGTGGTTGTGGTGCCTATTCGCATTGTGCTTTTCTTTGCTGGCGTTCGATTTGGCGATGAACCACGACGTGGAAGAGGCCGGCGTCGACGCGCTGCACGCAGTTCCACGGCCGGAAATCCGCCGCGTGATCCCCTTAGGCGCGCTGGAGATCGCCATCGGCATTCGGCGCCATCTCCCAGTGGTCGGCTCGCCGGCGGCGTGGCTTGCGCGAAAGGTCGTAAGCGTAGCGTTCTTCGGCATCGCGGGCTGGTTTGGGATCATGCTGGCGCGCAGGGGGCGCGAGCCGCTGAGGCCCAGGCACGTCATCTCAGCAATCACGGCCGGCACTTCGTTGTCCGCGTTGATCGAGTGGGCGCAGGCCCCCGAGTCAGCGGCGGACGTGGCCCTCGACCTCGGCTGCGGCGTTGCCGGCGGCCTGCTCGCGGGCGCGCTGGCCGGACGGTTTTGGCGGCGACCCGCTGCCGGGCGCATTAGGCAAAGGTCTTAAGCGCCAGTGGATGCGCCCCAAGAACAGTCGGCGGTCAATCCTTACCATTACCAGAGCGACGAAGCGCTCGAGGTCTTCGCGCGGGGCGCGATCGACGATGCGATAGCGCGGAGCACCGCCTCTCCGCGGTCGTTCGGATACTACTCGATGATGGCCGCCAAACAGATCGCTCGTTACGTGTTAGAGAACTTCCAGCGGAAGAAAGCTTAAAGGGCTGCTATGTCGGAAGCGTTCGGCGATTCGTTACCCAAAGCGCTGTGCTGCGAGCTCGCTGACGCCGCTGCACCGGGCGGCGCTGCTAAAGCTTTGCTGTTGGTCAGCGTCGATGGAGCCGGGCACCCGCGGGTTTGCGTTCTGTCGATCGGCGAAGTCCAAGTTATCGATCCAAAGCGGTTGGCGGCCTACGTGAAACGAGGCTCGGCTACGCACGAGAACTTGCTGGCCGCGCGACCCGTCGTCCTTTGGTGCGTGCTGGCTGGCGCGGCGTATTCCGTCAAAGCCAAACCAGCGCTTGCTCAAAAGACCGCGGCTGATGACGAGCGCGATCGATTCGAACTGAACATCTCAGAGGTGCTGCGCGACTTTCATCCCGGCGCGGTGCTGATCGGCGGTCCGACCTATCGCTCGAGTGCTTAGGCTGCGGCCGCCAGCTCCGCCTGCGCATCCGAGCGCGAGGCGTAGACGTTGAAGATGCGGGTCAAAGCGGTCGCTTCCAAATCTTTGGCGACGGCTTCGTTACCGGCAATCAGGCTGAGCGATCCGCCCTGGCTGCGCGCCGTGCGCAGCGATACGATGAGCCAACGCATCGCCGTCCAGCTCAAGCAGCGCAGCGCGGACAGATCTAAGACGTTGTCGACATGACCCGCGGCCAGCCGGCGCCCCAGGGCGTCGGAACTTTCGGCCAGCTCGCCGACTTCGATGATGTGCATGAGAGATATCCTCCGGCGATAGGACGGCCGGAGGGCGGCTGCGTGACGTCGGGGCGGCTAAATTGCTAGATTTGTGATGGAACTTACGGAGCGGATGATTGCAAGTCCGTCGTCTTGCACAGCGCGACCGCCAGCGCCCAATGCATGCCGTCTGCGCGACGAACCAAGTACCCCTCGGGGATCCGATCGTAAACTGCAAAACCGGCGGCCAGCGCCTCTTCCAAAGATTCGAAGACTTTTATGCCTGGCATGTGCCCGCTGCGTTCGCTCGGTTAGCTGCTTTCAACGTTTTCCCTCGCTGCTCTACTCGCTGCCAAACTAGCAACGCTGAAATCGTCCACGATGTTGCGCTTCTTGGCGCACGCGATCGTGTCGCTAAGAGAGCTTCGCAAAGCTTTCGGCGGCCGATGATGGCTTCTCGGACTTGCGGTAATTATCGATTGCCGCATGCAGCGCTTCCAAGACCCGCATCGGGTAGTCTTTCTTGCGTTCCGGGTAACCGCCGAGCGACGCCTCGATGTCAGCGGGCGTGATCCGCTCGGCCTCTTCGACGGTTTTGCCCTTGGCTATCTCGGTCAATATGGCACACGTCGCTACGCCAAATCCGCAGCCGGTCGTGAAGTAGGAGATATCCTGGATGTTGTTGTGAGCGTCGATCTTCAGATAAAACGCGTACATGTCGCCGCACGAGTCAGAGAAGTACTCGCCGGTAGCGGTCGGGTTCTCCATGGTCGCGAAGCCGTAACGATTGGTAACCAGCTGTTGGAACTTCGGAAAATCCATCAATGGCCTCCTAAATCGGCGGCGCTTACGCCGGCCGGGATATGAAACTCGCATACGGCGTCGCCGCGGGCGATCGAACTGCGTTGGTCCGGCGCCGCGCAAAGCGTCTGTTCGATCAGCGCATGCACTATGCCGCAGACCTGCGGATGGCTGCGCGCGGCGTCTTTGTAAGGGCAGTTATGCTCGCGCAGGACGAATCCGCCGGGGCTTGGATGCCATTCGGTCATCACTCCCTGTTCGCCCAGGAGCTTGGCCATCTCAGCGACTTTGTGCGCCGTCGTCTTGCCCGCGAAGCGGCTTCGCTGTTTAAGAGCGGTCCGCTCCCCGATCTTGCGGAAAATGTCGCTCAGCGACTGCGGGTCCGCCTCACGGCCCAGCTGATCCAGCACCGCGTTGAGCAGCACCTGGTAGCGCTGGGGGAAGAGGTCCTGGCCGCGCGAGGTCAGCGAATAAACGTAAGTGGGCTTCGTGCGGCTGCGCCGCTCGCGCAACTGAGCGATCAAGCCGTCCCGTTCCAGGTGGGCCAAATGCCGGCGGACGGCGTTCGCCGTGAGACCCTGCTCGGCGGCAAGTTCGGCGGCCGTGCGCGCTCCTCGACGCTGTAAAGCTTCGACGATGCGGCCACGGGTGCTCTGGAAGTAGCTAGCCTCTTTCATGTCTTCTGCAGGTTCAGTATACCGAAAGTCGCGAAGATTATCAACAACTCCATTGACTATCTTGTCCCGGCCCCCGTACAATAGGGTTAGGAGCTGGGCGCCGACAACTTGCGGGACGCCGCGTCAGACCCCGGTGGCCAAAGGGAGACTCATGCCGCAGACCATTCTAGAAACTCGTGACCTCCACGTCAGCGTGGGCGAAACCGAAATTATTCGCGGCATCGACCTGTCGATCGAGCGCGGAACCGTCCACGCCCTGATGGGTCCAAATGGATCGGGCAAAAGCACCCTTTCGCTTGCGCTCATGGGCCACCCCAAGTACCAAGTGACGCGCGGCGACATCTTGTTCGAGGGCCGCAGCATAGTCGATCTCTCGCCCACGGAACGATCGCTTGCCGGCATGTTCTTGTGCTTTCAGTATCCCTCTGCCATACCCGGCGTCAGCGTCGCTAACTTCATGCGCAATACGCTGATGGCCCGGCATAAAGGAACGGCGCCGCTCAAGCCGGCGCACTTCAAAAAGCTGCTCGACGATGCCACCGCCAAACTGCACATCGAGCCGACGGTGTTGCGGCGTTACGTCAACGACGGGTTTTCGGGTGGAGAGAAAAAACGCCTAGAGATGCTGCAAGCGCTCGTGCTCGCGCCTAGTCTGGCCATCCTCGACGAGACCGACTCCGGCCTGGACATCGACGCCCTGCGCATAATCGCTGAAGGCATAGAAGCGCAGCGTTCCCCCGAACGCTCCGTCTTGCTCATCACTCATTACCAACGCATCTTGAATTACGTCAAACCCGACGTGGTTCACGTTTTGGTCAAGGGCCGGATCGTCAAAGAAGGCGGCCCGGAACTGGCGCAGGAGCTGGAAGCTCACGGGTACGATCCGCTTATCAACGAAGTAACAGGAGCGGCGGTCTAAATGCCGTCCATGGAGGCGTGGAGATAACAGTGGCCATCAAAGAAGAACTGCTCGTCGATAAAGATTACAAGTACGGCTTTCGCGACGAAACGCAGAATTACTCATTCAAATCGCGCAAGGGCATCGATCACGACATCGTCGAGCAGATATCGGTGATGAAGAAGGAGCCCGAGTGGATGCGCGCCGCGCGTCACCGCGCCCTCGACATCTTTTTCAGCAAGCCGATGCCGCCGTGGGCTGACCTAAAGCTGCTCGGCGAGATAGATTTCGACGACATCTTCTATTACATGCGCGCCTCGGACGTCGAAGGCAAGACGTGGGAGGAGGTGCCGGCCGACATCAAGCGGACGTTTGACCGGCTGGGAGTACCCGACGCTGAACGCAAGTTCTTAGGCGGCGTCACGGCTCAGTACGATTCCGAAGTCGTCTATCACAGCATGCGGCGCGACCTCGAGGCGCAGGGCGTGTTGTTCTCCGACATGGATTCGGGGCTGCGCGAGCACGAGGACATCGTGCGCGAGTACTTCGGCACGATAATTCCCGCCGCCGACAACAAGTTTTCCGCGCTCAACACGGCCGTCTGGTCGGGGGGTTCTTTCGTCTGGGTTCCCGCCGGCGTCCACGTCTCCGTTCCGCTGCAGGCCTACTTCAGGATAAACGCCGAGAGCATGGGCCAGTTCGAGCGCACGCTGATAATCGCAGAGCCCGGCTCGTTCGTGCACTACATCGAAGGCTGCACCGCACCGACTTACTCGAGTAACTCGCTGCATTCGGCCGTCGTCGAGCTCGTAGCGATGGAAGGCGCGCACATCCGCTACACGACGATCCAGAACTGGTACAAGAACATCTTCAACCTCGTCACGAAGCGGGCGGTCGCGCACAAAAACGCTCATGTCGAGTGGGTTGACGGCAACCTCGGTTCCAAGCTGACGATGAAGTACCCGTCGGTTTATCTGATGGGCGAAGGCGCCCGCGGCGACGTGTTGTCCGTGGCCTATGCCAGCGGCGGCATGCATCAAGACGCCGGTTCCAAGATGGTCCATGCGGCGCCGAACACTACGTCGCTTATCACGAGCAAGTCGGTCAGCAAGGGCGGCGGCCGGACGACCTATCGCGGTCTGATCAAGGTTTACGAAGGCTGTGACGGCGTCAAGTCCAACGTGCGCTGCGACGCGCTGCTGATGGACGAAGATTCCCGGTCGGATACTTATCCCACCATGGAGATCGACGCCAAGAACGTGCGCATAGAGCACGAGGCGACCGTGTCCAAAGTCGGCGAAGAGCAGCTCTTCTACGTGATGAGCCGCGGCCTGACCGAAGTCGAGGCGACGACCATGATCGTCAACGGCTTCTTCGAGCCGTTCGTAAAGGAGCTACCGATGGAATACGCCGTCGAGCTCAACCGGCTGATCGCCTTAGAGATGGAAGGGTCGGTCGGCTGATCCAAAGCCTGCTCGAAAGCCTGAGACCGAAGTGATCGACACACTTGGCCAAGAGTTCCGGCTCGATGCCGATGCGATCGCCGCCGCGGCGGCAGCCGCCGGCGAGCCGGCGTGGCTGCGCGAACTGCGCTCAGCGGCTTTCGAGCGCTATTGCGCGTTGCCCGAGCCGTCGGAACGCACGCCGGGATGGAGGCGCGCCGATCTGTCCGGCATCGACCTTTCGCCTTGCGCTGCCGCGAGTTCGCCTTTGGCGTGGCAGGTCAGCGCGGCCGACCGTGCCGCGGGGGTAATCGTCTGCTCGCTGCAAGCGGCGGTCTCGACCCATCCGCACCTCGTCCGTCCGGCGCTCGAACGGGTGCATCGCGGCCAGACGATCGGCAAGTTCTCGGCGCTGTCGGAAAGCGCGTGGCGTGAGGGTGCGTTCGTATACGTGCCCGACGGCGTCCAAGTCGGCGAACCGTTGCGTTTGGCCGCCGGCACCGGCGCTTATCCCCGCGTTCTGATCATCGTGGGAAAGAATGCGCGCGCGTCCGTCGGCGAGACGCACTCGGGCGCCGACCGCTTGACCGCGGGGATCAGCGATGTGATCGTCGAGGAAGGCGGCCAGCTCACTTACGCTCACGTTCAGCAATGCGGCCCTGCAACCGTAGTGCTGTCGCACCAGCGCGCGCGCGTGGCGCGCGACGCGAAGCTGACCACCTTGAACTTCGGCATCGGCGGCCGGATGGCGCGTGCCGACATCGAGGTCGAGTTGCTGGACCGGGGCGCGCAAAGCGACATGCTGGGCTTGGTGTACGCTCAGGGAACGCAGCAGTTCGACTATCATACCGTGCAAGGTCATCGCGCGCCCGACACGCGCAGCGATCTCTTGTTCAAGAGCGCGCTCGACGGCAAGGCGCATGCCGTGTACACGGGCGTTATCATCATCGAGAAATGCGCCCAACGAAGCGACGCCTACCAGGCCAATCGTAATCTCATCCTCAGTGACGGCGCTCGCGCCGACACCGAGCCGATGCTCGAGATCGAGGCCAACGACGTGCGCTGCACGCATGGCGCAACCGTCGGTCCGATCGACGAGGAGCAGCTGTTCTACTTGCAAAGCCGCGGTCTGGCTTTGGCCGACGCCGCGCGCTTGGTCGTCGAAGGGTTTTTCTCCGAGGTGCTGCATAAGGCGGGCGACGATCGGCTGACGGGTTCCCTCCAAGACAAGGTGGCGCCGCATCTTGGACGTGCCGGCGGACCTTAGTAGTATGGCGCCTAGCTTCGAGGTCGCGCGTCTGGACGAGATCCCACCGGGTAAAGTAAAAGTCGTCGAGGCGCAAGGCCGGCGCATCGCGCTGTGCAACTACGACGGCGCGATCTATGCTATCGACGATGTCTGCACGCACGACCGGGGGCCGCTTGGCCAGGGCGAACTCATCGGCCGCGAGATCGAGTGCCCGCGCCACGGCGCGCGCTTCGACGTCACCGATGGCCGAGCGGTGCGGCTGCCAGCCGTGCGGCCGGTCAAGGTCTATCCCGTCAGCATGCGAGACGGCGCGATCACCTTGGAGGTGGACGACGAATGAGCGCCGTCGCAGCCCCCGCACCGACGCTTAGCCCCGCGGATGTAGCGCGCATCCGGGCTGACTTTCCGATCTTGGCCGAGCGGCCGCACGGTCTGCCTTTGGTCTTCCTCGACAGCGCGGCATCGTCCCAAAAGCCCGTCCAGGTCATCGAGGCCATGGACGACTACTACCGCCGCTATCACGCCAACATCCACCGCGGCGTTTACCACATCAGCGAGCTCGCCACCGAAGCCTACGACGAAGCTCGAGCGAACGTGGCCAGATTTATCGGCGCTTCGAATCCCGACGAATGCATCTACGTGCGCAACGCGACCGAAGGCTTGAACCTGGTCGCATATTCCTGGGCGCGAGCGCATATCGGCGCGGGCGACGCCATCGTCCTGACAGAGATGGAGCACCATTCGAACCTTGTGCCCTGGCAGATCCTCGCAAAGGAAAAGCAAGCCCGCCTGCGCTTCGTCCGCGTCACGCCGGACGGGCTTTTGGACCTGAGTGATTTAGACGAGCTGCTCGACGGCGCTAAGCTTTTCGCGTTCACCGCCGTGAGCAACACCCTGGGCACGATAAATCCGGTCGAGCAGCTCGTCGGCCGGGCGCATTCCGCCGGTGCCATCGCCGTTGTCGACGCGTGTCAGGCGGTGCCGCGCATGCCCGTGGACGTGAGCCGTTGGAACTGCGATTTCATGGCCTTTTCGGGCCATAAAATGTTGGGGCCAACCGGCGTCGGCATACTGTGGGGGCGCTACGATTTGCTCGAGCGGATGGCGCCTTTCAACGCCGGCGGCGGCATGATCAACGTCGTCAGGCTCGAGTCTTCCACTTATGCTCCGCCGCCTGCCCGTTTCGAAGCCGGTACGCCGGCCATCGCCGAGGCCATCGGGCTCGGCGCAGCCGTGGACTATCTGCGGGCCGTCGGTATGGACAGGATCCACGGCTACGAGTCGGAGCTGGCGGCAAGCGCCCTCGAAAAACTGCGCGCCGAAAGCGGCGTGACCGTTTACGGGCCGGACGTGGGCGCGCGCACCGGCGTCATCTCGCTGACGGTCGGCGATATCCACGCCCACGACTTGGCCACGATATTGGACAGCTGCGGCGTCTGCGTGCGCGCGGGCCATCACTGCAATCAGCCGCTCATGCAAAAGCTGGGAGTCGCGGCGACGGCGCGCGCCTCCTTTTACCTCTACAATACGCCGGCCGAGGTCGATGCGCTGCTGGCCGGCATCCGGCGCGCCAAAGCCGTGTTCAAGATCTGATGCACGATCCGGCGTCGGAGATGGACGAGCTCTATCGCGATTTCATCCTCGACCATTATCGTGCGCCCCGCAACGCCGGCACCATCGAACATCCGGATGCGTCGTTCGAGGACGACAACCCGTTGTGCGGCGATCGCATCAGGATGGACCTGAGGATCGAAAACGGCATCGTCGAAGACGTTAAGTTCCGCGGCCGCGGCTGCGCGATTTCGCAAGCCTCGGCTTCGCTGTTGACTGAATCGGTCAAGGGCAAGCCGCTCGCCGAAGTCGCGCGCATCGACAAGGACGACGTGCTGGCCAACGTCGGCATCAGCATTTCGCCCGCCCGGCTCAAATGCGCTCTGCTCGGGCTCAAGGTGTTGAAGCAAGCGCTGGCGGTCCGTTACGAGCCCGCGCCGGAGGAAAGAGCTTATCCGGACGGCACCGGACGCTAGGAGGAAAAGGCCGTTCCCCCTGTCGCAACTAGCGCGATGCCTGTCCATCCGATACATCATCTCACCATCGGCACCGATGCTTTCAACGTCGCGAAGAAGTTCTACGGGGTCTTGCTTCCGACGCTTGGATTCGATTCGGTTTTCGAAAAGGATGAGTCGTTCGGATACCAACGCGAGGGCTTCGAACTGATCGTCGTAAAGGGCCAATCGCCCGAAGCAGATCTGTTCGACAGCCAGCGACGGGCCGGATTCGATCATCTAGCGCTCAATGCGGATTCGCGCGCCAAAGTAGACGAGTGCGCGCAGCTGCTCGACGATCTGGGCGCCGATATCGACGATCCGCCCTCGGTGGTCTCCGAATACGGCGAGGACTACTACGCCATGTGGGCGCGGGATCCGAGCGGCCTGCGCATCGAGATCGTCTATCAGGGTCCCTGAGCGGCAGCCCGCTGGCGGACCGCGGTCCGCTCTTTTTTCCTGGCATCATCGCTTAGCCGCCTTTTTCGTAAGCGGATCGAAAGCGGCGTCACTTCCATCAACTCGTCGTCCTCGATGAAGTCCAACGCGCGCTCGAGCGATAGCTCTTCGGCCGGCGCGAGGTTGGGGGCCTCGTCCGATCCCGATGCGCGCATATTGGTCAGCTTCTTGGCTTTGCAGACGTTGACTATGATGTCTTCATCGGTCTTTGAGCGCCCGACGATCATGCCTTCGTAGACGGCCGTCTGCGGGGGGATGAAGAACGTTCCGCGCTGCTGCAGGTTGTCGAGCGCGTATGCGGTCGCCACTCCCGTCTCGGCGCTGACGATCGCGCCGACCGATCGATGCCCGACGTCGCCGGTCGGGGGCTGATGCTCGTAGTACGTGTGGTTCAGCACCGCGGTGCCGCGCGTCAGCGTGAGCAGTTCGCCGCGCAGGCCGAACAAGGCGCGCGTGGGCATCGTGTACTCGAGCCGGCGCTGCGAGCCGTAGCTGAGCATGTTGAGCATTTGCGCGCGCCGCTTGCCCAGGGCCTCGATCACCGCGCCGCCATGTTCTTCGGCCACATCCACGACGACGTACTCGACCGGCTCCATGCGCTTGCCGCCGCGATCGACCTCGACGACCTGGGGTTTGGAGACGGCCAGCTCGTAGCCTTCGCGCCGCATCGTCTCGATCAGCACGGTGAGATGCAGCTCACCGCGGCCCGACACCAGAAATGCATCCGGCGACTGCTCTTGGCTGACGCGCAGCGCGACGTTGCTCTGCAGCTCCCGCTCGAGGCGTTCCTTGAGGTGACGGCTGGTCAGATACTTGCCCTCGCGCCCAGCGAAGGGGCTCGTGTTGACGAGAAAGTCGACGGCGACCGTCGGCTCGTCGACCAGCACAGCATCGACGGCTTCCGGGTTGCCGGCGTCCGCCAGCGTCTCCCCGATGTTGATTCCCTCAACCCCGGACAGCGCGACTATGTCGCCGGCAGAGGCGGTCTCGATCTCGCGCTTTTGCAATCCGAAGAAGTCGTAGATCTTGGTGACGCGGTGCGCCGACAAGGTCGAGTCGCGCATCCGCACGATCGGGTCGCCGGCGCGGACGGCGCCGCGAAAGATGCGCCCGATGGCGATGCGCCCGACGTAATCGTTGTGATCGATGTTGGACACCAGCATCTGGAAGGGCCCTTGGTCTTCGCCCGGCGGCTCGGGCACGTGGTTGATGATCGCCTCCATCAGCGGCTTGAGATTCGTTCCGCCGCCGGCGATGTCGGTGCTGGCGGTCCCGCTGCGCGCGTTCGTGTAGACGACCGGAAAGTCCAATTGATGATCCGCGCAGCCGATGTCGATGAAGAGCGCGAGCACGTCGTCGAGGACTTGGGCCGGCCGGGCGTCTTTGCGGTCTATCTTGTTGATGACGCAGATGACGATGAGATCCTGTTCGAGCGCTTTGCGCAACACGAAACGCGTCTGCGGCAGCGGCCCCTCCGCCGCATCGACCAAGAGCAAAACGCCGTTGACCATCTGCAGAACGCGCTCGACTTCGCCGCCGAAATCCGAGTGGCCCGGCGTATCGACGATGTTTATCTTGACGCCATCCCAGAGGATGCCGGTGTTCTTGGCGAGGATTGTGATGCCGCGTTCGCGCTCTATGGGGTTGATATCCATCATGCGTTCGGCCAAACGGCTTGATTCTCGGAACACGCCCGCCTGGCGGAGCATGCCGTCGACGAGCGTAGTCTTACCGTGATCGACGTGCGCGATGATCGCGATGTTTCGAACGTCGGGCCGCGTCCGCATTTGAAGCTTGAGTACGCCGCGCACGAGGATAAGCCCCGTCGGTGCTCCAACGACAAACCGATGGGCCGCCACTTTTCCGACGGCGACACTGCTGCACGTCAAGAGATCAAACCTTATACCGGAGACGTCGCTCCCGATGCGGATGCCGATTACGATCCGGACCGCGATCCCACCGTGCGCAGCATCGGCATCATGGGCGCGGCGGGCGGATACTTAGAGGCCGACGTGCGCCGCCGGTGCTACAAGTTGGGCGCCGAAGTGGCCAAGGCCGGATGCGTGCTCATCACCGGTGCTTGCCCGGGCCTGCCGTACGACAGCGCGTTGGGAGCGCGCCATGCCGGCGGTCTGTCCGTGGGAATTTCGCCCGCTTTGTCGCGCAGCGAACACGTCAAGAAGTACGAGTCGCCGGTCGACGCATACGACGTCATAATATATACGGGCAGCGGCTTGATGGGCCGCGAGGTTCACAACATCCATTCTTCGGACGTCGTCATCATTGCGGGCGGCCGCTCCGGCACGTTAGGCGAGTTCTGCATAGCCTTCGATGAAGGCAAGCTGATCGGCGTGCTTTTGGGTTCGGGCGGAATCGCGGACGAACTGTCGGGCATCGTGGAGAAGATGGGCAAGGTGACCGGAGCGGAGATCGTCTACGAACGCGAACCCGAAACGCTGGTCAGACGCTGCATCGACGTGTTTAGAGCCGGACACTATCTGCGCCCGTCGACGTTCGTCGAAACGCCGCATCCTTAAGGACCGCAGTGGCGCGCATCACCTTTATCGGCGCCGCCGGCGTGGTCACCGGCAGCAAGCACTTGGTCGAGACCGACGCAGGCGCTCGAGTGCTGCTGGACTGCGGTTTGTACCAGGGAGAAAAAGAGCTCTCCGAACGCAACTGGACGCCGCCGCCGGTAGACCCTAGCGGGCTGGACGCGGTGCTGCTCTCGCACGCGCACCTCGATCACTGCGGTTACCTGCCCGCGCTCGTCCAGCAAGGTTTCGCAAAGCCGATCTATTCAACCGCAGCCACAGCCGACACGGCGGCGCTGGTGCTGCGCGACAGCGCGCGTCTCCAGGAAGATGAGTCCAAGCGGGCCGCCAAACACCCCGAGCGCGGCCTGCACGAGCGCCCTTTGTACACGCCGGCCGATGTAGAAAGAACCCTGCGCCTCTTCGCGCCGCTGGAATACGGCGCCGAAAGTTCGAACATCGCGGGCTGTCGGTTTCGCCTCAGCGACGCGGGCCACATCATCGGGTCGGCCATCGTCGAGCTATGGTTCGATCGCAGCAAGCTGACGTTCAGCGGCGACTTGGGCCGCTACGGGCGCCCGCTGCTGCGCGATCCCTCGCCCGTGGCTCAAAGCGACTACGTTTTGTGCGAATCCACTTACGGCGACCGCGTCCACCCGCCGGAGGATCCGCAGGCGCTATTGGGCCGCGTGATCAACGCGGCGGCCCGGCGCAAAGGCGTGCTCGTCATTCCGGCGTTCGCCGTCGGCCGCACTCAAGAATTGCTGTACGCGATCGGCCAGTTGCAGCGATCCGGAGCCATCGGCCGCTCTAGAGTCTACGTCGACAGCCCGATGGCGATCGCCGCAGATGAGATCATGGAGAATCACCCTGAAGGGATGCGCTTCGATCCCAAAGAGCGCTTCGGCGCCGACGATTCAAGCTTCGGGGCGGCGGACGTCACCGTCACGCGCTCGGCGACCGAATCGATCGCGCTCAACGACATCCACAGCGGCGCGATAATCATAGCGTCGAGCGGCATGGCCAGCGGCGGGCGCGTCCTGCACCATCTGCGCAATCGTCTTGGGCGGCCAAACGACACGGTATGCTTCGTCGGTTTTCAGTCGCCCGGGACGATCGGGGCGGCCCTGACCCATGGAGCGAAAAGCGTAAGAGTTTTGGGCGTGCCCTTGGACGTGCGGGCGTCGATCGGCGAGGTCGACGGCTTTTCCGCGCACGCCGACCGCGAAGAGCTGCTGCGTTGGTTCGGCGGTTTTGCGGCCAAGCCGCAAGTCTACCTAGTGCACGCCGATCCGCAGGCGGCGGCCTCGTTGGCAAGCGCGGTTAGCGCGCGCTGCGGCATGCCGGCTCAAGCCGCGCGTCAAGGCCAGACGGTGGAGATTCGATGATGCGTGGCCGCTCGAACTGCCTGAGCGCTAAGGCGTCGGCTGCGTTATGCGCGGACGCGTTCGGCGACGATGCGCGCGGCGGCGGCGCTGGGATCGAGTTCCCGGCGCAGGACCGCGGCCAGCACGGGCTCCATCGACCCGTTGCGCGACAGCTCCGCGTTTACAAAAGCGCCGACGCGTCGCTGCACTTCCTCGACGACTTCGGCCCTCAGGCGGTCCCGCGAGCGGCCCATGCGGTCGTCGTTTTGCAGCACCTGATGATGGCGTTGGCACGCATCCCATAGCGCTGTGATCCCCTGACCCGTCGTCGCTATCGTCTCGAGCACGGGTGGTTTCCAGCGCCTGCGTCTCTCCTCGGCGCCGCCTAAGGTCAGCATCGTCTTGAGATCGGCGACTGCTTGATTTGCTCCCGGGCGATCGGCCATGTTGATCACGAAACAATCGGCGATCTCCAGCAGGCCCGCTTTGATCGTCTGCACGCCGTCGCCCAAGCCGGGGACCGTCACGGCGACAACCGTGTCGGCTACGTTCATGATCGCTAACTCGATTTGGCCCACTCCCACCGTCTCGATGAGGATCACGTCGCAGCCGAAAGCGTCGAGCGCCCGGGCGACGTCCCGGGTGGTCGGCGCCAGGCCGCCCGCGTTGCGGCGTGAAGCCATGCTGCGGATGAAAACGCCGTCGTCGCCGCTGTGGCGCTGCATGCGTACGCGGTCGCCGAGGACCGCCCCGCCCGTGAATGGGCTCGACGGATCGACTGCGATGATGCCCACCTCGCGCCCGTCCGTCCTTATGGCGGCAGTGAGACCGTCGACGAGCGTGCTCTTGCCCGAGCCGGGCGGCCCGGTGACGCCTATTATATGGGCGTGGCCCGTATGCGCGTAAAGCTCTGCGGTCAAGTAGGCGCCGGCGGGCGCTGCGTTTTCGATCAGCGTGATCGAGCGCGCCAGCGCCCGCGCATCACCTTCTAGGATCCGGCCGGCGAGGCGGTGCGCATCGCTTTGCGCTTCACTGCGTGCTGGGACGTCGATTTCACTCAGCGGCGCTGACCCCGCGTTTAGAGTTCGCTTGGATACCGGCTCGCGGGCATCCCCAGCATGTAGCGGTAAGCGTCGAGCGAGCCGACGCCGCTGACGTTGTCGTAACCGGCGTGCGCGTGGTAAGCGCCGTTGCCGCCGGACACGACGTCATGCCACGCTAGACCCGGGTAAGTGTGGCGCGGGAAGCCGCTGTACAGCGCGGCCTGCGCCAGACCCGAGCGGTGCTGGCGGTATCCGTCGAACTGCGCGTACATCGCGGCCAGGTTCGGTCCGACGGCGCTTGTGCCGCCCACCGGCACGGCGAATTGTCCATCTAAGTAAAGCGCGTAGGGAGTGTTAGGATCTGCGTCCAGTGCGACGTCGGGCGTGTTTCGATGCGTCGTGCTGGCAAGCCCCGAGACGTTCGCCTGGTAAACGGGCAGGCCGAAGAGCATCGACACGCCTCCGCCTGTGCCGGACCAAGCCGTCTCGCTCGCTATCGTACGGTTGGATTTTAAAGTGAGCGTAGTGCCGCCGGCGGCCGCAACCCAAGGCGAACTGGCGGGAAAATCGACGGTCGTGGGATTGGGTTGGCCGGGCAATCCGTACGGCGGGCTGTTGGTGCCGCAATCTTTGGATCCGTTGTCGCCGGTCGCGGCGAACATCGTCTGGCCTTGGGCGGCTCCCTCCTCGAAAAGGTCGTTGTCGGCTGTCTCTTCGTTGGGATCGGCGCCGATTTCGCACGAGCCCCACGATGTCGTCACGACGTCGATGCTAGGGTCGCTTGCCGTGGACTCGTACATGTCGTCGAAGGTGGCGTTGAGAGCATCGCCCGCCTCGACGACTTCGACGTTAGCCCCCGGCGCGCTCGAAGAAGTCTGCTCGACGTCCAAGGTCGTCTCATCGTTTTGACCGGGCAGCGGCAAGCCTTGATTCACCGGATCGGCGATGAATCGCCGCGTGACCGCGCCGGTACGATGCACTCCGAAGGCCGCCCAAAAAGATTGGAGATCGGAATCTAGGTAATCGTACGTCGTCTCGATCGCGATCGTGCGTCCGGCGCCCGAGATCGCGCCGTTGACGTGCACGGGTTCGTCGTAGGCGGTTTGGATATCGAGCGGCCCATAGCCGATGGGCTTCAGCGACGCGATCGGTTTAATCGCTTTGCGCGCGAAGTTGTTGAGGCCGCCGACCGCCATGACGACGCCTTTGAGCACAGTCGGGGCTAGTGCCGGCCCCTGGTTGGCGTAATAAGTCACGCCGTTGTACTTGTATTGGGCGATGATCGTTTGGAACAGGACTTCAGCCTGGCCGACCGTGCCGATGACGTCGACCACTTTGCGGTTTGCGTACGTCTTATATACTTTGAAGCCGGCGCCGGCGAGCAGATACTCCACCATCGAGTAGGAGTTGCCCGATGGGCCAAAGCTCGCCGTGAATTGCGCCGGCGTCAGGAAGCGGCCGTACGTGGAAGACGACGGGTCGTTGACGGCACTAGTGAACGCATCGACCGCGGGCTTGTTTGGGTACGGCAAGAACATGACCAGCCGCACGAGTTGCGTCGGCGGCGCCGGGCCGATGAGTTTGGCTACTTTGGTGAACTGCGGCACCGATGCGAGGATTCCATCGACAGCCGTCGCTTTAGCCTGCGGTGCCGCAGCGACCAGGCAGATGACGATGCCAGACAGGGCCGCAAAAAGACGATTGCTCATACGGTTTCCCCTCACGTTAAGTTGCTTGATACCGCGTCCGGTCGACCGAGTCCCCGGTCTTCGCCGGTGCTGTGCTGACCGCATGCTTGGCTTGGCCGCCTTTGGGCCGCCTCAGCAGCAGCGCAGGCGCCTGGGGCCAGACGTCGGGTGCGTCCATGCCGACCGCCTGGCGGTAGCCCGACCGCCAGACAGCGTAGTCCTTGCGGGCGTCGGATTGACGGTTCTCTGCGATCAATGCTGCCAGGCGCATGCGGACGGCATCCAAATCGAACGGCGCCACTTCTAACAGCCGGTCGAGCAAATGGCGTTGGCCGGCGCGATCGCCGGTGCGCAGCCGATCGGCGGCGAGCCAGCGCAGCGCCTCAAGGCAATCGGCCCTAAGGCGCTCGCGCTCGCGCCACAGCCAGCCCGCATCGGCGATGTCTTCTAAGTAGTCGCCGCGATAAAGCTCCGCGGCCAGGGAGTAAAAACGAGCGGCAGCCTCGCGGTCCCCGCGGACGTCGGCCTGACGCGCTTGCTCTGTATGGGCGTCGAACAGCTCGACGTCTATGACCGCCTCGGCCGGAGCCGCGAAGCGGTATCCGTTGGCCTCGTAGCGGACGATGTCTCCGACGGCCTTGCGGATGGCGCTGACGGTGACTCGCAGGCTGTCATGGGCGGCGTCGGCATCGCTCTCCGGCCAGTAAAGGTCGATCAGCCGCGCCCGCGAGATCGGTTTGCCCTTGGCCGCCACCAGGAAGGCGAAAAGCTCCGGCGCCTTGCGGCGCTTCCACGCCTCAGGCGGTACGGGCCGCCCCGCCAAAAGCACTCGGAGCGCGCCGATCATCTCCACCCGCAGCGGGCGCTGCGGCTGTTCTGGCCCGGATTCGCCGATCAACCCTGTGCCGATGCGCCAGCGCTGAAGATGCGGCTTAAGGCGCTCGAAGAGTTCGGCTTGAGTGCGCAACAGGAAGCGGTAGTCGCGCTGATGGATGAGCGCCACCGCTTGGGCCGCGGCCGCTGCCGCTTGGTCGTCGAGCGCCGCGTCCCCGGCGGCGCACCGCGCGAGCACGTCGGCGGCGCCCAGCAGCGAGGTCGCCTCCAACAAAGCGTTTTTGCCGCGCGCGGCGTTTCGTGCCGCTTTGCCTGCCAGCTGCCCGGCGGCCGCCGGGTCGCTGCGAGCCAGCGCGCATGCGGCCTGCGTGAGCAGCACCGGCGCGCGTTGCTGGGGGCGCCCAGCTCCTTGGAAGCTCGCGCTTGCGCGGGCACTGTGGAATTCCGCCGCCGACAGATCGCCGGTGCGCAGCGCGCATTGCGCTAAACCGTGCTCGATGTCCGGGAGGACGAGAATGTCGCCGGGATCGCATGCTTGCTGACCGGCGCGATATTCGTCGGCTGCAGCCGACGCGTTGTCGCGCAGCAGCGCGAGCACGCCCCGCAACTCATGCGCGCGCGCCACGACGTCGGTGGCGCCCATGTCCGACGCCTGGGCGAGCAGAGATTCCGCCAGCCGGTCGGCCTCCTCGTAATGACCCAGCAGCGTCTTGGCGTAGACGATGTCGCCTAACGTATGCAAAAGCGACGCTCGCTGGCCCGCTTTCTCCTTCAGCTGCATCGCTCGTTCGTACGTCGACAGCCCCGCATACACGTCTCCGCGCCGGAGCTGGGCGACGCCGAGGTTGTGCATCACCAAGGCTTGCGCGCCGAGGTCACCTTGAGCCACAAGCGACGGGGTAATGTCACGGTACATCGCAACGGCGTCATCAAGCCGATCGCTTTCAAGGTGAACGGCTGCAAGCGTCATGCGCAGGCTGTTGGTGCTCGCCGGCTGCAGATGCGCTTCGAGCGCCAAAGCCTCGTGCAGCATGGTTTGCAGCCGGTCGAACTCGTTGCGCGAGCCCAAAATGGGAGCGGCGGTGCGCACCGCCTCGGCGATCGCATCGTACTGGCCGGTGCCCCGTGCCAGAGTCATCGCGCGTTCGAGCGATCCGAGCGCGGCGTCCCAGTCGCCCCGCTCGCGCCGGATGCGTCCCTGAGCCACCGACAGCGCGGGACTGCGGTCGATGCGCTGATCGCCGATGCGCATCAGCAGATGACCCACGGCTGAGAAGAGCCCCGCGCGCAGCAACACAAACGCTTCGCGTTCCAGGATCGAGGCCGCCGCTTCGATGTCGCCAGCATCGAGATAGTGGCGTGTCGCTGGGAGCCAATCGCCCGCGGATGCGAAATACAGCGCAGCGCGGCGGTGCAGCGAAGCGACGGCCTGCGGCTGATTCGAGCGCGCCAGCGTTTGAGTTAAGAACTCAGCGAACAGCTGGTGGCATGAGTAAGCGTCGGGCGCGGACTTGCTGAGGAAAAGGCCTCGCGTCGTCAGCGAATCGAGCATAGCGCCGGAGTTCTGGCGCTGCGTCAGCGCGTTGCAAAGATTGGTTTCCAACCTGTCCAGGATCGACGTCTCGAGCAAAAAGCGCTGTTCGTCGTCGGAGAGACTGGAAAGCACCTCGCTGGCGAGATAGTCGAAAAGGTAGCGGCGCGCATCGTCGCCGCCGCCTGCAAAGCCCTGCGGTGTTGCTTTCTCGCTTCCCGTCACGGCACCCGAAGCGATCAATGCCAGGCCGGCGGGCCAGCCTTCAGCTCGCTTGACCAGTTGCTCGACCGCGCCCCCGGGCGTAGCTTTGCCAAGCGTCCCCTGCAGATAGACGCGCGACTCGCCGTCGTCGAAGGCTAGGTCGCCTGCGCCGATCGATTGCAACTGGGCCGCCGCGGCGACGCGATGCAAGCTCAAGGGCATGGAACGGCCGCACAAGATGAAGCGCGCCCCCGTGCGCCAGCCGCGCTCGACCAATTCGGTCAGCGCAGCCCCGGCGCGGCTGCTCTCGAGCGCATCGACCTCGTCGAAGATCAGCAACAGCGGTTTGGGAGCATCGCTCAAGGCTTCAGCGAACAGGCGGCCCAGCTCGGCGGGCGTTCCTAACGAAGCGGCGTTGTCGAAGTCGAGCGCTCGCAGCTTGAGGCCGCAGCCGCGCAGCGCAGCGTCGACGTGCGCGCCGAAGACGGGCAAGTCAGCGTCGGTCTCGTCCATGCCGTACCACAGCGTAGCTCCGTTCCAGGCTCGGCTCGCCCTGGCTGCGAGCGTGGTCTTACCGTAACCGGGACCAGCGACGATGGAGACGACGCGCGAGTCGCCCAAAACCCGCCGTTCGAGGAGCGGCCGCGCGATCCATGACGTCAACTCCTGCGGCGCTCTCAGCTTGAGCCGATGGATGAACACGTTTTTGAGCTTCTTGCGCGCTTTGAGGGGCACCTGGGGTTGCCTGGCCTAATAGCCGTGCGAGCGCTTATGGAATCGATCAGGCTGACGGCGTCCGTCGCAAAGCCTTTCAGCTTATTCGCCACCGTCACGTCTCACGGCTGGTACCAAACTTTGCCTTTCTGCTTCGATCCCGGTTCGGGCGTGCTCACGCGCGCCGAATCTCTAGGCGACGGCCGCATCTTGTTGCTCGAAATGCGCGAATCGGCATCGGCGCTGCGTAATCGACGTGACGTCGTCATCACGGTGCGCGGTCCGGGCGCGAACGATCCGAAGGTGGCTTGCGAGATGCAGCGCCGGTCCATCGAGATGCTTCGCCTGGACGAAGACTTGAGCGGTTTTTACGCCTTGTGCAAAGGCCGGCCCGAGTTGCGCGCGGCTTTGCGATTGGGGGCCGGGCGGTGCATGCGTTCCTCTTCCTTATGGGAGGACGCCGTCAAGACGATACTCGGCACTAACGTCTTGTGGCGCCAAGCCGTGATCATGATAAACCGCTTGGCGCAACTCGGGGAGGTGTGCCCGGCGGCGCCGGCGCTGCGCACCTGGCCGTCGCCGGTTCAGGTCATGCGCGCGGGCGAAGAATTTCTTCGCGATGTCGTGCGCGCCGGCTATCGCGCGCCGTACATCATCGAGCTGGCGCGTCGGCAGCAAGCCGGTGACATCGATCTCGACAGCCTGGAAGCTCGCGCTCGTCAAATGAGCGCCGTCCAGTTGTACGATGCGTTGATCGCGATAAAGGGGATCGGAAAATCATCCGCCCACTTCCTGATGAACTTGCTCGGCCACTACGATCACATCGCGATCGACAGCGCGACGTATGCTTACGCGACCCGAGCGCTCTTCAGAGGGAAGCGCCCCACGGAGCGGCAAATCCGCCGACGTTTTGCGCAGTTCGGCAAGTGGCAATCGCTCGTCTATTGGTTCGGGCGCTGGTCGCCCCGTCTTGCGTGGTGGGAAGACGAGCGCGGCCGAGCGTCTTCCTAGCGGTCGCGCAAATGCACGTGGCCTCTCTCCCATGGCGGTCGCCCGCTGGCGCCGATCGCGGCGGCGGGGCCGCGCGGTGCGAAGGCTCGCGCTAAGCCTCATCGTCCTGGCGGTCGGGTGGGCCGCCTTCGGCCAGCTTCAAGGTCATCTCGGCCCACGATCTGCGGCGGTTTTGTCGGCGGCACCGCTCGAGCCGGCGCCCGCTGACGCCCCGCCGTACAGCAGCCGGTTCATTCGCGCGGGCGCGCCTTGGACGCAGCAAGCTATAAGCGGCGTGGCGGCCGACTTCGCCGCGGTGCTAAATAGTGCGGACTTCCCCGACTCGACGGCGGCCTTGCTGTTGGATCCGCGAACCGGCCGCCCGCTGTACGCTCACAACGCCGACCGTCCGTTGACGCCGGCTTCCACGCTCAAGCTGATCGTGGCGGCCACGGCTTTGCACTACTTGGGCCCGGGGTATCGCTTTTCGACCGCCATCGTAAGCGACGGCGCGCCCCGCGGCGATGAACTGGCCGGCGACGTATGGCTCGTGGGCGGCGGCGACCCCGAATTGCTCAGCGACGACCTGCGCGCGGCGGCGCGCGCGCTTAAGGCCGCCGGCATTAGACGCATCCGCGGCAATGTCTACGCCGACGGTTCGGCGTTCGGCACCGAAGCCGCAAACAAGACTTGGCTTGCGGACGACTTGCCGTACGGGTACGCAGCGCTTCCCAGCGCCGTGAGCATCGGCGGAGGTACCGCGCAATTCACGATCACCCCCGATGCGGGCGGCGGCGAAGCGGCGGTCTCGATCGATCCACCGCAGTCAGCGGGCAGACTCAGCGGAGCCGTCGCGACGGCGCCGGCGTGGGGCGCCAACACGCTGCGCATCGACGCGCTGCCGGACGGTTCCGGTTTTGCTCTGTCCGGCAGCATTCCGGCTGGGCCGCCGCAGAAATACTGGCGCAGCTTAGAGCATCCGACGCTCAGCGCGGCGTCCGCTTTGCGTGCTCTGATCCTGCAGGCCGGCATTGCGGTCGACGGCGTCGCCGCGGCTGCCAAGGCGCCGGCGCAAAGCACCGAGTTGTGGCGTCACAGCTCCCGGCCGCTGCGCGACATCATCAAACGGATGACCTTCGATTCGGACAATCACATCGCGGAGCAGTTACTGCGCGCCGTGGGCCGCCAAGTCTATGGAATTGGAACGCTGCCAAACGGCGTCGCGGCCGAACGGACCTTTTTGAAACGGCTCGGCTTGGAAGACCGTGCTGTCGTGCTCGCCGACGGGTCTGGCCTTTCGACGGCAGACCGCGTTACGGCCCGCGTCCTCGGTGCGGTGCTGCGCTCGATGGTGGCAGCGCAGGACGCAGCCGCCAGCGTCGATCTGTTACCCCGCGTCGGCGTCGACGGCACGGCCAAATATCGACCCGTCGCCGCAGACGCGATCGGCAAAATAGTGGGCAAAGACGGCTACATCGAAGGCGCAAGCGGACTGGCCGGCTATGTCAAGACCGCGCATCACGGCGTCGTCGTCTACGCGCTTTTGGTCGATGGGTGGCATCGCGGGCTGGACGCGGTGTGGCGGGACGAAGACGATTTGTTGGCCCGGCTGAGCCGCCGCTGACGCATGCTGTAGTTACCGTTACCGCCCGGAACCGCGCCCTCTTTTCATTCGAGCAGCCGCCAACCCGACAAGGCCGAGCATCGCAGCAGCGGCGACGACGGGGAGCGCATCCGCAGGCGCGGGTGGTAACCACACGACGCCTGTTCCATCAGTCTGCGCCGGCTGCGCGGCATATCGCCCGTGCGCCGGAGGCGTGACGTGCTCGGAAAACGCTTGCAAATCAGCGCTGACCGTCGACCCGGTCATCGGCACGCCATGGCCGCACGCGAGCACGCGCGGATGCAGCTCTGCGAGCCGGCGCACTGATTCAAGCGCTTGTTGCCAGTCGCATGTGAACGGTGCGCCCGCACGTGCCATTTCTTGCGCTTTGCTGATCATGCCGGTCCATGAGTCCATATTCACGGTCGCAACCGCGTCTCCAGCGAGCAGCGTGCGATCGGCATCGCGGAAAAACGCGACGTGCCCTGGCGAATGTCCCGGCGTGAAACAGCACCGCCATCCGTCCATGCCCGGTACTTGTGTGCCCGCCGGTAGCCCCTTGATGCGCGGTGTGATGTCGAGCCCGCCGCGGGGCATGAACCTGCTGATGAACGCGATGGCGCCTCCGATCGTCGGGTCGGGCGGCGGATATGACGCGCGGCCGCTGAGATAGGGCAGCTCAAGCCGGTGGGCATAGACCGGCACGTTCCATTCATCGGCGAGTCGCAGCGCGGAACCGGCATGGTCGAAGTGTCCATGCGTCAACACGATCGCCTGCGGAGGCTGGGTGCCGTAGCGGCGCTGGGCCGCCGCACGGATCAACGGGGCGCTGCGGGGTATGCCCGAGTCGACCAGCGTCCAACCGCTGGCTCCAGCTTCGCCAACGAAGTAGACGTTGACGAAACCGATGAGCAGATGAGCAACGCCAGGCGCGATTTCGACAGCTTCGTTCATCGAGGCCCGCTCTCCGTGATATATCGAGCGAGCCATTCCTGTGTGAACGACTGTGAACGACGTTTTGGCCTGCAGGCGGGTCCTAGTTTCGGCCCGGCCAAGCGCTTGCGGCACGAATGGTTCGGCCGCTGCGTTTCTGAGACATAGGTGGTGACGGTTTTTGCCGTCGGCTTCCGGAAAGCGATCGACAACATGCCGTTTCAAGACCGCCGGTCCGTCTCTCTCCTAGCGGGCTCCAAGATCGCAGCTTGCGCACTGACCGTCGCCTGCGCTGTTTTGGCGGTGGGCTCGTCAGCGCGCGCATCAGATACGGAGGTCCCGGCCATCGTCGACCACGCTGCTAGGACGTTCGCCCAAGAGACGCGCGGCGTCGTCGGTTTCCAACGACATTCACAGACGCGGATCCGCGGCGGCCCCGTCTCTCACAGCGAATCGAGCGACAGCGGCTTCGTGATGGCCGACGGCGCATACGCCAAGATCAAGTACGAGCGCGTCGTCCAAGACGGCAACACTTTCGATGCAGCCAAGCTCGACGCGAGAAACTCGGAAACCAACGACAAGTGGAGCCGCGGCCAAGTTTTTTTCAAAGAACCGTACGAACAGCGTTACTTGGCCGATTATTCATACACCCAAGTGTCCAAATGTGCGGATTGCGCGCCGGGCAGCGTGGCGGTGTCGTATGTCGCCAGAGTCCGCGACGAGCAGCACGGCGACGGCACGATGTGGATCGATTCAAAGAGCGGGCACGTGCTCAAGTCGACGTACAGCCCAAACGTTCTGCCGCAGCATGCCACTTGGGAAACCGCAACCGAAACGGGTGCCCGAGCTTTGGCGGACCTGTGGTACGTCACCGGCATCGACGAGCAATACCGCGGCCATATAGCCTTCATCTCGGGCAGCGCTACTTTCACCACGACCTTCGATCATTTTCGCCGATTCAAGTCGCTTAAGTCAGCGCTGGAAGCGCTGGATAATAGCTCCCTGTAAGCCGGGGCCGGCTTAGTCAACCGTAGGCCGCAGGCGCCTGTGCCGCGAAGCCGGCCGCATGCTTGGGATCATCATCGCACTCGCGGTGGGCGCGGCCAACGCGCCCACCGGCGCCGCGCCGCCCGCTAGCGGCCAGTACGTCAAAGCACAGGCACTCGGCATCAAAATAGGGACGCTTACGGCGGGCCGCTTCGATGCCATCACCGACGTGGCCGGCGTTCGGGTCGGACACATCACGCACATCGAAGGCCAAGGGCGGCTCGTCGCCGGCCGGGGGCCGGTCCGTACCGGAGTCACCGCGATCATCCCGCGAGATGACGTCTGGCATCGGAAGGTCTTCGCCGCGGCTTGGGCGCTCAACGGCAACGGCGAGATGACGGGCACTACTTGGATCAACGAGGCGGGCTGGATGGAGGTGCCGATCTTATTGACCGACACGCTGTCCGTGGGGCGCATCGACGACGGCGTAGTGTCGTGGATGATCGGCCGCTACCCCGGCATCGGCATAGAGGACGACGTTCCGCTGCCGGTGGTGGCCGAGTGCGACGATCAGTTTCTCAACGATCAACCCGGGCGGCACAACACCGCGGCCGATGCGGTCGGCGCGCTGAACCGCGCGAGCGGAGGTCCGGTAGCTCAAGGAGGCGTCGGCGCCGGCACCGGCATGGTTTCGTTCGAATTCAAAGGCGGTATCGGGACGGCATCGCGCGTGCTTTCGGCCAGGGCAGGCGGATACACAGTCGGCGTTTTGGTCAACACGAACACCGGGCGCCGCGACGAGCTGAGCATTGCCGGAGTCCCAGTCGGAGCGCAGATCAGCGATCTGCTGCCCAAGGAAGGGCATCCCGGAGACGGATCGATCATCATCGTTATCGCGACCGACGCGCCGTTGCTGAGCGATCAGCTGCTGCGCCTGACAAAACGCGCGGCGTTGGGGCTTGCGCGCACCGGGGCGACGTCACGAACCGGCAGCGGCGATTTGATCATCGCATTTTCGACGGCCAACACGGTACCGCATTACCCCGAGGCGCGAACCTTCAGCGCCACCGTTTTGGATCAGTATCATATCAACCCGCTCTTCGATGCGACCGAGGACTCGACCGAAGAGGCCGTCATCAACGCGCTGCTGGCCGGGCAAACGATGGTCGGCCGCGACGGCAATACGGTCTACGGCCTGCCGCACGATCGGCTCAAAGAGATCCTGCGCCGATACTCACGCTGAGGCCGGTGCCGGCTTCTTACCGCGGATCTTGCTCGACGGGCGTCTGCCGCATAGCCGGAAATGTGTTGCGCGTGGCGTGGACGCATGCGGGTTTGGCCTACGCCGGCGAGGAATCACCGTCGGCCTTCCAAGATGTTAGCCGCCGTCTGCACCTGGAGTTACGGGCGGCCCGCGTGCCGCAGATGATCCGCGCCGCGCTGGCCCGAGCTGCGCTTGGCCGCTGCGATGCAGACGTGCCGATAGATCTGACTTGGGCGCGGGACTTCGAACGCGACGTGCTGCTGGCCGCGCGCAGGATTCCGCGCGGTCAGACGAGGCCGTATCGGTGGCTCGCGCGCCAGGCTCGTCGGCCCTTGGCCGTTCGCGCGGCGGCGAGCGCTATCGCTAAGAACCCGTTATGGCTGCTCGTGCCCTGCCATCGTGTGGTTTACGCCGACGGAACGCTCGGGCCGTACGGCTCAGACGGCAACGCGCGCAAGCGCGAACTGCTCAAGCGCGAGGGCGTCGATTTGGCCGCTCGGCCACGCGCCTTGCAAGCTCGTTCTTGAGATCGGCCAGGCCCGCGCCGGTCTTGGCGGAGACTGCAATGCCTTCGACCGCTTGCACGAAGCCGGGCGGCGCGGCATCGATCTTGTTGAAAGCCAGCAGCAGCGGTTTGTCGGAAGCTTTGAGATCCTCGAGCACTTCCTCGACGGCGATACGCTGTCGCTGCCAGAAAGGATTGCTTGCGTCGATGACGTGCACGAGCAAGGAGGCATCGGTGACTTCCTCGAGCGTAGCGCGAAAAGCCGCGAGCAGTTCTTTTGGAAGGTCGCTGATGAAACCGACGGTATCGGCCAAAACCGCATCGGCGCTTTCGCTCAGGCGCACACGGCGCAGCGTCGGATCCAAGGTGGCAAACGGCTGGTCGGCGACGAAGACGTCGGCGCCCGACAACGCGTTTAGCAGGGATGACTTGCCGGCGTTCGTGTAACCGACGAGCGCTATGACGGGCGCGCCTGCGCGGCTGCGGCGCTGTTCGCGTCGCCGTTTCGCGACGTTTGCGAGTTCCTTCTCCAGCCGAGTGATCCGCAGCCGGATGCGGCGTCTGTCGACCTCTAGTTTAGTCTCGCCCGGGCCGCGCGTCCCTATGCCGCCGCCGAGGCGCGAGAGCGCGTCTTGCGATCCGATCAGGTTTGCGGCGCGATGGCGCAACTGCGCGACCTCGACTTGAAGTTTGCCTTCGCTCGTGCGCGCATGCGCGGCGAACAGATCCAAAATCACGACCGTGCGATCCATAACTGCCACGCCGTCGCCGAGGCGCTGTTCGATCGTCTTACGCTGGCGCGGGCGCAAGGCGTTGAGGGTTACCACCACATCGGCCGCATTGGCTTTGACGGCTTGCGAGATGTCTTCGATCTTTCCCAAGCCTAGCAGCGTGGCTGGGTCGACGGCGGCCCGACGCTGCGCGATGCGCCCGACGACATCGGCGCCCGCCGCCCGAACGAGCGCTTCCAATTCTGCCATCTCGACGTCGAAGCGCAGGTGGTCGTCACCCGTGTCGACGCCCGCGACGATCGTGCGCTGCCGTGCGGGGGCGGTGGAGACTGTTGTCAGACGGCGGTCAAAGGCGCTTGGCTGCGCCGCAAGCCGAATGCGTGGTCGGCTACGGGGGTCAACGGAGTAAAGCGCAACTGATTCTGGTAGGTGGAGACGAGCAGCTCTATGCCGCCGCGCACGCAGCCCTCTTCGACGACGCATTTGGCCAGCTTCTTATTGAAGTATCCTTCGAGGTTGCTCAGCGCGTGCAGCCAATAACGGTCTTTGGTCAAGCGGCCGCCGTCGAAGTGATTCTTATCGACGAGCCAGACGTAGACCGGCTCGCTGCCTTCGCGGAAACCCAGGACGAACAAGGGAACCGGTTGCATCGACGAGGCATCGTCCGGATGAAAGCTGCAAATCGTGTAAAACTCGAGCAGCACGTGCTCGGGCTCGATGGGTTTGCTCACGAACCCCTCCTTTTTTTTCGGCTGTGCTGCGCCGCCGGCGGTCAAGTGCCGCCGCCGCGCCGCTTTCTCGAATCAGCCGTATACCTCCCGCATCGCCGCTTCTAGGGGCCGGGTGTCGCCACAGACGCGATGATTTGCGTCGTTCAAAGCGCTTCGGTCCACGCAGTAGGGAAGGTTGTTGAACTCGGGCACCAAGATGAAGTATGCGGTCGGCGACATGGCCGTCAGCGGATAATCACCATCGAGCCGAGGTTCGGCTGCCTCCGAGCCCACGATCCAAAAATTCGACGCGCCCCCTGCGACGCAACGCGCCCGCACGCCCTTAAGTTCCAGCACGGGGCCGGCCAGCGGCGGCGCAGGCTGGGGGCTTGAGAGCAGCCGCTCCACGACCTGTTTGGAACTGCGGCCAAGGTGGGCGTTTACCCAGTCTTGTTGCGGATCTTTGGATTGCGCCACCATGCATGCTCCCAAATCATCTAAAAGTCCAGGCCGACGTCCAGGGCCGGCGCGGAGTGCGTGAGCGCCCCGACGGAAATGACGTCGAC